>CAIWFH010000043.1 GCA_903911925.1 uncultured Acidobacteriaceae bacterium
ATGGTGGTGTTGTCCTTGTCCACCTTGACGGTCTTGGCGGTGCCCAGCTGGGTGACGGCGGTGTTCTCGAGCTTGAGCCCAAGCTCCTCGGAGATGACCTCTTCTCGGCGCTCAAATGATCGCGCCGAGGGTTCGGATGGCGATGTGCTCTCGCTTCGATAATTATCATGAGGGGGAGCACTGGGTTGGACGAGGCGCTCTGCGCACTAGCGACCACGCTGCTCCCCCTGCCTCCGAAGTCCTCGCCCGCTGCGCGGGCTCCGGTCTTCTCCGGCACCCCCACACTGTTTTATCATCTTGCATAAGGTCAGGTCTGATGACCAAACCCAACCTATTCGAAGTATGGGATATCCGGTTGACGCAGGCGATTTTGGTTTCGTTGTTGGCGGCAGGCGAGTTGACATATGCCCCCCGATTCTGTAATCGCATCCTCCGCAATACAACTTCTGTTGAAGCAGTTGGAGTGAATTTAGGCTTTTCTCGTCGCGACAAGGAAGGATTTCAATGGCTTTAGGTTGTGCTCCCAAAACAAGAAAACACTCTTTTCCTGTGCTGTCTCCAAGCTTTGGAGGTCGAAAACACCTGCAAGCACTCCTGCGGTAATAACCTTAGCACCACGCGCAGTTTTCCAGACCTGAGCCTTATCTGAAACATCGTTCAATCGCTTTATGCTATTCACAGCCGAGTTGCTCGATTTGCATTCGATGGTGAGGAATCTCTCGTCATAAAGCCTTACTAGAACATCACATTGCTTGCCTTCAAACTTTACGCCGCGCTTAAATGATCCTGGTAACATGTCATTGTCTGGATGAGAGACCCTTTCAACTTCATTTAAGCGGATTTCACGAATGAACTGCGCGACATAACTCTCTTGGCGCTCCTTCTCTGAAGAGCGTCGTTCAGTCCGGGCCCGCTCAACAGCCCTTAAGCTCGCAGTCGCAACTATTGATGATTGCAACTCGATTTTCGTAGGTTTTCGCTTTTCCGAAACCCATCGAAACCTTGACGAATCGATTAAGCTGCCTATTAAGGCAAGAGCCTCGCTTACTTCGCTTTTTTCGCCTGAATGGAGTTTTTTGATTCCAAGCAGAGTTCGGAAATCATCGGCGCTTATGGGAGGTCCTGCAACGAATCGACCGATATCTTCTAAAAGATCTACACGATTCAGGAATATTTCTGGCTTTGCTACAAGTAGATTTCCTGATAGATCCAAAAATTCTGCAACCATGCGCTCACTTTCGGCGAATTGGCGTAGGTAATCTGGATCTCCTTCGGATAATCGGCGATCAACAAACACCTGTATTGCTTTTTCCCTTTCTTGCTCGAGTTGGACGCTTGCCCAATGCTCTGGAGAAATGAGTTTTCTATTTGGCATATATTACCTTTCGCTTGCTTGAGGATGATACCGGCTTCGAGGTCTGTCGCGGCCATTGCGTGATTCATCTCGTAATGTATAGCTAACATATTGCTTGAAATTTGGAGGGAGTTCAGCTGAAACTGCGCGTGTAGCGGATTTTGCTGCCTTCTGTCTGAGGAAAGCTACCTGTGCGAGAGATCGGCCTATCATTTTTCCGAAAACGATGGGAACTGCATTCCCAATCTGTTTGAAATTGGTTGTTCGAGTTCCGGCGAATTGCCAATCTCGTGGGAAACCTTGAAGCCCTGCACACTCAGATAATGTTAGGCGCCTTAACGTGCCATCTGCTAAGCGGACCCAATCTTGCGTAGAAGCCGCGGTGACTGTGCGAGCAGGCTTTCGTGGATCCGCGATAAAAGTTCCTTGCTTATAACCCCAATGTCCGCCGGGTCTGGTGACTTCCTTAACTCCAGGGCTTTTCAGTCCAGATCCAGTAGGTATTTCCTTTAGTTGCTTTGCTAATTCTGGACTTGGACGTGTAATTTCTGAGTCAAGCGGTGCCAACGCTGTTTCCAGAAATTTACCAAGGGTTTTCCATGGCTCAATTCGCTCGAAAAGCCCATTCTGCTTCTGTTCACCATGTGTAGGTTCTGGGAATTCAGGCAATGTTGAAAGTCTGCTTCCGATGATAAAGAGCCGAACGCGCCGTTGGAAGGCCCCAAAGTCCGCCGAGTTAAGGAGCGCGCATCGCGTAGAATAGCCCGCTTCTTCAAATGCAACTCTGACCAGTTCGAGAGCCTCTCCGGGACTACCGGAAGGTCCTCGGGCAGTCACAAGGCCTCGAACGTTTTCGAAGAGGAACATTTTTGGCTTGAGTTCAGACACGAGACGAGCAAAATGCTGAAATAGCATACCACGGGGGTCACTAAAGCCAAGCTGACTGCCTGCGGACGAAAAGGGCTGACATGGCGGTCCGCCTGCTACAAGATCGAGTTCGACAGAGGAAGGAATCTCAAAGTCCTTTCTATTAAGATCTGCTACGTCTGCATGAATGATTCTTGCGTTTTCAAGATAGAACCTAGATGAAAATCCGTCGATTGGGATGCGCATCGATTGATTAAGGCGAAGTGTCTGGACGCAATGATCATCGAAGTCAGTTGCGGCGATTGTGTTAAATCCAGCTTGCTCCAACCCTACATCAAGGCCGCCTGCGCCGGTGAATAGCGACACCAAGGTTGGATACTGTCCCTTTGTAGCCCTTTCGCTCATTTCTACTTCCTAGGCGCCATTGATACGATCTTCCTGTTTTCGGCTCTCTGTACCCTGCCCAGCACAGAATTGGACCACCCAACTGCAATGGAAGAAAGCTATTCGCAGGGATGACCAATGTCAAGAGCGACAATAACATATATTTAGGAAGGAGAGCTTGAAAAAGGGCGCTCCATGCGGAGCGCCCTTGGTACTAGATTTCAGACCGCTCTAGATCAGTAGTCCATCCCGCCCATCGAGGGCTTCGCCCTCGGTACCGCAAGGAAGAGTATTGTAGTGCCCGCTAGCGCGGGCGACGGAGTTCCGCCCACCTTGGCCGGGCAGG
>CAIWFH010000044.1 GCA_903911925.1 uncultured Acidobacteriaceae bacterium
ACGGCCGCGAGCTTGCCGCTCCAAAGTGCGACGGATCCCTTCTTCCAAAACTATCGGCTCTGCAACACGCATATCGAGGCCCTCTCATCATAAGATGACTCTCGATACATAAATGAATCTCTTTATGACGGACTACACTAGATTTTCAATTTCCGTCCTGCGGTTTCGTTTATCCGGACCGCGGAAGCTACGGGTGCGCTCGACAGGCGCCGGCGGATTTGCGCGATATCGACTCATGCGCCAGAGACCAAAATGCGTGTTTTTGACCTGCTCAGAACTTCGCAATGTGGCGCACTGCGGCAACGGACGGGTTAGTGCGGGCAATCCATCGTGATTGCCGGAATGACATCTGCGCGCCCTTTGGAATTGGCTTTCGACCACCGCAAATACCGCCGGTCCTGCCAGGTTGCGCCGGGGTGAAATTGAAAATGCCAAATCCACTTTGAGCCCGTACGTCTGCCTCATTTTTTCGACAATTCCCGCCATTCTAGACGAGTTCCGCTTGCGCTTCAGCAAAGAGACTGGAGCGGAATCGTGGAACACTGCGTTGACTCCTTTGCATCATTTTTTCTGTTCTTGTGTAGCGAAACACGCATCTAAACGCTCATTGGTTAGGTTTCGCGTTTTTTGAACTATTGTTTGCCGATGGCAAACGCTGTGTTGAATCGCCTGGCTGAAGGAGCCGGGCGGATGAAGCGGCTGACGGGGAAGCGGCATCTACCAGCGCCAATCGCCGATAGCCAATGTGAAGCGTTTGTGGCGCTCGGTCAATAACTTGCCGGGATGGCCCGTCTCCCCAAGGAAAGGACCCAAAGTCTATGAGCATGATGTGGAAATCCAACGAAACCGCGACAGCCGCCCCGAAGCCCGCGCCGGAACCGATCCCGTTTGAATCAGCCCTGCCGGCCAACGAGTACTCCCACCGCAATCCTCATCTTGCCGCAGCTGTTCCACAAGCATCGATTGCGAAAGGAATGATCTTCAATGGCACAATCACCGGCAACAATTCGCTGTTCGTTGACGGCGAGGTGGTTGGCAACATCCACCTTCCGGACGGCCGGGTGACCGTTGGCCCAACCGGTTTTGTTACTGACGGCTTGTCGGTCTGCATAAGGGCCCGCGAGATCGTGATCATGGGAAAAGTCCGGGGCAATGTCTCTGCAACAGATCGCGTTGAAATCTGCCTTGAGGGTCACCTAACGGGAAATGTGAGCACAGCCCGAATCAGCATCGCGGATAGAGCATACTTCAAAGGCGACATTGAGCTTCGCACGGCTCAGCCCAAGTCGGCTGCTTCCTACGTGGAAGCGGAAGAGCAAACCAAGGCATACGCATAAGGCCGGAAATCGGCGGTTACCGGCAAAGCCTCCGTCACCGACGGAGGCTTTGCTGTGTAAGCGACAACCTGAGCATGCGTCCGGGTAGTCGCGGCCGGCGCCTCGATGGGGCGTTGCCCCTGATCGTTCTGCGCGCCATTTTGTGTGTCGGCAAATTGCCCTCTGGGTAGCCCTTCGTTGCCGTTCTTCAGCCAGCTTGCGGATGTTACCAGCTACGACTTTGGTGCGATTTCGTAACCTCCCCTCAATAAGTTATGAATTATCGCAGTCACCTTGAGGTGCTTTCCGGACTCATGCGGTCGCAGGGCCGTGGAGTTAGACAGGCGCGATGCATGGATGACTTGAATGAACGCGCAAGCTAGCGATTGCGCGTTCCGAGCGAACGGGTGTATCATTCCGAGTCTTAGCCTGCGCTGACGATTTGTACAGTTCTGTAGCTTCTACAGACAAAAGCAATGAGTCGTTGCAGAGGCTTTAAAGCTTCTTCTGGCCGCTAAGTTGCGGCGCACAAAGAGACAGGCAGAGACCTGCCGACGAAGGCGCGAACGCATTTAGCAAGGAGCGCCAGAGCCGAGGCGTTAGCCCGGCAAAGCGAGGCACCGACTTTCGAGTCCCAGACTCCGTAGCGCTCCTTGCGGCCTTTTTTCTCCAGGAAAGGACTTGCACGAAATGGGAATCATGAGGAAGTTCGGCCAGAGCGGCTCGTTCGCCTCCAGTGCTTCACCGGATGCCGCCCGGCCTATACCTGTTGCCCCCCCCAGTGAACCTGCCCCCGAAATCAAACCTGCCCTCGAGCCGTTCATCGAAGCGATCATTGCGAATGGCCTGGTATTCAAAGGGGTGGTTTCTGGCGCCAGTTCGCTATTGATCGACGGCGAAGTTGTGGGAAACATCGACCTGCCGAATAGCCGCGTAACCGTTGGCCTGACCGGCTGCGTGTCCGACGGACTTTCAATCTGCATCAGGGCTCGCGAGATTGTGGTGATGGGCAAGGTGCGGGGCAATATCTCTGCAACCGACCTGGTCGACATTCAGTCGGAAGGTTCGCTGACGGGCAACGTGAACGCGGCCCGCATCAGCATAGCAGACGGGGCGTTTTTCAAAGGGGACATCAACCTCCACACGCCTCAGCCGAAGCCGGCAGTCTCGGTAATGCGGGAAACGAAAGAAATGAAGGTCTACGCCTAAGGCGCCAGAGCGATTCCAGGATTCACGCGCCCCTTTGGCAGTTGCGGTTCGGGGGTACAACAATTCTGGAACCGCTGTAGCCGGGGATGGTTCACGCCGTGAAGCTCCCGCTTTGACGGGGGCTTCTGTGCTGCACACACCAGGGTCCATGGCAGGCTGCAACCAGAGTCACTGGATTCTGCCTGCTTTTTGTCGAAGGCCGTCACTTCCCGATGTTCGTGCCGGTTTGAAAGAGCGCCTTTTTCGAACCCGGCTCCGGTAGAGGGGCTCGAGTCTCACCCCATCCCCAAGCGCTTCATCATGACCCTGGGAAGTGCCGACCCGGCCCGCGAAAGAACCCACGTTGCAATCAGCGCCCACAGCGCGGCCCCGGCCAACAGAACAACAAAGTCCACCCAGCGGCCCTCGAGCGGCATGCGCGAGGCCAATAGATGGCCGCCAAGCCAGATGAATACGACCCACACAACGGAACCGCTGGTTGCGGCGGCCAGCAGGCAGCGGCCCATCTCGGCATAGTCCAGACTGGCCAGCGAAACCATGCGCCGCTGGTGGAGCAAGACCGCGATGGTGAGGGTTTGCAGAGTGATGCCCAGGTTTGAAGCAACGGCCAGCCCCATGGCTCCATAGGCGTGGTAAAGCCCGCTATAGATGGGCAGCGAAACCAGCGTGACCACCGTCCCCGCCACCATGGGAATAAAGGTGTTCCCCGCGGCATAGAAGGCCCGCGCATAGATGGATTGCGCGGCCCAAAGCGACATGGAGATTGAGAAGACGGCAAAGTAAGCCGCGCACTCCCGCGCATCGGCCCCGGAGAAGCGTCCGCCCTGGAAAAGCAGTTGGACCAGGGGTACGGCCAGGGCCACCATGCCGGAGGCCGCGAGCAGGCCAAGCGAGGCCACGCGGGAGACTGAATCAGCTACGCCAGTGGCAAATTCGTAGCGCCGCTCTTTTGACCACAGGCTGGCAAAAAACGGCATCGATGCCGCGCCCGCCGCCTGCGCCAGCACGGCCATGGGAGCGGTGAAAAGCTGCTTGGCGTAGGCCATCAGAGAGACCGCGCCGCTGGTGTTGGAGGCGAAGTAGGCGATGATCCAGCTATCTGCCGTGATCAGCGAAACGCCCACCATGAGCGGCAGCGATAACCTGACCCACTCGCGCAGCCCCTGGTCGCGCCAGTCGAGAATGGGCCGGTAGCGGGTGCCCATCCTCCGGGCATAGAACCAGTTGAGAAAGAACGGGCCGGCAAACGCGCCGGCTGCGGTTCCGATGGCCAGCGAAGAGACTCCGATGCGATGAACGAGCAACAAACCGCCCACGATGGTGCCCATGCCGTAGATGAGCGGAGTGACCGCCTGCACTGTAAATTGCTTGCGCACCAGCAGCACCGCTCCAAACACGCCGCCGGCAAAAAAGGCCAGTTGCGCGGGCAGCAGGATGCGCGTGAGATGAACGCAAAGCGCGGCTTTTTGTGCGTCATAGCCGGGGAACAACCGGTGAACGCACCACGGGGCAAAGATCTCAGCCAGCACGATGGCCGCGCCCAGCACCAGGTACATGGTGGTGAGAATCACCGAGAGCGACCGTTGCCCCTCGGCCTCGCGGCCGGTTTCACGATAACGGGTGAGGATGGTGACAAAGGTGATGGATGCCGCTCCGCCCACCAGGAAGTACGAAATCATGTCGGGGAGTACAAAGGCGCCATTCAAGGCGTCTGCCTGCAGGCCGCGCCCAAAGAGCCAGACGATGTACTTGACCCGCACCAGCCCGATAATGCGCGACAGGAAGGTCGAAACCATGAGCACCACGGTTGCCGAGAAAGCCGAGTGCGTGTGGGACGGGCGCAGGATTCCCAGGCCGCGCGTCAAACGCGAGCGCGCCGGCGGCAGGGACTGATTTGAGGGTGACAGCGCCACTGGGTTTGATTCTACCGGGGTTGCTGTCGGCCCGGATTCGTACGGCGGTTCGCGCATCTTTGCGGTACACAGGCTCTTAACGCCCTGTCCCGGGTATTCTGTCCTGTGGAGGCATTGCATGCGGCGGATTCTTGGACTCGAAATGATGGTATGGTGTGCGCTGGGAACGGGTGCGTTGGCCCAGGCGATTCACGGACGCGAAGGGATCGCGTTGCCTCCTCCGCCGCCGGTCGATGCGATTGCGGTGACGGACAACTACTTCGGGACCAAGATCGTCGACAGCTACCGCTGGCTTGAAGATTCGAAGAGCCCGGAGACCCGCGCTTTCATCGACGAGCAGAATACCTACACCGCGCGCTACCTGAAGCAGGCGCGGATTCGGCCGCAAGCGGTGGACGATCTGGATGCGCTGGAAAATATCTCGGTAACCGGAGCCCCTACGGAGCGCGCCGGGAGCTACTTTTTCAGGAAGCGGCTGGCAGGCGAGCAGCAGTACTCGCTTTATGTGCGCCATGGCTGGACGGGGAAAGACGAGCGGCTGATCGACCCGGCCAAGCTGAGCCGCGACACGAACACTTCTGTGGGCCTGGACGATGTTTCCCGCGACGGGACGCTGATGGCCTACTCCGTCAAGAGCGGCGGCGCGGACGAGACCAGCATCCACGTGCTGAATGTGAAGACCGGCAAGACGCTGGAAGATGAGTTGCCGGCGGCCCGGTACTTCGGGGTCAACTTTGCGCCCAATGGCGCCAGCCTCTACTACTCGCGCAACAACAAGCAGGGCACACTGCTGTTCCAGCACGTGCTGGGGACGCGCACGAGCGCGGACACGCTGGTGTTCGGGCATGAGTTCCGCGGCGAGGCGCTGGGCGGCAACGATCTTTTCTCGGGCGAGGTGACCGACGACGGCCGGTACCTGGTTGTCCAGATCAATCGCGGAGTGCCAGCGCGGCGGGTGGATATCGTCTTCCGCGACCTGACCAAGCCGGGTTCGCCGTTCGAGATCCTGGTCTGGGGGCTGGATTCGCGGTTCGAGGTGGTCTACGCCAAGGGTGCGTGGTATGTGAAGACCGATTACAAGGCGCCCAATGGGCGGATTCTGAAGGGCGACCCGGGCGTGCTTCCCGACGTGTGGCAGACTGTTGTCCCGGAAGGCGCGAACGTAATCGAGGAGTGGTCGATCGTGGGCGAAAAGCTGTATGTGACCCGCCTGATCGACGTGAAGACCGAAACCTCGGTCTACAGCCTGGATGGCAAAGCCGCGGGCAAGATTGAATACGAGGGAATCGGCTCGGCCTCGGGGCTCACGGGTCGTACGACAGACCGCTACGGCTACTGCACTTTTTCGTCGTTCATCGTGCCCTGGACTACTTACCGGCTGGACACGGTTACCGGCAAACGCGAAATCTTCTTCAGGCCAAAGATCGACTTCGACTCTAGCCGGTATGAGTTGAAGCAGGTGTTCTTCAAGTCCAAGGACGGCACCAGGGTTCCCATGTTTATCGCAGGCAAGAAAGGGCTGAAGCGGGACGGGACCGAGCGGTTGCTGATGACCGGCTACGGCGGCTTCGACGCCAGCGAGACGCCCTACTGGAGCCCGGCCCTTGCCTGGTGGATGGAACAGGGCGGTTGGTTTGCGCTGCCTAATCTGCGCGGCGGTGGCGAGTATGGCGAGAACTGGCACGAACAGGCCATGTTTGAGAAGAAGCAGAACGTCTTTGACGACTGGTTTGCTGCGGCGGAGTACCTGATCGCAGAAAAATACACTTCGCCCGCGCACTTTGCCATCACAGGCCGCTCCAACGGCGGGTTGCTGATGGGCGCTTCAATCACCCAGCGTCCGGAGTTGTTCTCCGCTGTCTGGTGCGGCTATCCGCTGCTGGATATGCTGCGCTACCAGAAGTTCCTGGTGGGCGCTTACTGGATTACCGAATACGGCTCGGCCGATGAAGAAAAGCAGTTTCCCTACCTGCTGAAATACTCGCCGTACCAGAACGTGAAGCAGGACACGGCGTATCCGGCGGTGATGTTCTTTACCGGCGATAGCGACACGCGCGTTGATCCGCTGCATGCGCGAAAGATGACGCCACTGGTACAGGCGGCCTCGTCGAGCGGGCGGCCTGTCCTTCTGCACTACAGCCTTGCCGGAGGGCACTCAGCCGGGGTTAGCGTGGAGCAGCAGATCCAGGACGACGCCGACCAGCTTGCCTTCTTGTGGACTGAAACGGGACAGGCGACTCCGGCCAGCCAACCATGAGCCCCGACAGGTACCCGCGTAAATCGCTCTGACGTAACCTGTCGCGCGGAGGGCCCTCTTCCGATAAGGAGAGTGCGGAACATGCTCAGCAGACCCGAAGACGGTCTGCCCGAGCAGCGCTCGCGCGTAGCGGTAGCGGCGTGTGGCGACCGCCCTGGCTGTATTCAAGCACATGGTGAGGCAGTTGCTTCGGCCGGAATCACATCGCTGAAGGCGCCTTTGGGTCGCGGAGTTGAAATGCCACAAGCAGAATTGGAGACAGGCAACGTCGATCGGCAGCAGGAAGACGCGCGGCTGGCCGCGCTGCTCTCAACTGGAATCCTGGATACTCCGCCGGAGGCCGGTTACGACGCCATCACGCGGCTGGCAGCCGAGTATTTCCAGGCCGATACGGCGCTGCTGGCGTTTGCCGATGAGAGCCGCCTCTGGATCAAGTCTTACTGGGGCGAGGCGGTGCGCGAACTGCCGCGGAAGCAATCGATCTTCGACATGGTGCTGAGCGAGGACGGGCCGGTGGTGGTGCCCGACCTGGGAATTCATCCCCATTTTGAAGGGCGGCGCCTGACGCTCAGGCGGCTCAACGTGGACTCGTTTGCAAGCGTTCCGGTGCGCTCCCCTGAAGGCAAGATCCTGGGAACACTGACTGTGTTTGGGCGGCAGCCCCGCCGCAACATGGCCCTGGATGAACTGCGCATGCTCGAGAGCCTGGCCGACATGGCCGCCAGCCAGTTGGAGTTGCGCAAGCTGAGAAACAGTATCCAGGGACACCACTCAAGGCGATCACACGCGTCAGCGGGCACAAACAGAGCGTGGCCCAACCGGCTTGACCTGCGCCAGGCGCTGGACCGGCGCGAATTTGTTCTCTATTACCAGCCGGAGATCGATCTTTCAACGCGCAAAATCATCGGCCTTGAAGCGCTTATCCGGTGGGACCATCCGGAACGCGGCATTGTGCCGCCGATGGAGTTTATTCCGCTGGCCGAGGAGAGCGGGATGATTTTGCCCATTGGCGACTGGGGACTCTCAGAGACCTGCGGGCAGATTCAGCAATGGTGCCGCGAAGACCCCCGCAACGGCTCGCTGCGGGTCTGCGTCAACCTCTCTGCCCGGCAGTTCTCGCGCGAGGGGTTGGCCGACCATGTTGAGGCGCTGCTGCTGCAAACCGGCGTTTCAAGCCGGCAGCTCGGCCTGGAGATGACCGAGTCGAGCCTGATTCCCAACATGCGCATCGCGCTCGAGGTATTAGGCGGATTGCGCAAGCTGGGCGTTTCCCTGCTGATGGACGACTTCGGCACCGGCTACAGTTCGCTCAACCACCTGCACATGTTTCCCTTTGATACGCTCAAGATCGACCGCTCGTTTGTGGGCCGCATGACCGACGGCGACCAGGCGCTGCAGATTGTGCGGACGATTATTGAGTTGGCGCGCGTGCTGGGCATGGACGTGGTTGCCGAGGGGATTGAAACTCCCGAGCAATACCGTCTGCTGCGGCAACTCGGCTGCCGATACGGCCAGGGCTACCTGATGGCGCGGCCCATGACCGCCGAAGCGGTAACCCAATTGCTGCGGCTGCCGGGGCGCGTGCTCCCGGAGCCCGCTGCGCTTGAGGTGGTTTGCAACTGACTCGCCCGCGGATCGTGATTGGCATTGAAGGTGGTGGGCGGCTCAATTGACCTGCTTGTCTCACCCATGTAGACTTCCCTCGAATCGCCAATCCAACGAGGATGAGCCCCGCATTGAAATCGAACTGCTGCACAGCGCTTGCCGTTGTGGTCGTCCTGTTCGCGCCTTCTGCCCGCATCTCCGCGCAAGCACCTGCTCCGGTTCTGTCGTGGAGCTTCGATGAAGCCACGGGCGATGTGGCCGCCGAGTCGATGCACAACGCGGATGGAGAGCTCTCAGGCGTTTACCGGCATGTCTCGGGTCTTGCGGGCCATGCGCTGCGGCTGGACGGCGAGACTTCAGGTGTTCTGGTGAAAGGGGCGGAAGTTCCCGCGCTCTCGTCCGCATTCACTATTGAAGCGTGGATCGCGATCGATCATTATTCGTGGAACTGGGCGCCGATCGTCGATCAACGCAAAGAGGAGAAGACGGGATTTCTCTTCGGCATCGACTCGTTTGGGCATCTCGGGCTGCAGGCGGAGGTTGACGGCAGCTGGCAAGTGGCGACAACCAGCCAGCAGTTGCCGCTGAAGCAGTGGGTGCATGTCGCGGCCACGTTCAGCGAAGGGGCGGGCATGGCGCTCTATGTGAATGGGAAGCCTGTCGAAAACAAAAAGACTACGGGCGGCTTGCTGCCTGCAACCGGTGAAGATTTACTGATCGGCCGCGCACGCTATGCCATGCTACCCGCGCAGTGGCTTCATCCGGAGTTCAAGGTGCGGTATTCGTTCGACGGGATTCTCGACGAGCTGAAGGTCTTTGACAAGGCCCTGATCGCGGAGCAGATCGCCAGCGAGTACGGCCAGATCAATGCGGAAGGGCCGGACCCGCTGGGTTATCCGCAATTGCCTTCAGGGCCGCCGGGAGCCGGGCCTTTTGGCGCGATCTACGCAACCTTGAAATACGACGAGATGTGGGACGCGCCGCGAAGGGTGGGACCCGACTCGGACGTGGTGGTGCGCTTTGACGATGCGCCGGTACGGTTTGTCTCCTGGCAGGGCACGAACTACATTCCCGCATGGATCACCGAGAACGGCAAGTGGTATACCGACGAGTTTGTTGAGACGTACGGGAAGGAAAACTGCCCCGCCGGCGAAGACTGCGAACCGATGTCAGACAAGCAGAACCGCTACGCGCACGTGCGGATTTTGGAAAACACCCCGGCGCGCACCGTGATTCACTTTCGCTACGGGCAATGCGAGGTGGAGGAGTATCTGTGCGCCCACCCCGATCCGCTGACCGGCTGGACGGATTGGGCCGACGACTACTACACCGTTTATCCGGACGAAGTTGCGGCGCGCAAATCCGTGGCCTGGTCGTCGAGCTTGACGGTTGCCCCCGAGTTCCAGGAGACCATCATCATCAACCAGCCCGGGACGCGGCCGGAAGACAATATCGAAAACGACGCGCTGACCTTCGTGAACATGAAGGGCGAGACGCATACGTACTCATGGCTGAACCCGCCCAAGGAAATTACCGAACCCGCGGGGACCAATATTCAAAGCGTCAATCTCAAGTCGAGTTGGAAGCCATTCCAGATTGTGATGCCCGACCACCCTCTGATCGACGTCTACGGCGGCGAAAAGACGTATTCGCTCTTTGAGTGGTACAACCACTGGCCGGTGGCGCAGGTAAAGTCCAGCGGCATCTCGGCCATCGCGGCCGACCGGCCTTCGCACTCGTCGCTGTCGCACATCCAGGGCCAGCCGTACGCACGAACCGCGGATTCGATGACCAAGATCATGCTGACGGGGCTCAGCAACCGGCCCGCCGCAGAACTGGCAGTGCTGGCGCGATCATGGGCTACGCCACCGGAGATGACGGTTGCCGGAAGCGGATTTACGGTCGGAGGCTACGATCCGTCACAGCGAGCGTTTGTCTTGAAAAGCGGCGCTGACCACGGATTAGTCCATCTCGCATTCCACGCAACGGTGGATTCTCCGCTTTTGAATCCTGCACTGGTGATCGAGGGGTGGGGAGAGGCCACGCCTGAACTGACCATGAACGGCAAGCCTCTAGCATGGGGCAAGGATGCGCGCTACGGGCTGGTGAGTACGCTGGTGCGGTCCACGCTGGTGGTGTGGCTGCGCTTGCGGGCCGAGTCGGAGACGTCGATTGGCATTGCGCCGGCCGACGGGCAGTGAGACAGGGCGGATTTTCATTTTGGGAACGTCGTTGCGCTTGTCCCGATCCGGCATCCGCTCTGTAAGACGGATGAGAATTCGCTCACGTTTGTGGCTCTTGCCGGCGCTATGCTGCATCCCATGCAAGATGGAAATGAGATCGCACCTTCTACCTCTGCCGCCAGCTTTGCCAGCCTGCTGGCGTCGCTTACCGCGCCCAGGCAGCCCGCAAAATGGAGCGATGACGACCTGGCCGACGACATCGCGACCCTGAGTTATGAGAACGCACTGCGGGCGCATGCACGATACCGCGCGCCCGACCGCACGGATCGGTCGTTGACACAGCCTGACCCGGCGGATCGAATCGATAGCTATGAATTGGCCCCGGTTGATGAAACTCCGGCGAACAACGGTACAAGCTCATTCGCAATGCCGCGTCCTGCGGCGGACAACAGACAGCCCGCAGGGGCTAACCCCCCCTCCGATTTTGAAACGCTTGCGGTACCCGTTCGGCTACGCTCAGGGCAGGCTCTGAAGTCGAGCCCTGCTACAAAACGAGTCTCCACGCGATCCGTCGAGCCGGTTTCAGACCCCATTACAAAACCGGTTCCTTACAATTCGTGTGATACCCCGAGCCACACTCGCAAGGTCTTCGAAAAGAATCTCAAGGATGCCAGCATCACTATCCGCATGAGCCGGGAAGAGTGCGATCAATTGCATACACGAGCCGCCGAGGCGGGGCTTACAGTCTCTGCCTACCTGCGCTCCTGCACCTTTGAGGTGGAGAGCCTGCGGGCATTGGTGAAAGACACCATGGCCGAATTGAAGGCCGCCAGGTCAACTGAAAAGCCAGTTTCTCAAACGCCGGCGCGGCGCTCTTTGGGCGGCCGGCTGAGCCGGTTCATCACGCCGTGGCGCTCCAACCGGCCCTCTGCGCGCGCCTGACTACTCCACTTGCAGCACAAGGCACTTCAGGTACTCAGTCTCGGGCAGGTTCAGAATCACGGGATGGTCAAGCGCCGCGCCGCGCCGCTCAAGCAGGCGCACCCGCCGGTGAGCGTCCACTGCGGCAGCGGCTGCGGTGGCTTCAAGCTCAGCCCAGCCCACATGATGCGAGCAGGAGCAGGTGACCAACAGGCCGCCGGGACGCATCATCTTGAGGGCGCGCAGGTTCAGTTCCTTGTAGCCGCGCAGAGCGCCTTCAACGGCACGCTGGCTCTTGGCGAAGGCGGGCGGATCGAGGATGATGGTGTCGAAAGTCTGGCCGGAGTCTGACCAATCGCGCAGGATTTGAAACGCGTCGGCCTCCACCCAGTCCACCTGGGCAATGAAGCTGGCGCGGTTGGCCTCAAGGTTCTTCTCTGCTACTTCAAGCGAAGCATGCGAGGAATCGATGCCCGTAACTTCGCGGCAAACCTGGGCCAGGTGCAGGGCAAAGCCGCCCTGGTAGCAGCAGACGTCGAGCGCGCGACCTGTTGCGCCCAGCCGTTTTGCCCAATCGGCTGCGGCGGCGTAGTTGGCCCGTTGGTCGAGGAAGGCCCCGGTCTTTTGGCTGGAATTGGCGTCGAATTGGAACGACAGGCCGTTGATGAGAAAACTGGTGCTGGCGGGCGGCTGGGCGGAGTTGGCAATCCAAAGCGGCGCCGGATCGGGCGCCGGCAGGCCCTCCAGTTCGCGGATGCGCGGGTCGGGGCGCTCGAGGATAACCGCCGGAGAAAGCTCCTCGCGCAGCACGCGGACGCAGGTCTCGCGCACCGCCGCGGCATGCAGCCCTCTGGTCAGGAATTGCACGATCACCAGGCCGGCATACTTGTCGGCAACCAGGCCGGGCAGTTCGTCGGCTTCGCTGAAGCACAGGCGGCAGGCATTGTTGGCTTCGTTGAGCAGCGGCTTGCGGCGGGCAACGGCAGCATGCAGCCGGTCCGCAAGCAACGCGAGCCAGCCAGCCTCGTCGATGGACTCGCGCGAGACCATGCGCAGCGCAATCTGAGAGGAGGGGCTGTAGAGCGCTGTGCCCAGCAGCAGGCCGCGGCTGTCGGCCACCGGCAGCAAGGCGGGCGGTTCGGCATCCGCGCTTCCAGGCAGTTGAATGGACTCAATGTCTGAGGCGTAGACCCAGAGAAACCCATCGCGCAGGCGATCGGCGGCTCGGCGGTTGATTTTGGCCCCGATTGTGGATTCGACTTTGGGGATGGGAGCCGGGCGTTGAGCGACCGCGTTCTTTTTTACCGGACGCTGTACTCGCCTTGAGTCGCGGGCAGCCGGGCGTTGGTCCGCAACAGGACTCTTGCGATTGCGGTCGAACGGCGACTCGGGCCGGGCTGCCTTGGCCGCCGTTGGGGATGCTTTGGGTCGAGTGGTGCGCGGCTTGGTCATATGCTCCCTCAGCCGGGAGCAGTTGAGCAGCCGGCGCCTACTTGACCTGAATGGTCTCCAGGTAGCTGCTCAAGCTGTTGATTCTGAGCTGCCCTTCCCTGGGATCCTTCTGGTTGATTTTACCAAGGACAGGGCCCCACACCGGCATTTCGACCGAAGTGTGCGAGGGAACGTCCGCCCCAAACTTGAGCACATGAACCACATGGGCTTCAGGAAACGTTCCGTGGTTCTTCCTGCTCAGGACGGTCAAGTCTACCGGCGCCACGCCGCGGGAGACGGTCACTGGGCCGTAGCCCTTGCCGTCACTGCCATGGCAGGATGTGCAATAGGTTGCAAACATCTGTTTGCCGTCGATGGGAGCAGGCCTGTTGATTGGGGCGGAGGATGGTGAATCCGGCTCGGTGGCGTAACTAAGGCTGATTGCAAATGCGGCGGACAAGGCAAGAACAAAAGTGTTTCTGAACATGGTTCCCTCTCTTCTGGGAGTCGAATCTAGTGGGACTGTACCTTGGGGCTTCCGCGGACTATTTGACATAGAACAGGGTGTGACTTTATTCACAAACAATTGAATGCGGCGGCACATGCACCAAATCGGGGTCAATTAATGCGCAGCAAACTTAACCGGCCTATAATGAAGCATGGCGACTGTTCGGGAGTCCATTCCGGCAGAGGTTCCCAGCCCGCCCCCCTCCCCCAGGGCGGCAATGCCGGCAGCGGCGTGCGAGGTGGAACCGCGTTTTCAGGCGCTTCTTAAGCACGTCCAGGCAAACCGGCCCAGTGAAGATGTTGCAATCATCCGCAAAGCATGGGAATTCTGTGTGAAGCACCATGAGGGGCAGATGCGCGCCTCCGGCGAGCCCTACATCATTCATCCCCTTGAAGTGGCAGAAGTGCTGGCTGAGATGAAGCTTGACTCTTCGGCCATTGCGGCCGGCCTGCTGCACGATTCGGTAGAAGATACGCCTGCCACCAACGAGGAGATTGCCGCCGAATTCGGCCACCAGGTGGCGCACATCGTTGAAGGCGTCACCAAGATCGACAAGATCCAGTTTGCCAATCGCGAAGACCGGCAAGCGGAAAACGTGCGCAAGATGCTGCTGGCCATGGTGTCAGACGTGCGCGTGGTGCTGATCAAGCTGGCTGACCGGCTGCACAACATGCGCACACTGGAGCACCTGTCTCCCGATCGCCAGGAGGCTATCGCCCGCGAGACGCAGGACATTTATGCGCCGCTTGCCCATCGCCTCGGCATGGGCAAAGTGCGCGGAGAGCTTGAGGACCTGGCATTCCGCTATACCGATCCGGTGAGCTACGAGAAAGTTGCCGAGGCCGTGGAAGCGCGGCGCCTTGAGGGCGAGCAGTTTCTCAAAGGCGTGGAAGACACGCTCGTTGAGCAGTTACGCGAGAACGGCATTGAAGCTCGCGTAGAGTGGCGCATCAAGCGCCTTTACTCCATCTTTCAAAAGATCGAGCGGTCAAAAGTTTCGTTTGACCAGGTGTACGACCTGCTGGCCATCCGCGTTATCACCCAGGACGTGGCTGCATGCTATGCGGTCTTCGGGCTGATTCACACCCTGTGGCGGCCTGTGCCGGGGCGCATCAAGGACTTTATCGCTATTCCCCGCGCCAACCGCTACCAATCGCTGCACACCACTGTGATGGGCGCCAGCGGCCATCAGTTTGAAGTGCAGATACGCACCGAGGAGATGCACCGCATTGCCGAGGAAGGCATTGCCGCGCACTGGAAGTACAAGGCCGGCGGCGGCGCGGCGGTCACCGCCCGCGACGAGGAGCGGCTGAACTGGATTCGCCAGTTGGTTGAGTGGCAGAAGGAGATGACCGACCCCAACGAGTTTCTCTCAAGCCTGAAGATGGACCTGTATCCGGACGAGGTCTATACCTTCACGCCCAAGGGAAAGGTGGTCGTGGTCCCTGCCGACGGCACGCCGGTGGACTTTGCCTACACCATTCACACCGAAGTGGGCCACACCTGCGTGGGCGCCAAGGTGAATACGCGCATGGTGCCGCTGCGCACAAAGCTGCGCACTGGCGACATTGTCGAGATTGTTACGCAGAAGGACCACAAGCCGAGCCGCGATTGGCTCACTTTCGTCAAGAGCCCGCGCGCACGCAACAAGATCAAGCACTGGCTCAACGAGGACCAGCGGCGCCGCGCGGTGGAGATCGGCCGCAAGCTGCTGGAGCGCGAGGCACGCAAGTTCAAAGTGCCGATGAGCCAGATCAGCGACCAGGACCTGGGCCGCATTGCCAATGAATATGGCGTGGCTACCGCAGCCGACCTGCTGGCTACGCTCGGCCAGGGAAAGCACTCTGCCCACCAGTTGCTCAGCAAGCTCTCGCCCGGCTATGCCGCCCAGGCGGATGCTGAACCGGCTCCCGAGACCAAGCTGCCAAGCACCGCCGAGTCGGCCATGTCGGACGCGGTGCGCAAGCTGCACCTCACCGGGTCGGACTCGCTGCAGGTGGAGGGGCAGAACGATTTGCTGGTCTACCGCGCCCGATGTTGCAACCCGATTCGCGGCGAAGAGATTGTGGGCTACGTTACCCGCGGCAAAGGCGTTGCGGTGCATGCGCGCAGCTGCCCCAACGTGCAAAACCTTCTCTACGAGAGCGACCGCCGCATTGCCGTGGAGTGGTCGCGCGTGGGCGACCAGACCCCGGGCCGCAGGCAGCGCTACCCGGTAAAGATCACTATCTACTGCGACGATCGCGCCGGGATGTTGAAAGAACTGACAGCCGTCATCTCCGACGACAACACGAATATCAAGGGCGTGGACATCCGCCAGGACGAGAACGGCGAAGCGATCATTGAGTTTGTTGTTGAGGCCGAAGATCTGCACCATTTGAACCGCATGGTGCTGGGCATTCGCCGTGTTCCGGGTGTGCGCACGGTGCAGCGGCGGCAAAAGCTCTAAGAGGAGCAATCGGCCTCGATCTTCTGGATTGTTCCGGGAAAAGTAAGACGATGTTTAAAATTCAGAACTCCTCGAACAAGCAACACTTATCGCAATGGCCGCTGTGGACTGCAATCGGGTTCCCGGTTCAGCTCATTGCTCTCGAGGCCACACCTCTCTCCCCAAACTTCGTTTTTGTCATGATGGGAATTCCGGCCCTCCTGCTGGCGTGGGCTGTTTTGGGTGTGTTGGCCGCGATTCTCGCCGTCCGTTGGCTACGGCAGCGTGCATGGAAGCAGGCTATGATCGGTGCCGTTCTGCCACTGGTTGTCCTCATTGCAGGCTTACGCTTCATCACATTTGTCCGTTTCTGCAGCCACACTGGGGACACCATTCGTTTCTATGTGAACTACCCATCCTACTCAAAGGCAGTTCATGCCACTCCGTCAGATGGCCAACCGAGGTTGCTGACCTTCAATCTGGGCGGAATGATTTGGGCTTCTCGTGGCTTTGTTTACGACGAGAGCGATGAGGCATTGCGGGAGCCATCCATGCAGTCTTCCAGTTGGAAAGCCCGCGCGCAGAAGTCAGAACTTGGCTGTGGTTATGGCGCAATTCCTATGCCGGACCCCTTCGGGCTCGGCAGACATTGGTATATCGCTTCATTCGCCTGCTGATTCGAGCGAGATAAGAGCTTTAGATTCGGCCTTGCAGGCGCGCAAACACCAGCCTTTCGCGGCGAGGTGTACGATTGGCTTCGCTCCGCTTTCTCCGCATTCCGTGCCGGAATGGATCTTTTCACTTGTTTTCAACAATAGGTCTATAACGCTCAGACGGTTGCCGTGCCGGGGTGCGACCCTGTTCCCAGTGTGCGAGAAATCGCTTGCCCAGGAACAGCATGACTACCTGTCCCCGAAGCAAAAAATCGTGGCATAGGGTAATGTACGCCAGATCGTATGCAGAAAGAGGCGGTTCCGATGGTAGGCGAAAGCAGAACGCATTTTGACCCCGCTGTTTTTCTGGCAACGGAAGGGCCGGGAAGAACCATCAGCCGTCACGGAGCGGGGCAGACCTTCTTTTCCCAGGGGAGCCAGGCAGGCTCTGTGTTCTATCTCCAGAGCGGCCAGGCGAAGCTTACCGTTCTCTCAAAAAAAGGCAAGGAAGCAACGGTTACGCTGCTTGCCGCGGGCGATTTCTTTGGCGAGGAGTCCATGGCCTCGGAAGGAGCCATGCGCACTTCGACCGCCACGGCCGATTGCGTTTGCCTTGTTTTGCAGATTTCCCGGACGCAGATGCTCCTGGTTCTCCACGAGGAGCATGCGTTCTCAGACTTCTTCATGAAGTTCATCCTGAATCGGGGCATTCGAACCCAGGCGGACCTTGTAGACCAACTCTTCAACTCCAGCGAAAGGCGCCTGGCGCGGACTCTGCTGCTGATGGCGAACTTCGGCAAGCCGGGCGAACCGGAGACGCTGATTCCCCACGTGACCCAGGAGACTCTGGCGGAGATGATCGGAACTACGCGATCCCGGGTGAGCTTCTTCATGAATCGCTTTAGAAAACTGGGATACATCGATTACAACGGACGCATCCATGTCTTCAGGTCGCTGCTTAACATGGTTCTCCAGGACACATTGCCGGAGGAGAACGCATCGAGGCCAAAACTGCTCGATCCGCGGCCAAGTGCGGCGCGAGCCGCAAAGAGAGCCAAGCTGGTTTGAGCTTGATTCATTGTCATCCAGCACAAAATAACCGGCCGGAAGAAATGGCTGATTGAACCACGAAGGAGCCTGCATGTCGTTTGGAATTTATGCGGTTGGATTCGCGATCCTGATCGGCGGCCTGGTGTACGCCGCACGGTTGGTTCATATGCCAATGCACTGGATTATTGCGGGCGGTATTGTGATGGTGGGAATGGGAATTTTGTCTGGCGTAAAAGCCACGCGGCAAAAGGACTCTGGCGACTAGTTATAGTGAGTTTGAAGCAGGCTGTCATTCTTGAGAGTTATTCAGGATGACAGCCTTTTCATATGGATGCTCGAGATCGGAGAAGATTCGGTTAGCGCCCGGTTTGAAAATGGCTTGAAACGAAAAGGGCAGGAGCTTCAGGCCAATCAACTTGGCCTGAAGCTCCTGCCCTTTGCGGCGATACGGTTACTGAATCACAAAAGTGAAAGTTGTACTCGACGTGGGGATGGCGGACGAGGCTGAATCTGCTCCGGTGACTGTGATTGTGTAGGTTCCTTTGGCCGGATCGGGAGTAACGGCAGTTCCTCCTCCACCGCCTCCACCGCCACCACCGCAGGCCGTCACCGCGATGCCGACAGCCAGCAGGGCGATAAGCCCTGCCATCGCGCTGAACCTGCGCGAGTAGCGTCCCATGAAGCCAATGAGGAACAACCCTGCAAAAGCCACGACCATCGTTGCCGGGTTCGCTCCGGTGTTCTTTGCGCTTGTTGCCTTGCCTGCAGGGCGCAACTGCGGATTGCCTTTGTTTGGAACCACCAACCCGCAAGAGGATGGAAGGGTGTTGAAAGTCAACTGGATTTGAGCCGGCGTAGCGCCGACCGCCACCGAGCCCACGCCTGCCGGACCTGATGGCGCAAGCACGCACAGGTTTGTCAGTGCCGAGTTGTTGGAAGTTACATAGGTCAACGAGACTGTGCCCGTGTAGGCGCCCGCGGGGGTTATTGTGATGGTCTCAATGCCTGAGTTTCCTTGCGGAACCGTGAGCGTGGAAGGACTGGAGGTCAGCTTGAATGTGCCGCCTATGTATACAGACCCGACCCCGGTGGAGGGGGCGTTGGTTGCATCTCCGGAGTAATGGGCAACCACCTGGTGGGAACCGACGGAGGTGAAGGATGCATTGTAGACATATTGTCCGTTCTGATCGAGAGCGTGCCCCGGGGTTGCAGTTCCGCCATCGACGACCAGTGACACGGTGCCAGTGGTCACAGGGGTTCCGGTATCGGTCTTCACCGTAATGGTAAAAGCATCCGAAGTGTTGATCGTCGGAGTCGCGTTGGCGGCACTGACCGTGGTTACGGTCGGGGTGAGGGGCGAGTTGCTGGCGGCCCATGCGCCTGACAGGTTTGCGACGTTAATGGAGCCGAGTCCGGTGACCAAGTCGTAGCCGGCAGCCGCAACATAGCTTGTGGTGCTGCCGCTGCTGCTGCTGCAGTACTTGGAGCCCGCCGTGCACTCATTGTTGCCGGTGGTCACGTCGTGAAAGATGTTGCCCGCGGAATAGTGGCCGCCGCTGGCGGCCAGCGCGTAGAGCGTGGAGTTGATGTTGCCGGTGCCGGTGCTGTATCCCTGCTGCTGGTTGATAAGCGCCAGCATACCCGCAAAGATGGGTGCGCCAAAGCTCGTGCCGCCCGCCACCGTTAAAGCGCCTGTGGCCGAATCGCGGAAGCCGCTATTGCAACTGGCCTGCTGGCTGTTGTTGCTCCAACTGCTTGAGTCGCTGGTGCAATAGAGATAGCCGGGAACTCCCGCCGAGGCGTAGAAAGATATATCCGGAACATCGCGAACTCCGTCTGCTGGAGTGAGCGCGGCTTGCCACGCCGGCTTGGTCTTAAATAAGGTGCTCTTGCCGCCGCCGGTGGCGCTTAGGCCGCCAGCGCTGCTGTCGTCGTTCCAGGCTACTTCCGGGATGTAGGTTTTGAGCGAAGAGATGACGTCTGAACCATTGGCGGTGTTCCAGTAGGTGGAGTTCGAAGAGGTATCGTTGGCCGCGATAATTTCAGTACCGCCAATCCCGGTCACATTTGGACTGCTGGCGGGGTAGTTCACGCCGAGAGTTTCCTGCTGAGCAGTGGTGAGGCCGGACTGTCCTGAGCAGGCGGTTGAACCCGCATCGCCCGAGGCAGCGATAAGAGTCTGTCCCTGCGTCGAAGCCTGCTGAAAGGTTGATTCAAGGGAGAAGCCGCCCAGAGAGGACTCGCAAGCGCCATAGCTGATGCTGACGATGTTTGCGATCTTCTGGTCGATGGCGTAGGAGATTGCGTCGAAGACGCCATTGCTGTTTTGACTGTCGCCGGTGTAGACAAAGAAAATCTCTGCCCCTGGGGCCATGGCGCTGGACCACTCAAGATCGAGATCGGATTCGGTCTCATCGCCACTGTAGATGGTGGAACCGCCGCTGGCCGGCACCAGAACAAGCGTGGGAGGATTGGCGTTGAGACCGGCCGCTGTCTGAAAACTCGCAATGTCGCTGACGATAATGGCCGACTGGCCCACGACCGCAATGGACTGGCCTGCCCCGGTATATCCCGAGTGATACAGCGCGGAAACGCCATAGGCGGTAGCGATGTCACCGGGAGCAAAGTAGACATTCTGTGTCTGGCTCGAGGTGAATGAAGGGCGCGGCTGCACCGCCCTGTTGACGATGACCTGGGCTTTGGGGCGGAAGTTGTCGAGGTTATGGATACCGAGCACGACGGACGTCAAAGCGGAGGGCAGCGCGAGATCGGAGGAAGGCGCCATATGCCGCTCGCCCTGGGTGTTGTAGTAGTGCAATTCCGTTGAGAAGGCCCGCTCAGCCTGCGCGGCATTGCCCGAGAAGCGGATCATGCTGCGATTGCGCGCAATGGAGTCAATTGAGAAACCTTGCTGCAAAAGCCAGTTTTGCACTCTTTCAAGGTCGGCCTGCGCCATGCCGAAACGGGCGCCAAACTGGTCGGGCGTTAGCCACTGGTGAAAGAGCGGCGAGGCGGGGTCCTGCTGCGCGGCGATCAAGGCCTGCAGATCGGCCTGCTGTGCGGCGGAGCGATTGAATTCGATGCTCATACCAGTGAGCGCGGTATTGGCGGGCACCCTTCCAGCGTCGAATTGAGGCTGTGCCAGGGGATGATGGGAGCCTTGCAAGGGGGCCAGTTCGGAACTGTTGATTTCCGAGTGAATGCGGGGGGCCACCGATTGAGCGCCCAAAGTTGCCGCTGCCGCAAGGCAGGCGGCGAGCCAACTGCAAGCGAACCGGCCGCGGACCCGAGCCCGTGTTTCACGTGAGAGTGCAAGCATCGTCTTCATAATCATCCTTGTGGAGTGGAGGGTTTGGAGCCCGGAGGCACGGGTCCCAAAGACCGCAGTCTTTGAGGAAAACCGAGCCAAAGCAAACGCGCCTGAGGCTGCTGCCAGCCGCAGGAAGGGGAAAAGCGCGAATTCGAAAACAGCGATCCAGCGGTGCACAACGCCGGGGGTTCTTCCGAGGCAATACAAAGAGTCTATCTGCAAGCATAGACTCCAGAAGTTTGCTAAAGTTGCGATGCAGGAAGAACTTCGCGCCAGAAATGCAGGGCTTCGTGCCAAAACTGGCTAGCCCAGAGGGGCGCAACCCCGGCTCAGCCTGCCTGGGGAGTTACCAGGTTGAGAGCCGCCATGCCTTTGCCGCGCGGAGCGTGGCCGTCTGCCCGCCAGGCGATCGAAAGCTTCTCGCCGCTCAACAGTTTGTGAATCTGGCTGCGGGCGTGTTCTGCCCACGGGCCGCGGCTGTCGAGGCCTACATAAGCCTGCCAGTGGCGCAGGGCAGGACGGCGCTCACCGCGGCGCTCATGAGCCAGGGCCAGGTTATAGTGGGCATCGGCGTAGCGGGGGGCCAGTGCGACTGCCTTGCGGTAGGCGTTGATTGCCTCGTCCAACCGTTGCAACTCGTCCAGCACATTGCCCAGATCGAAGAAGGCCAGCACATAGCTGGGGTCTGCCTCGGTGGCGCGCCGGTAAAGCTCCTCGGCGCGGGTGAACTGGCGCAGATGGAAGTGGATAGTGCCGAGGTTGATGAAAGCCGGCGCGTAGGCGGGGTCAAGCCCCAGAATCTCCTCGTAGAGGGCGATGGCCCGCTGCTTTTCGCCTGCTTCTTCAGCCTGCACGGCAGCCAGAAAACGGTCATGGATGGCGCGCGGGCTCTTTGTACCCGGCTTGCGCAGCGGATGCGGCTCAGAGACTGCCGAAGGGCCGTCGGCGCGGTCAAAGTCAAACAGCAACTGACGGCGGATGGGATCGACCACGGCCCCGTGGTGGCGAAAAGCCAACCGGGTGCCGGTACGCACCAGACAGGCCTCAAGCAGGGGATTGGTCATGCCGGCAACGGCCTTCATGGCCACGATGGAGTCTCTTATGGAAGCCGAAGAAACAGACTCATCGCGGAGTACGCGCAAGGTCCTCAACTGTCCAAGGTCCTGGAAAGAGTAGGTCTGCTGCTGGGGAATGAGGTTCGCCCGCTCCCAGCCCTGCAATTGGCGGGAACTGATCTGCAGGATGCGCAAAACGTCCTGGCGGCTATAACTGGTCACTCTTCAATGCTCCCGTAGGTGGTCCGGTAAGGCCCCCAAAAAGCCTGAACTCGTTTCGTATGAACTCAGGTGCTGGCCATGTTTCTGGATGATGCCCCCTCGGACTCGGCTCTTGGAACAGTTATTGAGAAACCGCTCTTGCTCACGATTATGCCAAGAGTATGCGTGGATAAGCAGACAGGAACTACCGCTGCAACAAAAAAAGGGGTGGATAAGAGGTGTCTGACTTGGTACAAAACAGGGCAGAAGCCTCCGACCTGTGGGAAACCTGGCAGAAATCCACAAATCCCGGCGAATTCGGCAGCTAAGCCGTCGGAAATGTGAGGCGCGGGGGATCGGATTTTCTCGGAGTCCAACGCAAAATGGCCTCCCGCAAGGAGAAGCCGTTCAAGGAGAGATCGTGAAGGGATTGCCGGTTGCGCTGGGCAACGCAATGAGATGCTGGAGCCGAAGGCCGGACTCGAACCGGCGACCTGCTGATTACGAATCAGCTGCTCTACCAACTGAGCTACTTCGGCGTACCTCTCAGATTGTATCGTTGCACCTGTGTTCGGTAAAGTTGCGCGGAAACAAGCTTGGCGATAATTGCCTATTTGGGCATCCAACGGCGAGAGGATTTTGAGCATGGCACTGGCGTTGACGCTTCAGATTGCCTACAGGATCGCAATCGTGTGGGTGGGAGGATTTATTTTGGCCACCGGGATTCGGGCGCTGCTTCCGGACCATGCCGGGCTTCATTTCCTTGGCGGACAGAGCCACATCGTTGTTCCGTACAGCCGCATGGGGTTCTGGACCTGCCTGCTGGGAGCGGTGATTGTAACCGCGCTGGTGGTGGTGCGGGCCATGCTGGCGGACTTTGGCGTACGGTCGTCGCCGTTTTAGGGGCCTAAAAACGGAAAGAGCCGCCCGGCAACAGGGCAGCTCTCTCCTCAGGGAGAATAGTTCCAACGGAGGCAAAACCATCAGAACTTTCTGGCTGCATAGTAGGGGCGGGGGATGGGAGTGTCAAGAACAAATACTTAGCGAAATAAAACATGTCAATTCAAATACTTACAAGATAGAGCTTCCACGGGAAGAAGGCAGGGTCTTCGGCGTGTGTTCGCCTTTTTGTTCCCGGCAGAAACCGTCTTTTATAGGTGTTTCTTAGGGTTTCTGGCGGTTTTTCCACAGGCAGAATGCCCCGTTGACCCTTCGGATACGGCCTGTCAAATCATTTCTGTTTTCGGCCCTGTCAATCCCGCAGGTTGAGACGGATGAACTCCGTATCGTAGACCGAGGAGACGGGTTTGCCGCGCGCCATCCGCCAAAGAGCCCTGAAGCCGCCGAGGAAGAATCCGAGCAGCAGGGCGGCTACCACGCCGATCATTACCAGTTCGGCAATGCCGATAAGCAGCTTGGCCGTCTTTGCCACTTCAGAGACGGTGGGCTGCGGAATCGAAGTCAGTTCGGTTTCGTAGTGCACGGTGGCCAGCAGCTTGTGGCTCTCGTCGGGAATGGCGTCGCCGCTGACGATGGCCACCAACGGGCCGCTGCGGTGCACCTCGAGAGAGGCAATGTCGGAGTCCATAAGCGGCTTGGGCCATGCGGGCTGGGCCTTGCTGCCTGCCTTGATGTAATCGCGGATTTTGGTTTCCTGCGCGGCGGCCATCTGCGGCGTGGGGTAGTCGATGATGGTGAGCGTAGCCGGACCTGAACGCAGAATGTAGTTGGCGGTCAAGGTCTCCGCGCCAAGGTCAAAGCCGACAACTGCAGGTGGCAGCACGCCGCCGGAACCGGCATAGCCCGCCGGGCCCAATGCGTAGTGCGTGGTCTGGCCATCGAGTTGGGGCTTGGGCAGGTTGAAGAGGATGGGAGGCGCCATCGCCTTGGTGCCGTCGGGCAGCGGCAACTGGCTTGCCAGTTCGCGCAATTCAGAGCCGGACATGGGCCCGATGCTGGAGAAGTTGGCGTCGATAACGGTATTGCCCAGCCAGAACAAGACGCGATTGTGGTTGGATGTGGCCCCGGCGCCGATTTCTTCCTTGGGCCAGTTGTTCTGGCGGTAGAACGTGTAGGCGCCGTAAGCGCCGCTGGCATCCTGGAAGCGAAGCGCGCGCAGGGTGAGGGTTTCGCCGCTGCGCTTGTACGTGGCGCTGGCGCTGTCGGTAAAGCCGTACTCGGCCAGGGCAGGCGCGTTGGCTTGGTCGGCCTGGGCGGCGACAATGGTTTTTTCAGGCGCTTTGGAGGAAACCCATCCCGCGAAAACTTCGGGCAGCATCGCCTTGGGTACCGGCGGCAGAGTGAGGTGCGTAACGCCCTGTGGAGCGGCGGGCTTGGAGGGCGCGGATTGCGCCTGGGCAGCAGCCGTACTCCCGGCCAGCGCCGCGGAACAAACCATAATCGGAATCCAACGCATCGACACGCTCCAGTATTCAGGGTACACGCTGCCGCCCTGCGATGCAGTGCTCAGCCGGCCCCTCTCTTGTTGGACACTGGCGGCGCTGGAAAGGTTCCTGGAGCCTATTGGAAACAACCACGCTGCGGCGGCGCGTGGCCACGGCTCAATGGACTTCGGATGTATCTTGTGCGCCAACGGGAGGCGAAGCATGGGACGCGAGGACGTCTGCGAGAGCCTTGTACCGGCTGGCATGGAACTCAATCGCGTAGCTTCGCACCCAGGCGGCCATGGGTCCGCCCAGCGCGAACGCAATGATCAGCCCGACACCCAGGCCCATCAAAACGAACAATACCTGAAAGCCGATCTGGAATGAGGCTAGCGAGCCGGAACCGTTCTCTAGCATCTCATCAAATCCCTGCGCGGCCATTCCGAGTATCCAGAAGACCAATCGCACCGGGAACCACGCGGCGACCCCTACAACGAATCCTGCCAGCGAGGGAAAGACGAAGCGGAGAATGAGGTAGGAGCAGAAGGCTTCTTTCTCTTTGCGAACAATCTGCCACCCCGCCCGCCACGCCGCGCGGAAGGAGAGGTCCTCAATGGCCATGCGGGGAAGAACGAAGTCGTGCAGCACCACCTCAGTGATCAGCACCGCCAGGCATACCAGCAGAAACAACCCGGTGCACGGAAAAAACAGAAGCAGAAAGACGCCGGGGTCGAGTTTTCCGTCCGGGGTGCGCAGAGTCAAGACTGTGAAAGCTGTGATGCCGATTCCCGCCGCCACCAGCGCCAGGAAGCCAACAAAGGCAAGACCAACCAGCAGGCTGCCTTTGAACATCCGCCATGCTGGACGCTGATATCGAACCCACGCTGCCCGAATCTCCCTGGTCTGGTAGAGCAGGCAGTGGAAGAGGACGAAACGCAGAAGTATCAAAACATATATCGAGAAAAAGAAAGCAAAAATGGCCACCGAGACGCCAAGCAGCGTGAAGGTGATGAACTCCGGAGCAAACAGCGTTGCTTGATCGAAGCGGCCAAGGTCGAACGATGGAAGACTTGAAGCTGAATACCGGAAGCTGACGATGGCGCCTTCCGTGATGGTGGCTATCCCGGCCAGTTTTAGAAACATATCCCATGCGAAAGGACGGAAGAGAAGCCGCCAGGTCCGCAGCAACGCAGGCCACACCGCTTCCGACGCAGACAAGGGCTTCATCAGGCTCGCTCCGGGCCAGCCCAGCGTAACATATGGCCGTCGCGCGGCTTTATGCCGCAGGCGCTGCGGGAGCTGGCGGGTACAGCAAGTCGCCCAGCCTCCGGTAGCGGCCGCCGTAGAAGACCAGCGCGTACTCGCGAACGCTGGTGCTCACCGGCCCACCGATGCAGACGCCGAACAGCAACGCAAAGGCGAATGCGACGACTCCAAAAAAGACCTGGAGGAGAACGCCGACAACGGCGGCGGCGCCCGCTGCATCCGCAAAGCCGGAGTGAATGCCGTACACCACAGCTGCAGCCGCACCGGCCAGGATAAGCCCCGGAATCAGCAGCACGATGAAAACAGCGAACATGGCAATGGCCGGCAGGATTAGCCGCAGCAGCGCGTAAACAAAGAACTCCCGCTTTTCAGCCATGACGCGCGACCACACCGCGGAAAAGGCTTCGCCTGCCGAAGCGTCCTCGAGCGCGTAGTGGGGCAGCATCCAGTCGCGCAACAGCACGTCGAGCAAGACCGCAATCACCACCAGCAGGAAAATGATGGGAATGATGGGCAGTGCGAGGGACAGCAGCAGCGGTAAATTGGGCGAACCGCCCGGCGGGGTCTCGCGAACCAGCCGAAGTACCCCGGATATGAACGGGATTGAGATGGCCGCCACGAACAGCAGGTAGCAGACTCCGACACCCACGTTCATCCAGAAAAAGCGAGTTGCCGGCTCGCGAAGCAGCCACCATCCGGGGCGAATCTCCCGGGTGGTGTGAACCAGGCAATGGAAGAACGCAAACCGGAGCCGCGTGATCAGGTAGTAAATCCAGGCCGAAAAAATGAATGCAAGCAGCAGGGCCGCCACGGCCGCCGCCACCCATCCCGGATGGATCTCGGCCAGCGAATGGATCATGGGGCCATGGTCCGATGGATGGCCGCCGCTGTGCGACGAGGAGCGGAGATTGCTCCCGATGCCTTCGGTCACGATGGCAACCAGGCCGAGCTTCAGGTAGGTTCCCCAGCTGAAGGGCCTGAAGAGAAAGTTCCGGGTACGCTCAATGGCGGGCGAGACAGAGTCCACGGCAGAGATGGCGCGCATATAAGTCCTTTCGGGCAGGGCCAGCGTAGCACAGAATTACGCAAGACTCATGGACGAAGTTCCGCCGAGGGGTGCGGAATCGCACTGAACCACGCATCGAAGGCGGCCAGCGAGCGCTCGCAGACGAGCCGGTGGCGCTCTTTTTTGTCGCGGACCTTCTTGCGCAGTTCTTCTGCCAGGGGCTCCAAAAGGTCGAAGGTGATGTTTGCCGGTTGAAAGTCCTTGGGATCGGCGTGAGTTATGTAGTGAACCAGCGAGCCCAGGGCTGAGGCGCGCGGGGCGGGAATGGGTTCTTCTCCGCGCGCGATCGCCGCGGCGTAGATGCCTGCCAGCAGGCCGGTGGCGATGGATTCGGTGTAGCCTTCAACGCCGGAAATCTGCCCGGCAAAGAGGAGCTTCCGCTCTTTTGACTTTAGGAGCAGCGTTTCGTCCAGAAGAACGGGCGCGCAGATGTAGGTATTGCGATGGATCTGGCCGAAGCGCAGAAAGCGGGCATTCTCCAGGCCGGGAATCAGCCGCAGCACCTTCGCCTGCTCGCCGAACTTGAGGTGATTTTGAAAGCCCACCAGGTTGTAGCTGTCGGCGCGCAGGTTCTCCTTGCGCAGTTGCACCACCGCCCACGGCGTTTTGCCGGTGCGCGGATCGCGCAGGCCCACCGGCTTCATTGGTCCAAAGCGAAGGGTGTCGCGGCCGCGGCGGGCCAGAATCTCAATGGGCAGGCAGCCCTCAAAGTAGTCCGCCTTCTCCCACTCCTTTGTCTCTGCGGCCTCGGCGGCCAGCAGCGCATCCAGAAAGCGGTCGAACTCTTCGCGGTCCATGGGGCAGTTAATATAATCCGCCGTCCCCTTGTCCCAGCGCGCGGCAAAGTAGACGCGGTCCATGCTGATGGAATCGGCATCGACGATGGGCGAAATGGAATCGTAGAAAGCCAGGTGGCCGGAGCCGGTGATGCGCTCGATCTCGCGACCCAGCGCATCGGAGGTCAAGGGGCCGGTGGCAACAATGGTGCATTTCGTGCCGTCCTCGTCTTGATTTAGAGTTGTCACCTCTTCGCGGATGACGCGAATGAGCGGCTGGGCGGCAATCTCTTCGTTGATGCGCCGGGAGAACTCAACGCGGTCTACGGCGAGCGCGTGGCCGGCGGGAACAGCGGTCTCATCGGCAATGCGCAGCAGCGCAGACCCGGCGCGGCGCATTTCCTGCTTCAGGAGCCAGGGCGCGGTGTTGGGCGATTCGCTTTTGAGCGAGTTGGAGCAGACCAGTTCGCCAAAGTCAGCGGTCTGGTGGGCCGGGGTGAGCCTTGGCTCGCCGTCAAGGCGGCGCATCTCGTAGAGGTCAACCTGGCAGCCGAACCGGGCAGCGGTCAACGCGGCCTCGGGGCCGGCAAGCCCGCCGCCGATCACTCTAATTTTCAAGAGCCAGCTCCCGTCGTCTTACCCGTTTCGGCGCCGGCCAGCCTTTGCAGGGCGTCGCCGCTGATGCGCACATTGCGCCACTCATCCAGAAACTCGGCGCCCATGGCGCGATAAAAATCGATGGCCGGGGTGTTCCAGTCAAGAACCTCCCATTGCAGGCGCAGGCAGCCCTTCTCCAGGGCAATGGCTGCGACTTTCTGAAGCAGGGCCTTGCCGATGCCCAGGCCCCGGAATTCTGGATGGACGAAGATGTCTTCGAGATAGAGACCGGGGCGCCCCAGCCAGGTGGAATAGTTGAAAAAGAAGAGGGCAAAGCCGGCCGGTTTGCCATCCTGCTCGGCTATCAGGCTTGAATAGAAGGGGTTAGCTCCGAATCCGTCGCGTAAAAGGCCTGCCTCGGTGGCAGAAACGGCGTCCGGCTCCCGCTCATAGGCGGCAAGGGCACGAATAAAGCTGAGAATCTCGGGTACGTCGGCCGGGGCTGCGTTGCGAATCGTTGTAGCCATCCTCCCAATCTTAGAGCCTCGGAAGGGGCCAAGTGCCTGATTGTGTGATCTGTGCCACACGCAGCGGTCATCCTGAGGCATTACCATAAACAGGTGTACACGTTCGGCGAAAGCCACCGTGGACTCCCAGACAGCGGGGCTCACTGCAGGCTCGGGCTGGCCGCATCGATTCATTGGATTTAGTGTCAGAGCAATCAGGGGCGCAGCGGGCGTTTTAAATGCCGTACGCTCTCTTGTGTTGGGCAGGCAGTTGGATTTAACTTGGTCCTGCTACGGTGAGCGGTCTGCGGGACGGAACAGGCGCCCCAGCAGCTCTTCGGCGAAGAACGTACTTGACAGCCGGCGCGCAGAGTTTGTGCTGGCAAATAAGAATTTTTTGAGCTCGCGGGCTGTTTCGTTCGCGCCGCTTTCAAGGAGAAGAATATGAAACGCACCATTTCACTTGGTCTGGGCCTGCTGGCATTCGCCCTTTTGCCCGTGCTTGCGCAGACTCCCCCCCCAATGGGCAAGATTCACGGTAAAGTCACTGCCCCGACCGGCTTGCCTTACAACATCGGCACGGTGAATTTTTCAACCGACGGCGGCAGCACCACAAAGTTCTCGTTCCCGGTGAACGCGGCAGGCAACTATACCGGAGACATAGCGCCCGGCACGTACATGCTGTTGTTCAGGCTGCCGGATACGCCAGCCAACAAGATGGTGGACCAGATCGACGGCATCAAGGTTGCAGCCGGCCAGGATGTGGAAGCCAACGACGACATGTCGCGCAAGGAGTTTATTGACAACCTTCCGGCCGACACCAGGAAGCAGTTGGAAGAGATCAAGAAAAAGAACGCCGACGCGCTGAAGACCAATGCGCTCATCAACAACCTGAACGCCGACATCAAGATTGTCCTGCAGGACTTCAAGGATGCCGGCGGCGCCAAGGCTGCCGCAGCCCAGGCTCTTGGAGCGGGCGCTTCAAGGACGGATCTCGATGCCAAGGAAACCGAGATCAAGACCGCGAAGTTCAGCGAAGCTGAAGCCCTTATGCAGAGGGACACTACGCTGAAGCCGGATGCTTCGGTTCTGTGGGCCCAACTGGGACAGGCTCAACTTGGCCTGAAGAAGTTTGACGAAGCGGAAGCTTCGTACAAGAAGACCCTGGAGATTGAAGCCACCGCCAAAAAGCCGAGCCCGCCGACGCAGGCTGCGGCCAACGCTGGCCTTGGCGAGATTTATGCGCGCAACGGCAAGGTTCCTGAGGCCACAGCGGCTTATGAGGCTGCCGCCAAGGCTGACCCGACAAGGGCCAACTTCTACCTGACCAACGAATCGGTCATCTACTCGCAGCTTGGCAACGGAGACGCCCAGGCCGCAGCGGCCGACGAGGCCATTACGGCCGACCCGAACCAACCTCTGCCCTATTACCTGAAGGGCCAGGGGCTCATTCAGAAGGCTACCGTCGATCCCGCCACGGGAAAGATGATTCTGCCTCCCGGATGCGCTGAAGCCTATGGCAAGTACATTCAACTGGCTCCGACCGGACCCTATGCAGCGGATGTGAAGGGAATTCTGGACCAGGCCAACCAGAAGGTTGACACCAGCTACAAGGCTCCCAAACCAGCCAAGAAGTAGGCTCAACTGTCGCTGTTTGACTGAAGGGCGCTTCCGGATTCCGGCAGCGCCCTTCTTGTATTTGCCGACCTAGAAATTCGCATCAATACCGTTGTTGTCATCCTGAGCGAAAGGGACCCCAAGCGTTCTTCAGCTTGGGGGTGGTGAGCCGAAGGATCTGCGGCCGTTTTTTAAACAACGTCTGTGACACCACGCCAGATGGGAGACCAGCATCCACTCTTTCCGTGAATGATGAGGCTGCAACCTTCTACAATCCAATCCATGAAGTCCGCTTTGCCCAGTCCTGATTTGTTGAGTTACGACGAGGCCGCCGCGCTGGTTGGCGATTGCGTCCTGCGCCTGGGCAAATGCCGGCCCGCGATTGAGACGGTGGAGTTGGAACGGGCGATGGGCAGGGTGCTTGCGCGTCCTCTGGCGGCAGATCTGGACCAGCCTCCTTTTGCGCGTTCCACTCGCGATGGATTTGCCTGCCGCGAGGCAGAAGCCTGTACGCACAAGTTCCTGACGATTGCCGGCACCACGCGCGCCGGCCTGGTGCCCGCTGGGCCGCTGCCGCCGCGCGCTGCTTGGGAGATCATGACCGGCGCGCCGGTTCCCGCCGGCGCCGATGCCGTGGTGATGCTGGAGCACGTGGAAGTGGATGCCGGGCGCGTCCGCCTGCTGCCGCCGCGCAAGGTCGAGCCGGGCGAGAATATCGTTGCCCAGGGCGCGCAGGCACGCGCGGGCGACGAACTGCTTCCGGCTGGAACCACAATCCACTCCGCGCAGATTGCCCTTGCAGCCTCATGCGGCTGCGCGACCCTGCCGGTTTTCGCGCGGCCCCGGGTGGCGATTCTCACCACCGGCGACGAGCTGGTAGCGGTCTCAGCGATGCCCGCGCCGGGCCAGATTCGCAACTCGAACGGGCCCATGCTGGCCGCCATGGTAGCCGCCGTGGGCGGCGAACCCTGGGTGCTGCCTACCGCGGCTGATAATGCGCAGACACTGGACGCCTCACTGGAACAAGCCGCAGATGCAGACCTGCTGCTGATTACCGGCGGTGTATCGGCAGGCAAGTTCGATCTGGTTGAGCCCGCGCTGGCACGCGCCGGAGCGCGGTTTCACTTCACCGGCATCCGCATTCAACCGGGAAAGCCGCTGGTGTTTGGAGACCTGTCTGTAAGAGGCACAAGTGCCACCCAAAAGACTGGCGGCACGAAGCACTTCTTTGGGCTGCCGGGAAATCCGGTTTCATCGGCGGTGACGTTTTTGCTTTTTGCAGCGCCGGTGCTGGCCGCGCTGGCCGGAAAGCGCGAAACTGCTCCGCGCTTCGCATTGGCGCGCATGGCGACGCACGCCGAGCGGAACGGCAAGCCGGGGTTGACGCGCTTTTTGCCCGCTTACTGTGATTTTGGCGCATCGGTTGGCGAGTTGCCTGAGGTTGCGTTTGTTCCCTGGCACGGTTCAGGAGATCTGGGCGCGCTGGCCCGCTCCAACTGCTTCCTGGTTGTTCCGGAAGTGGCCCACGGACTGGAACCCGGAACAGTCGTACAAATTCTGCTTCCTTGAGGAGTCTCATGCAAGAACCCTCCAAATCACAGCTCTCGCATTTTGATTCAACCGGCAAGGCCGCGATGGTGGATGTAAGCGGCAAGCAGGCCACGCGCCGCACAGCCACGGCCTCGGCATTTGTTGAGCTTTCTGCCGAGGTGCTGGCCGCTCTGCCCGCCAACCCCAAGGGCAACCCGCTTGAGGTGGCGCGCTTTGCGGGCATCCAGGCGGCCAAGCGCACCGCCGACCTGATTCCCATGTGCCATCCGCTGCCGCTGACGCATGTTGACGTGACGGCGGAGGTGGTAGCCGGGGGCGTGCGCATCGCGGCGACGACAGCCACCGTTGGCCCCACCGGCGTGGAGATGGAGGCGCTGACTGCCGCGGCCGTTGCCGCTCTCACGGTCTACGACATGACCAAGGCGCTGGATAAGGGCATCGTGATTCGTGATGTGCAGTTGGAAACAAAGTCAGGCGGCAAGAGCGGCGACTTCACCAGAGAATCGCTTCCAGCGAGATAGACCGGTCGAAGCCCGTCGTTTGAGTTGCACCATTCGCGCTTCGTTTGAAGGAGCCGTTATGTACCATAGGACGCCCATAGCCGCCTGCTTCGCACTTGCTGCACTTTGCGCGGCCTCAGCCGGCGCGCAGACGTTAGCGGTATACCAAACCACGCCCGACCTGCTCGAAGCGCTCTCTGAGCGGCAGTCGCTGCGCTTTTCTTCCAAACCAAGCCCAGCTGCAAACGCTCCGCTCATCACGGTTGACGACGCGCAGCGGTTCCAGGAGATTGACGGCTTTGGCGCATCGCTTACCGACGCGGCGGCGTGGCTCTTCGCCAAGAAACTCACCCCCGCGCAAACCGATGCAGCCTTCAGCCGCCTCTTCAGCCGCAAGGACGGCATCGCGCTCAGTTTTCTCCGTCAGCCTATCGGGGCTTCTGATCTGGCCGTGACCTTCTACTCTCTTGACGACCGGTGCGAGCAAACAGCCACGGCCTGCACCACGCCCCCGGGCGTTGCGGACCAGAGCCTTGCCCACTTCTCGCTGAAGCACGATGAAGAATACATAGTACCGCTGCTTAAGAAAGCGCTGGCCCTGAATCCCTCGCTGCACGTGATGCTGACGCCGTGGAGCCCGCCGGGCTGGATGAAATCGTCGGGCTCGATGCTGGGCTCAGATGCCACGAACAAGCAGCCTTCGTCGCTGCGGCCGGAAGCATACGGCGCATTTGCCGACTACCTGGTGAAGACGGTGGTGGGCTACCAGGCGGCTGGAGTTCCGGTATATGCGCTGAGCGTACAGAATGAGCCGCTATACGCTCCGCCCGCCTACAGCGGCATGTTGATGACAGCCGCGGAGCAGGCGGCCTTTCTGAGCAATGCTCTGGGACCGGCGATGGCCGGCGCGGGACTGAAGATCAAGGTCATGGTCTACGACCACAACTGGGACCACCCTGAATATCCTGAAACCGTGCTACGCGACGCCAAGGCCGGTGCGCTGGCTGCCGGAACCGCATGGCACCATTACGCCGGCGATCCAGCCGTGATGACGAAAAACCACGAGGAGTTCCCGCAGAAAGACCAGTGGGTAACCGAGTCGAGCGGCGGAACGTGGCAGAAGGGCTACGGCGGTAAGGGCAACATCCTGGCCGAAGAGGCCGCTGAGTTGATTGCCGTGACCCGCAACTGGGCCAGGAGCTACGTGCTGTGGGCGCTGGCCACGGATGAGAAGCACGGCCCCTTTGTGGGCGGCTGCGACACCTGCCGCGGCTTGATGACCATCGACCCAACCAAATCGCTGAGAGAGATCGTCAAGGCCGAGCCGGACTATTACGTCCTGGGCCATGCCAGCAAGTTTCTGCTGCCCGGCGCGGTGCGCATCGCGTCAGACGAGCCAGCGGGCACCCAGTTGAAGGATGTGGCCTTCCGCAACCCTAACGGCGTGGTGGTGCTGTATGCGCTGAATGCCGGAACCAGGGGGCAGGATCTTCGCATCGGCTGGCACGGGAACACAGTGGCCACCACCATTCCTGCCGGGTCGGTGGCCACATTTGTCTGGAAGCCGTGACCGGCTAGTTATGCTGCTCGGGCTTTTCTCCGGCAGGCGGAGGCGCTTGCGGCGGGCGCGGACCGTCGTCGTCGGGGATGATGAACTTCTCAGGTTCCTTGTGGCCCCGATGGCAGGTGCCGCAGGTGACCTTGGCATCCGACGCATTCTTCTCGTCGGCCACCATGCTGATGTAGTTCTTGTTGATGTCCTCAGTCATCCTGACCATCAAACGGGCCTTCTCCTTGTCCTCTTTCGAGTCGTCGGCGAAGTTGAGGCGCGCCTTCCCGTTTGGACCGAGGTTCTTGGGGTCGGCTGCGTGGCAGTTGTCGCAACGCACGCCCAGCGAGCCCTCCCACGTCTCCATGATGTCGTGCACCTGCTGGCCGGTCAGAGTCTTGGGCAGGACCTTGAGGTTGGTGGGCGCGGGATAGATGCGCGGAGGCCGGGGCGCGCTGCCGGGTGCGGCCTGCGGGGCCTGCGCGGAGGCGGTCAAGGCAAAGGCAGCCGCAACAAGAGCTGCCGCGACTGCGGTGAACGACGGGGAAGAGATTTTCAAAGCCGGATTTCTCCTTAATAACGATGGATTGTACTGCCGGTTCACAAGACCTTACCTGGGCATTGCTCAATTTTCAATGAAGATGCCGAAAGAAAACTTGCCCGATCACTTGACTATGAATGCCCCCGCATCGCTCGCGAGCCGGAGACACAATGGTGCCGCGCCAGGGCAAAGCGCAGCGGCCAGTCCACTGCCTCATGGATGCCGATGCGGGGAGTAATGAGCACCTCCGGGGCCGGGTATCCATCGTCGCAGATTTGCAGCACGGAGCTGGCACTGGTCAAATCGAGGCCGTTGTGGGCAATCCGCGTCAGTCCCAGCGCCTGGCATAGCCGGCTGGGGCCAGCGGTAAGCTCCCGGGCCGCCGCGCTGCGCGGGAGGCCGCGGTTGCGGGCCATTTGGTCAAGGCCGGATATTGGCTCCAGAGCGCGTAACAGCACGCACCCTGCCCGGCCTTCGATTTCGCAACCTACGTTCATGCAGAAGTAGCGGCCATAAATGGTGTAGACATACGCATACCCGGCGGGGCCGAACAGCACCAGGTTCCGGGGCGTCGGGCCGCGATGGGAGTGGGCCGCGGGGTCGGGCGGGATATTGTGCGGGCCGAGGTAAGCCTCGACCTCGACGATTCTCCCGGCCATCCGACCAAGAGATGAATTGTGTGTCAGCACCTTGCCCAGCAGCAGGGGCGCCACACGCTCCGGCGGCACCTCAAAGAAGGCGCGCGGCAGCGGACGGCCGGGAGCCGATGAGACCGCCTCGGGCCTGATCTTCCTTTTCTGAGACTGGGAAAGCACACTACTTGTGAGCCTTTTTCAATTCTTCCAGCAGCGCGAGCACCTCTTCAGCGTGGCCGGCCGGGGTAACCTTGGGGAAGATATGCAGCAGGGTCTGGTCGGGGCCAATCACGAATGTGGTCCGCTCTATGCCAAACACTTTCTTGCCATACATGTTCTTTTCCTTCAAAACGCTAAACTGATTGCATACTTTCTCGTCTACATCAGCAAGGAGCGTGTAGGGCAGGTCGAACTTGGCGCGGAATTTGGCCTGGGCCTTTGGCGTGTCGCGGGAGATGCCCAGCACCACGGCGCCGGCCGCCTGAATCTTCTTGAAGGTGTCGCGGAAGCCGCAAGCTTCAATGGTGCAGCCAGGAGTGTCTGCCCTGGGATAAAAGAAGAGTACGACTGGCTTGCCCGCGTAGTCCGAGAGGCTGACGGTCTTGTCCTCGTCGGTTTGCAGGGTGAAATTGGCGACTTTCTTGTTCAGCTCCATGGGGAAGTTCCTCGCACGGTCAATTGGAGGGCTGTTGGCAGCCATCAGTTTCGATTATTCCCGAGGTGGACGGCACGTGTCATTGCAGAAGAGATTTGTTTTATCGACAGGCCGGATGGTTTTGGCGGCAATGGGGCTTGCAACCGCCCATTCGGCGTGGGCGCAGTATCCCGGCCAGGTGAAGAAAAGCAAGGACAGCCCTGAACTGCGCTCCATCGCGGTATTGGAGTGGACAGGCGTGGCCGGCAAGCCGAACTCGAGCCGCTTGGTACCTGTCGCGGTGCTCGACGGCGGCGAACTGCTGGATGGCAGCATCTACCTGGCCCGGCCCGAGCCCATGGCGGTGGCCGGCGAGGTGGAATACGAACTACAGCAGGATGGCAAGCCGCTAGGGCTTTACGACATCCGGAGTTCAGGCCAGGAGCAGGGTTCCTGGGTTGGTTATGGCGCTTGGAAGCCGGTGCCGGTGGCCAAGCCGAAACCGTCGATGGCCGAGGTAGCGCGTTCGAAGCCAGACTACGAAGCGGACGACAAACCAGTGTTGCATCGCAAGAAACACGCCGACGATGCCCCGAGCGCGGCGAGCGGCAGTGGCGAGACACCCGCTTCAGGCGAGCCTGCACCCGCCGCCGACCCGGACCGGCCGACCCTGCACAAGAAGGACTCCGGCAGCGGCGACTCCAATCCGGCGGACGAGAAGAACAAGCCCACGCTGCACAAACCGAATTCGAGCGGCAGCAGCGAAGATACAGGCAGCAGCACGCCGACAGATCCTGACCGCCCAACGCTGCACAACAAAACTTCGAGCGACGACACAGAGAGCGCGGGAACGGGGACAACCGACCCCGACCGTCCGAAACTGAAGAAGACCAAGGTCAAGCCGGCGGAAGATGTCGGCTATGAAGAGGCGCTGCCGGGCGTCACCGATCCTGACCGGCCAACGCTCAAGCGAGGCAAGCGAACCGGCGACAGCGTGACCGTGGCTCCCACCCTGATGGGTCTGCCGGCAGAGATGCAGCAGGCCGTTGCCGTGTCGGATGCGAAGAGCAGGCCGGAGCATCCGTGGAGCTTCAGCTGGGCAAGCCCCGAGGATGAGGCAAAGATGAAATCGGCTCTGGAAGACATGGCGCGCGACGCCCTGGGGATTAAGCCGCCACCGCCTCCGCCCGCGCCGAAACGCACTCCGGCGGCAGCCAATCACAAGACAACCAAACCCACGCGACCACCCGCCCCTCCACCTCCGCCGGCGCCTCTCGAGGGCGAACAGTTCAGGGTTTTCGAGCTGGCCTATGGCGCGGGCGCAACCATGGTGCTTTCTGCGCGTACTGGCGGCGCTTTCGCGCAACAGAAATTTGTTACGCTGATTGCCCAGCCGGACCTCTATGGCGATATCAAGGTTCTGCTGAAGAGCGTGACCGACGGCAGGCACCTGGACGATAATCCGCGCATGCGGCTGGTGGATGCCGTGGATGCGATGGCCGATAATCGCGGCGAGTTGCTGTTTGAACTGCGCGGCGACTCGCAGCGCCAGTTTGCGCTTTATCGCGTGCTGCGCGGCCAGGCAGAGAAGCTGTTCACGGGCGGCGGCGGCGCGTTCGGAGTTGAAGCCAGGGAATAGAGATTTTTAGCCAAGAGACTTGCCAGCCAATTGCTCTCCCACGCCAGGCAGATTCGAGGCGTTGGCCACTCACTCTCAACATTCCCAGCATTTCCAGACGGTTATAGCTTGCGAATCTGCTGGATGCTGAGATTGGGGATGCAGAGTTGGAAATCCCCTCCGATGAAGAAGATATTGGATTGGTGCTCTGGGCGGTTCTTGTCTTTGAAGACGCGCTGCCCGGCGCAGATTCCGATGAATCGCCAAACAGGCTCGACAAGTTCAACGTGGAGAAGGGCGTCCATGTCGTTCCACTGCACGGTCACTGCCTGGCGCGCGCGGGCAAAGTCGCGGGGAGCACCCACCTCGCCGCCATGGTTTCGATATCGCAATCGTAGTTCAGTAAACCCGGGCACAGTTAACCGGTTCCACTCGAAACCCTCCCACGGGCTCCAATACTCCGTGATGCGGCCCTCGCTGCCAACCAACGGGTACTCGGTCCACTTGTAGAGCCGGGTGCTGGAATTGAGCCTTATCAGCTCCGGCATGGGTGAACGGCGAAAAGAATCCTGCTGTTCCTTTGTCAGCTCGCCAAAGAGCTTGCCCCTGTTCAATTCATCGGGCATGGAACCTCCCTCGCTTGTCGGGACGGATTGAAAAATGCCTTCTTTGGGAATCGAGGTGGCTCTCGGGCGGGGTTACCCAGGTTTCCGCATGCCGTTCAACGGAATGTCTGTTGAAATATCCCGACCTCTGGATTGCTGCCGGAGAAGGCCTTAATGCATTCGTCTCACCGATCATTCGCGATTGTGTGCATAATCGCTCATTTTTAAGGGGGTTTCTTTGTCTGCATCACAGACAAACATCCGCCGTGTGTGGTTAGAAGCCATTGCTCCTATACAATCGAAGATAAGGGTGGGCGCGTCGCCACCCCATAAGGATCTTCCCCGAACATGGCAACCGTAGCAACCGCTCCTTCCCCAGCAACCGTAACCGCTAACCCGACGCTGCCGATTCCCGACCTGCAGCCGCCTTCTGCCGCGGCAAGCGAACGTGTGGTGCCCGCAAAGCTTGAAGTGCACATGGGCCGCGCCGCAACCACCGGCGAAGGCATCAACTGGCTCACGCTCACGGTGATGATCGCATTTCACATCGGCGCGCTTGCGGCGCTCTTCTTTTTCTCGTGGCAGCGGCTGGTTGTCGGCGTGGTGCTCTACGTGGTGGCCATCAACGTCGGCATTGGCATGTGCTATCACCGGCTGCTGACGCATCGCGGCTACCAGGTTCCCAAATGGCTGGAATACGTGATGGCGGTTTGCGCCACGCTGTCGCTTGAAGGCGGGCCGATTTTCTGGGTGGCCACGCACCGCGTGCATCACCAGCTCAGCGACCAGGAAGGCGATCCGCATACGCCGCGCGAAGGCGGATTCTGGGCGCACACCGGCTGGCTTATCTGGGGCAACGCCCTGCACGCGCAGACCAAGGTTCTGGCCCGCTACGTTCCCGACCTGGTGCGCAACCGCTTCCACGTGTGGCTCAGCAAATACCACTGGATTCCGCTGGTCCTGAGCGGCGTGGCGCTGTTCGGCTTCGGCTGGATGTTTGGCGGCTGGAAGAACGCCGTGGGCATGCTGCTGTGGGGCGCCTTCCTGCGCGTGACCTTCGGCCTGCATGCCACATGGCTGGTGAACTCGGCCACCCACTTGTGGGGCAGCCGCCGCTTTGAAACCAAAGACGACTCGCGGAACAACTTCTGGGTGGCGCTGGTGAGCGGCGGCGAGGGATGGCACAACAACCACCACGCCCATCCCGTCTCGGCACGCCATGGCTTCGCCTGGTACGAATTGGACCTCAACTACCTGGGCATCTGGTTGCTCAGCAAGATCGGCCTTGCGCGGCAGATCAAGCTGGCCAAGTACGACCGGGCAGACCCCAAGCCGGCTGGCGCTTAGAACGCTTTGCGGCGGCAAAAAGCCCGGCTGCGGCCGGGCTTTTTTTGCGCTCGGCGAACGACGCTAATAATACGAGTCAAGTCCTGTTCTCTCTATCTTGAATCTATCTCGTCTATCACCAGCGTCTTCCACTTGCAGCACGATTGCCGGTCAATTCCCGCAATCCACTAAACTGTCACTGGAAGCTGTTTTTTCGCGCGTAACCGCCCTCGACACGCCCGGCTCGTTACCACGCATGGATCGGGGTAAATTCCCCGTTTTCAGTAACTTGACTTCCAGGTTCTTCAAAAACAACCAACTTACGCCAGAACCATGCTTCAGCGCGCTGAAAACAGAGAACTTGCCCCAAACGCACCAGGCGGAGGGGGGCAGCCCCAAGGAACCGGAAACTGGATCGAGTGGTCTGCGGCCGTAACTGTGTGCGTCACGAAATCGTCTCGCGCCACGCGCATAACGACTCGGCATAGGCAGCGCTGCCGTCGCGAAGCCAAGCGTCGAGTTGGGCGGGCTCCTTCAACTGCTGGCCGCGCATGCGGGGCACGGCGACAAAGCGGCAGTCGAGTTCAGGCAATGCGGTCATGTCGCCCCAGAGCTTCTCGAATTGGGCCACAGGGAAGATGTCTTCCTGCCCTTTGCCCCAGCGCTTCTTTACGTCCTTGAGCGTGATGTAGGTAGGGATGCGCGCGGCCAGGGCGCGGACTGCTTCGCTAACGCGCTCTTCGTTTGAGAGCGTTTCGCGGGTGAGGCCGAAGACCGCGAGCAGGCGGTCCACATCGATCCAGTAGGTGGCGCTGTTGTAGTAGCGCAGTTGGCTTTCCAGTTCCTCGCTGGGCAGCGCCAGGCCCTCAATCAACCGCACCCGGCCATCTACGCGGGCCAGGCCGCCGCCACGGTCTTCAAGATGGCGGGCAATCACTTCTGTCGTGAGCGCCGGGCCGGTTTCGATGTGGCAGCCGAGAACTGCGGCATCGGCGCTGACGCCAACGGTGTCAATGTTGTGCACCATCAGGTAGCGCAGTTGCGGGCGCATTGCAAGCAGGCGAACCAGCGTGCCGTTGCGCAGCAGGTTGGCCACCTCATACCAGTGACCTACGGGGTGCAGGCACTGCATGGGCAGGTTCGCGGTGTAGTCCGAGGCTTCTCCGGCGCCTTTTGCCCATTGAATCAGTGCCGCGTGCAGGCCCTCGCGGACCTTTTGCGCCTGCGCGTCCAGCATCTGCTGGGGCATCTCTTCCCAGGCGAAACGGAGATCGCGCTCGGTTGGAACCATGCGCAGGCCGATGGTGCGCCCAGGCGAAAGCAGCAGCGGACCGGGATAATCGTAGTTGTGCTCCGCCTCAAGATGGGCGGCGATGGCTTCGTGGGTGAGGTAGCTGGTGGTGATGACGTGGGGAATCTCAGTGCCGCACTCGCGGCTCACGCGAAGGCTCTTGGCCAGGTGAACCTCAATGAAGTTGCGATACTGGCCGCCGAGTTTGCAGAAGGGATTCAGCGCCTTGACCACGCCAGCACCGCGCGTCCAGCGCGTGCCCACGCCTCCGGCGAGCGACACAATGGCAACCTGGCCTTTTGCGAGAGCATCCAGCCCCGCGGCGCGATGACGGTCGTCCAGATGATCCGCCGGAGCGTCTTCAATGAGGCTGGTTGCGGGCAAGCGGTTCTGCGCCAGGCCGATGCGGCCTGAACGGAGATCGTCGCGAACCTGCTCGTGCTGCAGGCGGTCGAAACCGAAGTCTTCGAGCAGTCTCCGGAGCGATTCCGCCTGGTCGCCTTCGAGGTCCTGGCCTGCGGGGAGCATGTGGTCAAAGAGGGTTTGGATCATGCCTTCGTAATCGGGCCTGGTGCGGCATGCAGCGGTAAATCGCTCCAGTTCAGCGCGGCGCACTGGCGAGAGACGGGGCATCTCGGTGCGAATCAGCGGCGGCACTTGCAGCGTGTAGTAACCCGGGGGCATCAGTGAAGCGTCGCCAGAGAAGAGCGCGGCCTGCGTTCCCTTCTCGTTGATGGCAAAATCGTAAACTACCGGCTCCATGGCGAAAGGCACGCTGCGCTCCAGGTCGCGCCGGGTCTGGCTCATGATGGCCTGCATGCGCACCTGGGCCTCGGCCTTTCGCTCAGGGCTGAAGAGGAATCCCATGCCGCCGCCGCTCATGCCGCCCAGCATCCAGAAGCCCCAGAAGTCGCTGCCGAATTCCTTGCGGGCTCTCTGGATCAGCGTGTTGGTGTAGAGGTTGGCGGCCCAGGGAATGATGGTCTGCAAAGGCCCTTCAAAGTTGCGCAACAAACTGGCGCCCAGTGCACGGACGTCGCCGCTTTTCAGGTGGCCGGTGATGTCGTCAAGCAGTTGGATTGCCTGGCGGCGGCCAAGCCACTCGGTCTCGCTGCGCAACAGGTACTTCTCGGTGACCATTTCAAGAATGGGACCCACATCCTGCGCCATGCCGCCGTGAACCAGCACCAGGCTTTGCTCGAGCTTCTCGCGTGCTGCGCGCAGTATTTCGGTGTCTGAAAACACGTGGTGATCGGGAAGCAGGCGGCCGCGGCTGACGCCGAACTCGGGATCGCCTTCAGCGGCAACAACGCTGTGAATGAGTTTGATGCCGGGCCATACCCCGCCGGAATCCTGCCAGCCGCCTCCGCTGCCGCCCAGCCACTCGCCGAGGATAGCCCGCGCGGCCACCAGGCGGCGGTCGTGCTCTTTCATGTCTCCGGTAAGCGAGCGAATCTGGCTGGTTGCTCGCATGCAGACGGAAATGATTGAGGCCAGCAGGCTTGTGGAGACGGCCAGGCGAGAACCCTTGGGAATGTCGTTGACGCTGGTAACGATCTCGATGCCGTAGCCGGGCTTGCCGGTGATCCGCTCAAGCAAAACGGCGAGTGGCTGCGTAGAGCCCTCAATGCCGGGAGGGATGATGCCGCTGGCGATGACTCCGGCCTTGAGCAGGCCCAGGTAGTCGCGGGGAAAGTCGAAGACTTCGGCGATGGATCGAACATCGGTAGACGCGCGCAGATCGACGCTGGTGAGACGAATGACCGGCTCGTCGATGACCCGGAACCAGGCCTCGACGGGAGGCCGGGGATCGGTGAAGCGCTGGTCTGCTCCGCGAACCGCAAGATCGATGGACACGTTGAGAACGCGCGCGCCTTCCGGGAAATCCATGCCCAGAAAGAAGATGTCGCTCCAGCCGCTGTGGGTCAGGTCCATGCGGACCGGCGTTGCCTCGCGGAGGATGGGGAAGACCGGTTCGCCTTCGAGTAGTTCAGGCCGCAGGCGCAGCGGATAGTCGTCGGTGTGGCCGGCCCTGAACATCCACTGGTTGCCGCGCACATTGCGCACGCTGCATCGCACCTGGTCTGCCAGCGTCTGGAATCCGAGAGCACGGTAGCTGGCGGCCAATGCGCTTGAGATTGCTGCGCTGGCGCCGTGTTCGGCCTGCGCGGCGAGAAAGACTTCGATGGCTTCTTCAAAGCGGCGCTCGAGCAGGTTCTCAAAGCCCTGATAGGGAATGAGCGCAGGTTCGGCGGCGGCCGCCAGGCCGCGCATATGGAAGCGATGGATTGCGTAGAGAAAGAAGAGAGCGCGCACGCGCTCGTAGAGGTTGTCCGAGCCGCGCCGGAAGCCTTCAAGCTGCTGGCATTCGGCGAGAAGGTCTTCGAGGCTGAGGCCGCTGCACAAGGCCTTCAGCGAAACGTCGCGCTCGCTGCCATTGGCGGTGATGACGCTCAGGATGCGGCTCACGAGGCCGCTCCCCCTCCGCTGGCGGTCAGTTCGCGGTCGGCCAGCAGCTCAACAAGTTCCGACAGCACTTCGCTGCGGTCGCGGCCATTCAGGGCCAGCGCCAGTTGGGCGATCAACAAGCCGTACTGGTCGCCGAGATTGTAACGGCGGCCCGTGTCTTCGACAGCCAGGTATTGCTCCTGGCGCGCGAGCTCCGCCAATGCGTCCACCAGTGTGACCGGCTTGCCATTGGCTTCTGCAAGTTTGCGGTCCAGGATGTCCATCACCAACGGGGTCAGCACGTGAATGCCGAAAAAACACAAATAGTATCCGGCGCGAATGCCGGGGACCAGGAGGCGTTGCTCAGCTTCAGTGGGCGTGGGCTTTTCAATGACCGTCTCTACGCGATAAAGATCGCTGCGCGGCGGAACGCGGCGTCCGCCCACGGTTCCGTAGCGCACCAGCAGGCTCTCACGCGTAGGTTGCACTCCGCTGACCGAACAGCGTTCCTGCTGGGCCAGTTCCACCAGCCGCTGCGCAGAGGGCTTGGGTGAGGTGCTGACATAGAGATGGTCGCCCACCATGTGCAGGAAAGGATCGTCCTTGGTAAACGAGCGCGCGCAATGCAGGGCGTGGCCGTAGCCGCGCGGCTCAGGCTGCGGGATGAAACGTACGGTCGAGCCATGGGAACCGGCCGCTTGCGCATAAGAGGATTCGTCGCCGGGGAAGACGACAATGGCCACCTCCTCTACTCCGGCGGCGAGCGACTGCTCGATCAGCACGCAGAGCAGGGACTTCTTGTTACCTTCCCCGTCAATTAGGGTTTGCAGAGGCAACTCGCGCTGCGATCGCGCTGCGGCAGTGATGATAGCTTTCCTGACTAACAAGGTGGCTCCTGACGGCAAGATTATCATGGCGGGATTCGCCTTGCTGAGGCCGCGGACCAGCCTGCAGCTCACATCCGAGGCGGAATCCGGAGGATTACACCCCGGAAAAGCAGCTCATGGAGGTGCAGCGATTTTGGAGGGTGATACGCTCAGGATTATCCAGCGGTTTACTACATTTGGCGTGCAGAGTCTCCAATATGCAACCCCGGAAGCCGTGCTCGAAACGCATAATTGATGTTGAATAGCCGCGGCAGGAGAAATCTTCATGATCTTTAGCGGGAGCCTCGCAATGCGAGTGAGTAGAGACCGGCGCACGACAAGAGCCCTGTCAATTGGGGCTATTTCAGCCACCATGCTGCTGAGTTTGGCGCCTGCGCAAGAGCTTGCTCGACATCCAAACTGGCCCGGGCCGGGGCAACTGTTTGTCGGTGCCTGCTACCAGCCCGTCGACCGCACGCCTGAGCAGATTCACAGCGACATTGCGGTCATGAAGAAGGCTGGCTTCAATGTTGTAAGGATGGGCGATCTGTCCTGGGACTCATTCGAGCCGTCTCAAGGCAAGTTTGAGTTCGATTGGTTCGACAAGATCATGGATGAGATGCAGGCAAACGGAATCCGCGTGATTCTCGATATCCCCGGGCTGCCCGCGCCCATATGGCTTCATCGCAGGTATCCAGGGGTGGACCTCGTGAGCCAGGATGGAACACGGCTGCCGCCTGCACGGCGCTATATGGACGATATCGGCGATCCGGATTACGCGCGGGAAGTTGCGGCTATGGCGGAGGCGCTCACCAGGCGCTATGCGCATCATCCGGCGCTAATCGCGGTGGGCTATGACAACGAAGTCGGCAACGGGTTCATGTCCTACTCCGAAGCGGACCGGCAACGCTTCATTGTTTGGTTGAAACAGAAATACAACACCGTTGAGTCGTTGAACAAGGCATGGGCGACGCAACGCTGGTCGCGGCGGCTTAACAGTTTCGATGACGTCGATTTGCCGTTGGCAGACGGGCCTGTGCCGCCGGAGCGTTATCTCGACCTTCACGAATACTGGTCGGATGTGACGATCGAGCGGCTGAAGGAACTGGACCAGATTCGCGGCCGCAACATGCCCGGGCTACCGTCAATTTCAAATCTGTGGCCGAATGCGTCGCGAAAAGGGTTCGACTATCTGGGCACGTACAAATCGTATGTGAACTACGGCGCACTTGGCTTCTATCCGAGCGACCCGGTGAGCGGCGCGATGGAAGCGCTGATGGTCAAGGGCGACCTTGAGACGCCGCTTTGGTTCAACGAGTTCACAGCCGGGGGGCAGGGATTCTACGGCCTCCCCGGAAGAAGCCGGATGTATGCGTACCTCGGCCTCATCGTCGGCAACCAGGGTGTGCTTGCCTGGACCTTCAACAGCCATACTGGCGGCGAGGAGCAGATGATCGTCGGGCTCCTTGACCACGATGGTACGCCGTCGAGGAAAGTGGGCGAGTTCCAGAGGATTGCGACAGAGTTCGCTAGCCTGCAGAAGCTCGGCTTCCCGCGATTCACACATCCTGAAGTTGGAATCGCTTACTCATTCGCCTCGAACGTTGCGTCAAACCCGAAAGGACCTTCGGAAACGACACAGGGATACTTCAGCCCGGCCTATGAAGAACAGGTGCGCGGTGTATTCGAGCCGCTTTTCCGCGACAACGTCGACGCCGCTTTCATCAACATTGCGCATGCCGATCTTTCCCGCTACAAGCTTGTCGCGGTGCCTGCGGATTATGTGATGGAACCAGCGGGGGCCAAGGCGCTTCGCGAATACGTCACTGCCGGGGGAACGGTGGTGATGACCGCATTCTCTGCCAAAGTGGACGTGCACAGCCAGTGGTTCGATACGCCTTTGCCTGGCCTTTTGAGCGACGTCTTCGGACTGAGCACAGCCGCTTTCTATACAGCGGATCAGGAGTTGACGTTTGACCTGGATGGCGTGTCTGTTGCCACCGGAGCACATTTTTACGAGGTTCTTGAGCCTACGACTGCGACGGTTTTGGCGCGCTTTTCAAACACCGATGACAAGACGCCAGCCATCACTGTGAATCGATTTGGAAAAGGCACGGCGGTCTATGTTGCAAACGAAGCGGCGGCTTCGGTAATGGGTCCGGTACTGAGGCACCTCTATGCCGCCACCGGAATTCAGCGTGGTCCGGAGACGCCTAAGGGCGTTTTTGCCCGGGTAGTGGAGGGGCGGACTCTCTATGTGAATACGACGAAGGAAGAGGTACGAATCCCCATCTTCAAGGCAACGAAAGGGCTGATCAGCGGGCGGGAATTTAAAGACGCGATGGTCCTGGGACCGATGGACGCAGACCTGATCCCTTGAGCAGGTTGTTGCGGCGCTTGCGATGGGATCTTTGCTCCGCAGTGTACGTCGCTCATGTCTCGTGATTATCCTGGGGCGAGTACAGGAAGGCCGCCGCAGCTCCCGCGTTTGAAAATTCGGAATGCATCAAATGTAGCTTTTTTGCAATTGGGATTCTCGCCGTCGCGATGCTCAACGCCTGTGCCTGTTTTGTGCTCATCCCGCGCATCTTGCACTTCCTGGATATTTAGTACGTTGGAAAATCAATAAGACACGTGTTTTCAATTGTCCCTTGACTAGCGCCCCGACGCTTCTCCGTTTCGGTGGCCTGGCCGGTCGTTTTAGGTTACCTGTTGACATTCAACTGGTACGATGGCACCGTATATGTAGAAAGGCAACAGGGAAGCCATGGGAGAAAGCAAGTCGGACGTTTTGCAAGGGACGCTGGACCTGATGGTCCTGAAGACGCTGGAGGCCATGGGTCCGCTGCACGGGTACGGCATTGCGCGGCGAATTGAGCAGGTGAGCGCCAACGGCCTGAGCTTGAACCAGGGAACGATTTATCCTGCGCTGCTACGCCTTCAACAACGGCGATGGATCAAGGCCGCCTGGGGCACCTCGGAGACCGGTCGCCGGGCAAAATTCTATTCGCTGAGCAAGATCGGCCAAAAACAAGTCACGGAAGAGACCGAGAACTGGGAGCGGATTGCGGCGACGATGGCGCGCTTTCTCGCCCCGTCGAATTAGGAGCCGCAAATGGACTGGATGCGGACCATGATCAGTCGATGTGCGGCGCTCTTCCGGCGGCGGAAGCTGGACGACGATCTTGACGCCGAGTTGAGTTCGCATATCGAACTGGCTGTCGAAGATAACCTGAAGCGCGGGATGCCGGAGCAGGAGGCGCGAACGGCGGCGCTGCGCGCCTTCGGCGGGGTAACGCAGACCAGGGAGCGGTACCGCGTGGAGCGAGGAATTCCTGCGGTGGAAACGCTGATGCGCGACACGCGCTATGCGCTGCGCCAGTTGAAGCGCAATCCCGGATTTGCGCTGACGGTGATTGTTACGCTGGCGCTCGCGGTTGGCGCGAATACAGCCATCTTCTCGATTGTGAATGCATTGATGCTGAAGAGCCTGCCCTATGCGCATCCCGAGCGCATGGGGACCATCTTTCAGCGAACCCAGGGCGCCGAGAGCGCGACCGGGCGCAACGACATCGACGGAGAGCAGTGGGAACTACTGCGCGACAACGTTCCATCGCTGCTTGCGGCCGTTTCAAGCGATGGCGCGAATGGCGTGAATCTCCAGGCGGGCCAAAATGTGCAGTACGTGCATGCAGGGCGCGTATCCGAGCATTATTTCGACGTGCTCGGCATCCGCCCCGGATTGGGCCGCAGCTTCTCCGCGGATGAAGATCGTCCCAGCGGTCCCAAGGCCGCGATCCTCAGCTACGGTTTGTGGCACTCGACCTTCCGCAGTGACCCGAATCTGGTCGGCCAGGCCATTCGTTTGAAGGGCGAGCCGTACACCGTGATCGGCGTGCTGCCATCGGATGCGGTCACGCCGTTTAATGCCGACCTTTATACAGCGCTGAAACCCAGCCGGAAGGGCGAAGGCGCCGGAACCAACTTCGAGGCCATTACGCGGCTCCGGGACGGCGCAACCTGGCAGCAGGCCGATGCCGAGTTGAATCGGGCATGGGCCTCGTGGGAAGCATGGGTTGCCGCGCGCAATCCCGGCGACCGGATCAGCTTCTATTCCGTACCGCTGCAAAAGGGAGCAACCGCGGAACTGCGTCCCAAAGCGCTGAGCTTGATGCTCGCGGCCGGCTTTATCCTGCTGATTGCCTGCGCCAACCTGGCCGGGCTCACGTTGGTCCGTACGGCGCGCCGCACACCGGAGATTGCCACGCGCCTGGCCCTCGGCGCTTCGCAGGGGCAGATTCAAAAACAGTTCTGGATAGAAAACTCGCTGCTCGCAGCCGTGGGAGGCCTTGCCGGGGTGGCTGTAGGTTTACTCACTCTGCGCGGGCTGCTTTCTCTGCTGCCGGAAGACTACCTGCCGGTGGCGAGCGTTCCCCTCGATGGGCGCGTGCTCGCTTTTACGCTTGCCGCTTCGATACTCTCCAGCCTGATATTTGGCATGGCGCCCGCTCTCACCGTGCGCAGGATCGATCTGCGCTCTTCCATGGCAACCCGCAGTGTAGCGGGCGGACATGGTCTCAGGCTGCGCCAGTGGCTCATTGCAATAGAGGTGGCGTTGACCGTGATCCTGCTGGCCAGTTCGGGATTGCTGATCCGCACCCTTGTTCATCTGGAGACACTGCCCCCCGGCTTTGAGCCTGCCGGGGTAGTGACAGCCAAAGCTTCGCTCGACGATGCTCGTTACCACGACCCGGCGGCCTTTCGCAAGCTGATGGACGAGAGCGTTGCCGCCATGCAGCGCATTCCCGGCGTGGAGAGTGCCGCAGTTGGCCTGAACCTGCCTTACGAACGCGCGCTGAATAGCCCAGTAAGCGTCCGCGATGGCAAGGAGGCGGGGCGGGAGTCTAATGCAGACGCCATCTACGTGACTCCGGGGTACTTCAATACCTTGCGAATTCCGTTGGTGGCTGGCCGCGGCTTTACTGCCTCCGACACCACAACGACGCAAAAGGTGTGCGTCGTCAACCGCGCCTTCGCACACAAGTTTTTTCATGGTGAAAATCCCATCGGCCATACGCTGAACAGGGGCCAGACAATCGTGGGCATGGCCGGCGACGTGCCCCTGTCGCCGGGATTGGACAACAACGCACCACTGGACAGCGAGGCAACCATGTATGTTCCCACCACCCAGGTGGATGCTCAGTTGCTGACGCTGGTGCATATGTGGTTTCAGCCGAGTTGGATCGTCCGCACCGCCGCACCCGTCAACGGACTGACCGGGCAGATGCAGCGCGCGCTGGCCTCCGCCGATCCAGCGTTGCCTTTCTCCGGCTTTTACAGCATGAGCGACCTGCAGGCAAAGACACTGGCGAACCAGCGAATCGAAGTGGCGCTTCTGGGCGCCATGGCGGGTCTCGCCCTGCTGCTGAGCGCGGTGGGGATCTTCTCTCTGGTGGCCAACCTGGTGGCGCAAAGAACAAGGGAAATCGGAATCCGCATCGCCCTCGGCTCCAGCATTCGCGAGGCTATGTTCCACATTGGCGCGCCGGGAGTGCGTGCCTCGGCGCTGGGGCTGGTTGCGGGCCAGGTTCTGTGCCTGGGCGTTCTGCGTGCCATGCGTAGCGTGCTCTACGGCGTGGGCGTTTACGATGCTCCCACCATGCTGGCCGCCGTGACGACCCTGGCCCTGGTGACATTGGTTGCCACAACCCTGCCGGTGCTGAGGATTGCGCGCATCGACCCGGCCAGCACTTTGCGGGACGAATAGGCCACGCAAATGCAAAATGCCGCCCATGAGGCGGCATTTTGCAAACCTTGGTGCGGCGACTGAGACTAGATGCCCACGCCGTACTCGCCGGCCTGGTACTCAGTCGCGCTGGCGCAGAAGTCATAGGGGGTGCGGCGCTTGAATTTGTAGCGGCTGCGCAACTCCCGGCCCACAAAGATGCCGACAGCGGCAACGGCCATACCCACTGAAACCCAAGTGATTACCTGCAGGGTGCTTGATTCTTTCGTTTCTTCCGTGGGTGTGATGGACTCGAGCTCGGCGGACATATGGGACGTTCTCCTATGGCACCATGATACTCCAACTGCGGCCAGACAGATTGCGGAAGCGCACACTGGCCTGCAACTTTTTGGTTACTCCGCATGTTCAATTCTGGAAAGCCAATTTGCTTTTTCCGCCTCGGGAAGAAAACTGGCGCGGATAGAGTTTGCGGCCAGTTGGCGCAGCTCCCTGCGGTTAAACTGCTGCACCGTATGGGCCAAAAGATATTCGTTCGCCAGGTCGGAGCCGAAGAATGCGGGATCGTCGGAGTTGACGGTGACCAGCAGGCCCTGGTCGAAATACTTCCGCAAGGGATGGCGAGCCAGTGACGGGCAGACCCCAGTGCGAACGTTGGAGGTCGGGTTGAGCTCCAGCGGAATGCCTCGCTCTTTCATCTCCTGCATCAGGTAGAAGTCTTTTGTAGCGGAGAAGGCGTGGCCGATGCGCTCCGAGCCGATGGAGAGCGCCTCGCGGATGGCTTCGGGGCCGGTGGTTTCGCCGGCGTGGTTCGTGAGCCGCAGGCCGGCGGCACGGGCCTGGGCAAAGAGAGCGCGGAATGGCTCGGAACCGGTGCGCCGCTCGTCGCCTCCCAGGCCGATGCCGATGATGGAGGGGTACGCGGCCTTGAGTTCGATGGCCTTGAGAAAGACGCGCTCGGCCTCGTCAACGGTGAAGTGGCGCACGGCGTCGAAGATCCAATAGATCGAGAGGCCCAATTCCCGCTCAGCGCGCTCGCGGGCCCGCTCAAGCCCTTCAAAAATGGGCTCGAAGGCGGCGGGATCGTGGGGGCGCCACAGGTAGATGACGCCGACGGAGATGTAGACCTCGGCGTGGACGATGCCCTGCTCTGCAAGGTGCTCCATCATGCGCCAGGCGGCCAGTTCGTAGTCGTCGGGACCGATGAGCAGGCGGGTTACGGCTTTGAAGGATTCGAGGAACCCGGTGAAATCGTCGAATCTGTAGAGAGCTTCTGCCTCGGGCAGGGTGATGGGCCGCGCGTCGTGGCGGGCGCTCAGGTCGACCAGCGTGGAGGGAAGGATGGTGCCTTCGAGGTGCAGATGCAGCTCGGCCTTGGGGAGGCGGCGGATGAATGCTTCAATGGTGCTCACCGTTTAAGTTTAGCGGGGGCGGATGGGAGGGCGGCCGTTGCATGGGATGGATATGGCCAGTGCAGTGTCAGGTATGTCCCCGGTTCAATCTGTCAGGTATGTGCC
>CAIWFH010000045.1 GCA_903911925.1 uncultured Acidobacteriaceae bacterium
CCGCATTTGCGAGTCTGGCTTGCTCCTTCTTCTGGCATCCCACAGCGCGCCCGTGTTCGTCGCGGAGGCTGAACAGGCCTTGGTTCTCCATTCCTGCCCTTACCCATCCATCGCCCATGGAGTAGACTGTTTTCGCCGATTTGTTCCCGATTTTCTTGCGGGCAAGCGGGTATCTCACACGCGAGGAAGCCATGATGAATAGCACCATTGCACGCCGTCAGTTTTTGAAGTCTGCCGGAGCGGGCGCCCTGGTCGGCGCAGGTCTGGGAGTGAACGTACCGCTAGCCCATGCGGAATCCGCGAACGCTAACGTCGATCTATCCAAATCGCCGCGGTTCCTTACGGCCTGCTGCGCCTATTCCTATCGCGAGCAACTCACTCACGGCAAAATGACGATGGAAGACTTCATACTCAAGGCCGTTGAACTAAAGGTGGATGCCGTGGATATGACAGTGTATTTCCTCAAGTCTACCGACCCCGGGTACCTTGAGGGGCTCCGTCACCTGGCCTACAAGAATGCAGTTGTGTTCTCCGGCGCGGCCTGCGGTTCCAGCATGGTGCAGGCAGATGCAGCCAAGCGGGATGAAGTGCTGAAGCAGATAAAGGGCTGGATTGATGTGACTGACCGCCTTGGAGCCTCGCATCTGCGCATCTTTGCCGGTCCACTTCCTGCGGGCGTCACAATGCCGCAGGCAACCACATGGGTAGTAGAGGGCATGAAGGCTGCCTGCGACTATGCAGCGCCCAAGGGCATCATGCTGGGACTGGAAGACCACGCCGGAGTCTCGCAAAGCGCTGACGTTTGCCTTGAGATCATGCACCGCGTGAACTCGCCTTATGCCGGCATCAACCTTGACGTCACGCATTTCATTCCGAGTGCCACGCAGGACTCCTATGTGCAGATTGCTGCGTGCATTCCCTACGCAACCGTAACGCACATCCGCGACCACTTCGACGATCAGACTCCGATTGATATGGACCACCTATGGCAGATGTTTGCCAAGGCCGGCCACAAGGGCTACATGTCTCTTGAATACGAGCCGGGCCCGCACGGAGAGCCGGCAGAGACAGGCGTTCCCAAGGCGCTAGCCACCATTCGGGAGCTATGCCGCAAGTACTCCAGCGTATAGCCGCACACCCTTCAAGAACCTTCGCTCTCAGTTGACTCCTTCGTCACCGCCCTGGCACGGCCGTGGCGAAGGATCGGGAGGGAGCAGACAACTTGCCGCCGTCATGACAGTGTGCAATCATTTCGCAATGTCCCGGTTCATCAGTTCTGCTGTATTTCTCTCTGCCGCTCTCCTCGTAAATCAGGCCGCCCTCGGCCAGACTCCCTCAGCAACAACCAACGCTGATTTCATCGTCTACGGCGGAACGGCATCAGGAGTCATGACAGCTTACTCAGCCGCGCGAGAAGGCTTACATGTCATTCTGCTTGAGCCGGGCAGCCACCTTGGCGGCATGGTCACGGGAGGCCTCTCGGCCACCGACCTCGGACAGTTCCGCATCATTGGTGGCTATGCGCGAGACTTCTACATGCAGGCAGCCGCGCACTATGGGCTCCATGACCTGAACGAAGGCGCTAACTGGCTCTCTGAACCGCACGTGGGAGAAGCGATCTTCACAAAGATGCTCTCCAACCTCAAGGTGGAAGTTCACTTTGGCGAGCGGCTGAAAGAACACGACGGCGTCCTGCGCGCGGGGCAAAAACTCAAATCCATCGTAACCATGGACGGCAGGCAGTGGCAGGCCAAGGTCTATGCGGATTGCAGCTACGA
>CAIWFH010000046.1 GCA_903911925.1 uncultured Acidobacteriaceae bacterium
ACAAACCTTGGAAATCGATGAAGCCGATTCCCACATTCCCACCGCCACGACGATGACGAGGATGAATTGAATATCCTCAAAACCCGGCCCGCTAAGAGATACGCATTCTGAGGGCAAGGTCAAGATGTTACTGAAGCGGCCAGCCCTTGTGCTGGCTGCGCTGTTGATTCTTCCTGCATTGATGCTTGCGGAACAGGCGCGCATTCCGACGACTGATGGGATTCTTTACGGCTTGGCGGACGGGCAGAAGCTGACCATGGATTACTATGCGCCGAAGGGCGAGGGACCGCACCCGATTGCGATTATTATCCATGGCGGCGGCTATCACGGCGGCGACTCGAAGAGCGGCAGCGAAGCCTACGTGGCAGATTTTCTGGCGCCGGCAGGTTACGCGGTTTTCTCTGTGAACTATCGCGTGGCGCCCAAATATCCGTATCCCTGCATGGTGCTGGACGTGCAAAGGGCGGTGCGCTTCATCCGCTATCACGCGAAGGAATGGAATGCCGATCCGAAGAAGATTGCGCTGGTGGGCGGCTCGGCCGGCGGATTTGTAAGCAACATGGTGGGCCTGTTGAATGCAGACGGCGACCCAAAGGCCGCCGACCCTGTTGACCGCGAGAGCGCGAAGGCGCAGGCGGTGGTGAGCCTCTACGCGCAGAGTAGCTTTGAGTTTGTTCCGTTGAATGCGGACGTGCACCGTTTTCTCGATCCGCTGATTGCCGAGAAGGGCGAGCAAGAGGCGATTCGCGAGGCTTCGCCTATCACTTACGTTTCGAAACACGATCCGCCATTTCTTGAGATCATCGGCGACGAGGACGAGTACATTCCGTTTTCAGAGGCGACTAATCTGCAGGCTGCGCTTCGAAAAATTGGCGGCCGGTGCGACATTATCCGCATCAACGGCGGCAGGCACGGCACCGGCGGATGGAACAGCATTCCCGGAGTGCCCGACTGGGAGCGGCAGATGATCGAGTGGCTCAATGCGAAGCTGGACCACAAGGGACCCATTGGTGAGGGGATCAGGGCGCGCACGGCGGTGCGCTGACGGTCAAACCGCAATTGCCCATGAGTGAGGGTTGCGGCGGGTTTGTCGCGGGAATTGCAGGTATAGAATTGTCCACTGAGTTGCTGAACACTCAATTTGAAAGCCGAGGTGTTTTGTGGACTTTGATTATGTGGTTGTTCCCGCGTTCGTTCTGCTCATCGGCATTCTTGTTGTCTGGCTCTCGGTAAGGCGCATTCTGGCCCTTTCAAGCAAGGGATACCGGACCTTGAGGAAGGTTGCCGAACGCATCGTCCTTCTGCCGTTGATTGTTATTTCGGTTGTCGTAGCCGGAAGCGCCGCCTACAACGCCACGGTTCTCTGCTGGTTTCGCGCCCACAACCACCCGCCTGGAGAGACTTATATGGTGGACGGCCATAAGATGCATATGGTTTGCATGGGGAGCGGCTCTCCGACAATTGTGCTGGATGCGGGATTGGGCAACGACGCGTTGATCTGGGGAGGCATTCAGCCGGAACTGGCGAAGACCACCCGGGTGTGCGCCTATGACCGCGCCGGATTCGGCTGGAGTGAGGCGCGGCCAGCCCCGCGCGATGCCGACCACATTGCCGCGGAGTTGCAAGGACTGCTGAGAGAAGCCAAGGTGGAAGGCCCGATCGTACTCATGGGCCATTCAATCTCAGGAATTTATATGCGCGACTATGCAACGCGTTACCAGGCAGATATCGCCGGGATCGTATTTGTGGATGGCTCGACGCCGATGCAGCAGGAGAATCCAGCATTCAAGTCGGCTTTTAGCAAGGGACCGCCGCAGTGGGTTGGGGAACTGATCCAGAGATCGCTGATGGACGTGGGGGTTCCGCGGCTTTTTGGGCAGTGTTCGCGAAAGATGCCGGGGTTTGACGCCCATGCCTCGAAGCTGCAGGCGGAGGATCTTTGTCACGCGCAGATTGGCGCTTCAATGGCGGAGATGAACAGCATGGACCGCTCGGGTCAGGAGACGATTCACAGCGGCCCCTACGGCGCTTTGCCGATTTTGATTTTTTCACAGGATCCGAACAAAGGCTCGGGGGGAATGCCGCCGGCCATTGCGGCGGCGTGGAACCAGATGCAGGAAGATTTAAAGAAGCTGTCGACGCGGAGCAAGAGGATCATTGCCAAGGGAAGCACGCATTATGTGCAACTGGACCGCGCGGAGCTGATTGAGAAAGAAGTGCCGCTGTTCATTCAGCAAATTCGCGGCGCCGCGCCGGAGCCGACAAACTACGGATCAACGATCACGGAATGACGGCAGCGCAGCAACGCAGAGTATATCCTTTTAAAGAAATCGGAGTTGCAATGAAGGCGCTGGTTCTTTCTGAGTACAAGAAGCTAGACATCCTCGACATGCCGGTGCCGCGGCCGGCCGAGGACGAGTTGCTGATTCGCATCCGGGCCTGCGGTATCTGCGGCAGCGACGTGCATGGGTATGATGGCTCGACGGGGCGCAGGCTTCCTCCCATCGTGATGGGCCATGAAGCAGCGGGCGAGGTTGAGGCGGTGGGTAGCGGGGTGCGCTGCTTCAAGCCGGGCGACCGCGTTACGTTTGACTCGACGGTGTACTGCGGGCAATGCTTCTTCTGCCGCCGCGGGCAGATCAACCTCTGCGATAATCGCGAAATCATTGGCGTTTCGACGCCGGCGTTCCGGCGCATGGGTGCGTTTGCCGAATATGTTTGCGTTCCGGAACGCATTGCGTATCTGCTGCCAGACAACATGCCGTTTGCGCACGCGGCGCTGATTGAGGCCGTTTCAGTGGCCGTGCATGCTGTTTCTCTCACGCCGATTGCGCTGGAAGACACGGTGGTGGTGGTGGGTGCGGGAATGATCGGGCTGCTCACCATGCAGGCGGCTCGGCAGGCAGGCGCAGGGCGGGTGATTGCCGTGGACGTGGATGACACGCGGCTGGAGATGGCGCGCAGCCTGGGAGCGACGGATACATTGAACTCAAGCGCTGCCGATGTTGCAGCGCAGATTGTGGAGCGCACCAGCGGCCGCGGTGCGGATGTGGCCCTGGAGTGCGTGGGCTCGACGGTTCCTGTGAAACTGGCGCTTGACAGCGTGCGCAAGGGCGGCGCGGTTACGCTGGTGGGCAACGTGGCGCCGACCATCGAGATTGGTTTGCAATGGGTGGTTACGCGGCAGATTCGCGTGCAGGGCTCGTGCGCGTCGTCGGGTGAGTATCCGGCATGCATCTCGGCAATGTCGCGTGGGGCAATTTGCGTTGACCCTCTGCTGTCGGCTACGGCGCCGCTGGATGACGGAGCATCGTGGTTCAAGCGCCTGTATGCGCGCGAGCCCGGACTGCTCAAAGTAGTTCTCGAACCTTGAAAGAAGATGCAATGAACAAGTTATTCGATTTATCGGGACAAGTTGCGCTGGTTACAGGAACCAGCCGCGGTTTGGGGCAGTATTTTGCTTGCGCATTGGCGCGCGCCGGCGCAGACATTGCCATTACCAGCCGCAACAAGAGCAAACTGGCCGACTTTGCCGCCGAGATAGAAGCACTGGGCCGCAAGAGCTTTTCGGCTGATCTTGACGTGCGCGATTACGACAGCATCCAGCGCGCCGTGGCCGCCATCGAAGGGCACTTCGGCAAGATCGACATCCTGGTGAACAACGCTGGGTGCAACATTCGCAAGCTGGCGCTCGACGTGAGTTGGGAAGACTGGAACACCATTCTCGACACCAACCTGCGCGGCACGTTTTTTGTGGCCCAGGCGGTGGCGCGGGGCATGGTCAAGCGCGGCTACGGTCGCATCATCAATATCGGAAGCGTTACCAGCGTTGCGGGATATGCGGGCCTTGCGCCCTACGGCGCGAGCCGCGGAGGAACGCGCCAACTGACCATGAGCCTGGCCGACGACTGGGGCACGCATGGAGTTACGGTGAATTGCCTGGCGCCCGGCTGGTTCAAGACCAACCAGAACAAGGTGATGTATGAGAACCCCGAGTGGGTTGCGTATTTGACCGATCGCATTCCGGTGAAGCGGCCCGGGCAGCCTGACGATCTGGATGGCGCCGTCGTGTTTCTTGCTTCGGAGTCAAGCCGCTACGTGACCGGGCAGACGCTGCTTGTAGACGGAGGCATTTCCACTGGAGCTACGAAGGCGACGGTGTAAGAGCAGGTCCGGCGTTCTGTCTCCAAAATTCTCAATAAAACCGCCGCTGTCATCCTTCTATGAAAAATCCCGCACCTGTCCAGCGGTATTTGCGAATAGTTGCCGACAGACTTCTATTCGTGCTCTTGGCATACAAGGGTGATTCGAATCCCGGCCGCTCCATCTGAGAAGGCCCTCCCGGGGTCTTGCGCCTATCCCCGGTGGACATA
>CAIWFH010000047.1 GCA_903911925.1 uncultured Acidobacteriaceae bacterium
AGCAGCCGCGGCAGGAGGCGGCGCGGTTGAGAATTGGGTGCGCGACCCCAAGACCGGCAAGTTGGTGAAGCAGTAATGCCGCGCACGATTAATGCCGATGGTCGTACAATCACCGTTCCTGACGATGCGACTCCAGAAGAGATCAATGAGATTGTTGGACCTGCACCATCTGGCGCTCCCTCACGCCCAACCGCTACGGTAGAGGCCGCGCCGTCGTTCGGCCAGCAACTCAAGAGTCTAGTTACTCACCCGCTGAACTCGCTGGAGGCTGCGTCTCAGACCAAGTCACGTCCCGCTAATGCTTCGATTCCCGAGATGGCGGAGACGGATATGAGCAACGTTCTCGCGGCTGCAGGGGGAGTGCTTCGCCATCCCATCAACACTGTAGGTAGCATTCTATCGCAGGGTTTCGGTGTGCGCCCGTTAGTCGAGTCGGCGATCAATGCTGCGACAGGCAAGCCGCTCTACCAGCCCGCTCCGGTCATTCCGACAAATCCGGAGGAAGGCTCTGCCATGATTGGGCAGATGCTGGCGCTTTCGGCGCTTCCGGAGGTGATTCCTAAAGTGGCAGACGCTTCTTTTGGCGTAGCGCGTGCGTTGCCGAAGGTTGGCGAGAAGATGGCTGAGAAATACGCGCCCCGTTCTGTCCCTGTTGGAGAAGAGAAGATTCCCGTCACGGTCGGAGAGGCGGACCCGGAGAGCGATGCGGGAAGGCTTCAGTCCTCCCTGAAGCGTTCCGGGGCCGGGGCTCCCAAATTTGAGAAAGTGGAAAAGGTTCAGCAGGAGGGTGTAAAAAACGTCATTAAGAAGACAGCCCAAAGAGCATCCGGCTTCGTTGGGCCGATGCAGGAAGAGGCTGGCGCAGTGGTAAACGATGCGGCGACAGCATCTTTCCGCAAGGCGGAGCCCCTTTATAACGAACTTGACGAATCGATCAAGTCGGTCCCGGCCAGCTTCGAGGGTGTCTCTAAAATCGTACAGGACGCAGTGGCGAAAGCGCGGAAGCTAGGCGTTCCTATCGCGGAAGAGGCAGGCGACATCTCCAAGATTAGGCCCGACAAGAACGGCGCGATTGATTGGGGTGGGAGCAAAATCTCTAAGACCACTCATCCCGAGCGGTGGGCGCAACTCGTTCAGGAAGGCATCATCGACGATTCCGGCACGGCGACCCCGTTTCGCGCTTATCGCATGGTTCGTTCTCAGTTGCTCAAGATGCAGCGGAGCGCGACCGATGGGGCGACCCGTTTTGCCATCGGGAATGAAGTCAAGACGATGGATGCGAACATCGACGCAGCCCTCAAGGGCACCGGGCTTGAAAAGAACTGGGGCGAAGCGAATCGTCTCTGGCGCGAGGGGCACGCGCGAATCAAAGTGGCGGATGCTATCAAGGGTTCGACAAAGGGAACCCCGGAGTCGGCCCAGGCTCCAGGCATGGCCAAGGTGCCGACGGAGCTTCAGGGCTCAAACCTGGTTAAGAAGCTGAACGACCTCGCCGACGACGGGACACTCTCGGCTGCTTTCACGCCGGACGAGATCCGAAACCTGCGTCAGTCGGCGGACATTCTCGACCGGATACAGAGAACTCCATCTGGGAAAGGAGCAGGAGAGTCTCTGTCTCTCTCCCGCGGCTTGACTCATGCCGTGCGAGGAAATATCGGTCCTCTGATCGGCGCGGGGATCGGCGGAACTTTGGGGCTGATCGAGGGGCATCCGTTCTATGGCGCAGAGGCAGGCGCCGGAATCGGCTTCGTGATCCAGAGGGTTGGCGAGCAGGGCTTGATTCGGATTATGACGAAGATCGACGGAGTGAAGGCAATGAAGGCTCTTGAGAGCGCCAAAACTCCGCAAGAGGGCGGCGCTGCTATCAAAACCATGCTTGCTCTCGGAGCCGCTACTGCGCCAAAGCCCAAGAAGCGCGTTGCCGCTGCGCTTGCCCCGTGATCGTCTCCGCTCGATTATTCGATGTCTTCGACCGCTGCGGTCGCCGGTTGGCCTTTGAGCGAGACTACGAGCC
>CAIWFH010000048.1 GCA_903911925.1 uncultured Acidobacteriaceae bacterium
CGGTGGCGTGTCGCTTGCGGCGCTCGCGCCCGCGCTGATCAACTCAATCGTCACGTGCTGGCCGGATTTGGTCGCGATCAAAAGGTTCGATTGCGCCGGTTCCTTGGTGATGGGTTTGACGTAGACGTACTCGGGCTCGCCCTCGTTGTGTTCGGCCTTGAATGCGCCCGGACTGCCCAGGATCACGGACGTGACTTCCTCGGGCATCCGGATCGACGACTCGAACTCCGGTCGCAGATTGAGGATCGTCACCTCTCTCGAATCAATTGTTAGCGTGGCGACCCGCGCCGGAATGGCATGATCCGCTGCAAGCACTGGCAGTGGAAGCAGTATCACAGCCAGGAACACTTCGAAATGTTTCATTCCTCCTACCTCCTTCGCGCACCTGTCGACGCGCGTTTGCGCATCGTGTATCTCAGCCGAACGGCCTCGACGTAGGCCACGACATCCGGGTTGTTGTAGTTCAATTTCCTTTCGGCAATCCAGCGATCGCCCGCGTAGTAGGCGGCCGATACCAGCCTCATGTCACCATGAAACTCCCACATCAGCGCCGTGACGTATCGAGTGCCGGCCGCGATGTTTTCTTCCACGTCGAATGGATGAACAGCTCCGTAACGCCACGCCGTCGCAGGCATCAGTTGCATCAGTCCCATCGCGCCCTTGTCAGAAACGGAACGTGGATTCCAACGCGATTCAACGTCGATCAGCGCGGCGATGAATTCAGGCGAAACCCGATAGTGAGCGGCGTACCGGCGCACGCATTGTTCAGCATGAGATGCGTCCGGCTGCGCGCGAGCGCAGGGCAGTGTGGCGAAGAGCAGAAGAATGAGCGGAAGGAATCTCATTGTCATTCCGTCGCCTCCGGAACTGTGAGCCTGGCGGCGAAACGCGCGCCATCGTCGAGCAGACTCTTGAATCCTTCGCGCAGCAGCAGATGCCTGCGGTCCTTTTCTGTCTTCGCCAGGAACGGCAGCAACACGTCGCGCAGGTCTTCGGTCACGTGATCGGCGCCCAGCAGGCGAAGCGCGCTGGCGAAGTCGATCATCTCGGAGACCGATGGGGGCTTTTCAAGCGAGTAATTGCGGAACGAGAGCGCAATGCCCGCCATCTCGCGGTGGAACCTGTCGTCGGCGTCGGGCGTGCGACTGGCGATGATTTCGGCCTCACGCGCCGGCGACGGATGTTCCACGCGTACGTAGAGGCTGCGCCGGCGGATCGGATCGCCCAACCGGCGTTCCTCGTTGCTGGTCAGCACCACGAAGGGAATGCTCTTGGCTTCGACCGTGCCAAATTCAGGAATCGACAACTGCCAGGCCGAAAGGATCTCAAGCAGCATGGCCTCAAAACCGTCATCTACTTTATCCAATTCATCAATGAGCAGCACACAGGGCCGGTCGCATTCGAGCGCGCGCATGAGCGGACCAGGACGAAAGAATTCCCGCCCCTTCAGGTTCGCCTGCACGGCCTGCCAGCTCTCGTGCTGGCCCTTCGAGAACTCCATGTAGAGCCGCTGCAGGCCCTCATCGAAACTTCGGCGCTCGGCAAGAGTGACCCACTTGTACTTGTCAGAAGTGACCCAGGGCATGAACAGCACTTGGAGAGGTAGAGATATATAGAGCATCATCCCGCACCGCAGGTGCGGCTGGGTTTTGCTTTTAAGTGTCATCCCA
>CAIWFH010000049.1 GCA_903911925.1 uncultured Acidobacteriaceae bacterium
ACTCAGATTTCGGGATCGGCCATCGTCGATGACCTCGGCAACTTCCGCAAGGGTACGAGCGGATCGCTCGTGATGAAGACGTAGCGCCAAGCTCGGCATTTCAGGACTTTCTCCCGTCGGAAGCCCAGCCCTTCGCGCTGCTGCCCCTCGCCATTGAACTTGAGAACTCCAACGGGAAGCACCTCCACGACTATGTCCCGAGGATATTCACCGCAGGACCGCAGACCAAAGATCCTGACCACCGCGCCCGAAGTCCTCACCGGACCAACCCGACACTTCTCGACCGACACCGCGTTAGCCCAGCTTCCGCAGTTTCGTGTCAGAAGAATTTATTTTCGGGCTTCAGCGCGCGAACCCCGTTGAGACGCGTTAGCGTTTTCAACGCGCAGTAGTCGGGCATCCCGCACGACCGGCTGAAATTCGCGTGTAGTGAAGACCTACCCTCTTGAAAAGTAGTCGCGGATCCGTAAGCTACAGCTATGTACTTGCGCCGCCTCTATCGCAAGAAGGATGGTAAGCGTCACGCATATTGGGCACTGGTGGAGAGTCGCCGCACCGCACGTGGCCCCAGGCAGCACATCGTCGCGTACCTGGGCGGCCTGCCAGAAGGCGAGCGACTGGGCGTACAGGAGGCGGCCGATCCACACCGTTTGGCGCAACGAGATTTGTTTGCCGACAACGAGCCGGCCTGGGTCACCGTCGATGTGAATCGCGTGCGGGTCGAGCGCAGCCTGGCGTTTGGTGGAGCCTGGGCAGGCCAACAAGTGATGGCGAAGCTCGGGCTGCCCGAGTTCCTGGCAACGGCCATCGAGCGAGGGCGTGAAGAGATCTCCTGGTCAACGATGGCGCTGGTGTTGGTGCTGGGCCGGCTGTGCGATCCTTCCAGCGAATTGCATCTGGCCGAGCAGAGTTATGAGGCTGGTGCGTTGGCGGATTTACTCGGCGTGCCCGCCGAGAAGGTGAACGATGACCGGCTCTATCGGGCGCTGGACCAGTTGCTGCCGCATAAGGCCGCACTGGAAAAGCATCTGAAGACGAGCCTCGGAGAGTTGTTCCAGATCGAATATGACCTCCTGCTCTACGACGTCACCAGCACATATTTTGAAGGACAAGCAAAGGGGAACCCACAAGCCAAGCGGGGCTACTCGCGTGATCACCGGCCAGACTGCAAGCAAGTCAACATAGCCTTGGTGGTCAGTCGGCACGGGCTACCGCTGGGCTATGAGATCTTCGACGGCAACCGGCACGATTCCACCACGGTGGAAACGATCGTCAAGACCATGGAGAAACAGTACGGCAAAGCGGACCGGATCTGGGTCATGGACCGAGGCATGGCGAGCGAGGACAATCTGGAGTTTCTCAAAGAGGGAGGACGGCGATATATTCTGGGCACCGCCAAAGGCATGCTCAAACGCTTCGAGCAGGAGTTGACCGCCAAGGATTGGAAACAGGTGCATGAGGGGTTGGAGGTTCGCTTGTGTCCGGCGCCGGAGGGCGATGAAGTGTTCATTCTCTGCCGCAGCGCCGAACGGCGACAGAAAGAGCAGGCGATGCACCAGAAGTTTGAAGAGCGCATCGAGGAAGGGCTGAAAAAGATCGCCACCAGTTGCACCAAGAAAAAGCAACTTCCGCTCAAGGTCGCCGAACGGGTGGGACGTCTCATGGGACAGAATACACGAGCGGCAAAACTGTTTGAAACTTCCGTCACTCAGGATGATGCCGGGCGGGCGAAACTGACATGGTCGAAGGTGACGGCATGGCGTGACTGGGCCAGTTTGAGCGAAGGCTGCTATCTACTGCGCAGCAACATCAGCGATTGGAGCGGCGAGGAGTTATGGCGCGCTTACGTGCAGTTGACCGAAGCTGAGTCCGCCTTCCGCATTCAGAAGAGTGATCTCTCACTGCGGCCCATCTGGCATCAGAAGGAGGAGCGCGTGCAGGCGCACATTCTGGTTTGCTTCCTCACCTACGTGGTTTGGAAAACGCTGGGGCGAATGTGCCATCAGGCTGGTCTCGGCGACGAACCCCGCAAGGTGTTTGAACAACTCCAGCAGATTCGAATGGTCGATGTTGTCATGACCACACGCACCGGTGTGGAGATTCGCCGGCGATGCGTAACCCGTCCGACCGAACACCAGGCGATCCTATTGCAGCGCTTGGGACTGCACCTGCCTTCTACATTCAAAATCACCGCAATGTAGTGAAGACTTTCGCATGCCGGCGTTGCAAGCACAACTATTTACACCGACAAGTGCGGAAGTTGGG
>CAIWFH010000050.1 GCA_903911925.1 uncultured Acidobacteriaceae bacterium
CCACCTTTGGTTTGGAAGGCCGCCAGCGGCGAGTTGAACATTCGGGCGCTTCCCGTAAACAAACGGCCCCAAACCACGACGACTCTTGCTTTGGTTCCTTTCTGGAATCTCTCGGACGACGGCCGCGTCTGCACTGGCACGATGCGACGGCCTGAGAGCGCAACGGTCGCGGCCATTCCGGCCTGGGAACGCGGCTTCTACGAAAGCGCCTTCACGCACGCAAACGTCGGCCGCCTCACGCGTCACGAGGGCGGATTCGAGGGTCTTTGGGAATCGCTCAAAGGCAAGCGCAGGCGTTTCCCAACCGAGTCATTGATTCAGTTGCCGCAGACGCTCGATCAATTCGTGCGCGGAGAGCAGGGCAATCATGCGCATTGAACACTTACTCTCCCTCCGCGTCGACATGCGCAGACCAATTCGCATTTTCGTCGTCGGCGCCGGTGGCACGGGGAGCGCCATCGTTATGGGCCTGCCGTATCTCGACCAGGCGCTGCGCGTATGGGGGCGATTTGCAGGGCTTGATGTTCTGCTGATGGATGCCGATACGGTTTCCGAAACCAACTGCATCCGCCAGCCTTTTTCGGTCTCCGACTTAGGGCAGAACAAGGCGACCGTGCTCGTTAATCGCATCAACCTCTTCTGGGGAATGCACTGGCGGGCTGAGCCCAGAGATTTCGACGAGCGGACCTTCGAGAGAATTCAGGATACCTCGATCGATTTCCTCATCGGCTGTGTGGACAGCCGCGCGGCGCGCAGCGTCATCGCGCGTTCACTTGTGAAGTCAAATAACCGCACCGCCTATTGGCTAGATCTTGGCAACAATTCGGCAAGCGGTCAATTCGTGCTTGGTCAGCCGTGGAACGCGCGGAGCCGGCGTTCGGCGGAAAGGCTGCGCACGGTCAACGAGTTGTATCCGGAGATCGCCGACGTCAAGGCCGGCGAAGACCCGCTTCCGAGTTGCTCGGCTGTCGAGGCTCTCGAGCGCCAGGAGCCGTTTATCAATCAGACGCTCGCCGCAAGTGCTCTGACGATGCTTGCACGCCTCTTACGCTACGGAAAGATCGAGCACCACGGCGGCTTCTTCAATGCTGCGACGGGCAAGGTAACAGCACTGCCTGTCGATCCAGAACTCTGGCGGAAGACCCGCCGTCGCAACTGGAAGATGCAAGCAAAGCTGCCGACTCAATGAATCCCACCGGGAAATCAAAAACTTCTATCCAATCCACAAGGAGGAGTTCTAATGTTTAAGGAGCTTGTTCCCATTCTGCGCAGTCGCGCCGTGCTCATGACGGCGACTACGCTCGAAGACGATCAAATTCGCGTCAATATCGTTCCCAAGAAAATGAAGGACGGCGACCATGACGCCCTCACCACGCCGCTGAGCGTCACCGGCACGGCCGAAGAACTGGACACGCAACTCGCGGCCACCCTGGTTGGCTTTGTGGCGGCGCATCTTCAGATGAAGAATGCCCTCGAAAAGGCGAAGGCTGAGATGGACGCAGCCACGAAGACGGCTCAAGCCGAGGCGCGTTCCAAAGTGAAGACGCCAGCGAGCAAGACGCCAGTGAAAGTCGAATCCGCACCAGCCGCTGTTGTCGCTCACCGGACCGAACTAGCCAAACCAGCTCCCGCCAAGCCCGCTTCGCTCTTCGACGTTCCCGCACCTGTCGAGGACGAAGACGATTCCACCGGAGGTGAAGGATACACCGGTGAGCCCGAAGAGAGTGAAGAAATGGACGAGGCCGCGTGATGGCCGTCGCCGGCCGCAATCCTGGCGCTTTATCCACGCCTCAGGAGTTTAGCGGGATCGGTAGAGACTACTAGATCCAATTGCAATTGTCCATGGTCGAGGATCTGGATGATTGATTCCTTGACCTTCCATTCGCCGTCTTGGCCAGGAAATTTAATACCAATAGTGCCATTGGATAGAGAAGAGACACTCGCTTCAAGAGAACCTAGCTTTGTGTTTCCCTGGATAGTCGCAACAACTTGTACTTTATCGCCAATTTCAATTGCCATGAACCCTCCATTGTTCTTGTCTATTGATGACGGACACAAAGTGCGCGCCCGTCGCCGATAGTACCTGGCGGTGCAACTTCCTTGATACCAGCGTGGAAGGCGATAACAAAAGCCCCGCCTAAAAACTTCCTCTTCGTATTGCTCCATTCGAAGCCGGACAACACAAGATTGCCTTTAACATGAAAGGCAACAGTACTCCCGTCGCCTCGCCTGCCAGATACATTCTCATGTGCGTCATACATTCCCATGAGTTCGCCAATCTCAGGCAACCGCCAGCCCCGATACCCGCCCAGTTGCAAGTTTTGACAGTAGCCAATCGCCCCCTTCCAGTCCAGAGGACTGCCATTGTCCTCTTTCGTCCACATGAGGCCCGTTGCAGAATCGATCCATGTATTCTCGCTTGCCGCGTTTCTAGTTAGTACAGGGGCTACCGGTGAGGAGTACGTCGGTACGCCGGGGGACGGGGATACCGGGACCGGCTTCGGGGTAGACGCGACCTGAGTTGCAGGGGGCGTAGGAGGCGTTGAGTCCGCACCTTGTTCCGCAACCGAATTTACTGCGGATTGAGCATGTGAACATGCTTCAGTGAATCCACCATCGCAAGACTTCTTATAGAGGTTGCGTGCCTGATCCAGGTTTTGCGACACTCCTTGGCCCTTTTCATAAAGCGTTCCCAAGTTGTCGCATGCAGCCATATTCCCGCCATTGCAAGCCTCTTCAAAAAGTGAACCGGCACGAGCATAATCTTGCGGAACACCTTGGCCGGAGTAATTGAGCACGCCGAGGCGATCACAGCCCAATATGGAACCATGCGAGCAGCTCAGTGTATAGTATCTGGCGGCACGCGCATTGTCTTGTGCGATACCTTTGCCCTGTGAATAAAGCTGCCCAACTGCTGTGCACGCCTCACGATTTCCCGTACTATCCAGACTGCATAATCTCTCGAAGATAGGAAGCGCCTGATCATACTTCCCTTGATTGACCAAATCCTCTGCTTGAGCGGCATCATTGGATGCTTCATCATTCGTTACCACTCCTGATGGAGCAGAACTCGATGCTGGTTGTACGCCAGAATCCGAAGCAGTCCCTAATGGAGCTGTTTGACCAGATGCTTGCTTGTCTGACGATGAAGACGGGAACAGGACAAAGATGGTGAGCGGCAACAGAATCAGGATTAGCACCAACGCTGAGCCCAGAGTGGAGAAAGTGGAGTCCTTGTCGGTGCGTGCCATATAAGGCATACTTTCGTTCGCATCATCCGTGAACGATGACTCGTCCTGATCGGAGTCCTCCGTTGCCCCCTTTCCGGCACGCCGTCTTGCCAGAGCTGCTTTTCTCCGATCCATCGAGGCCGAAAGCGCATCTTGAACGTAATAGCCCCAGTGGGTTTTTATCGCAGAATGACGCTTGTAGCCGAATACGAATGCAGCAATGACAATTGCGAGGTTATATACGGTATAGCCGACGATAAAATCGCCGCTCAAATCCGCGTGGGACAGAGAATGAATAATTGGGCATCCAATGAAGGCTGCTGTAAAAGAGAACGCCAATGGAAAGTATGCTCGCCTCGTCGAAGCGCTCACCTTCTCTTTGATCGAAGATGCTACATCGTGTCGTTCTCGATCCACAGGTAGCGCATCGCACACCTGCGTGTCAGTGTTTCGCCCACTGGTCCAGAAATTGTAGGTCTTCCCACTGTACTCAAATTGAGCGTGGCAGACAGGAACAAGCAGGCTACTCGACGACTTGTTAATGCTGCCTGACCAGTTCCAATCTTTCTGCTTGTCTCCCTGACCGCAATTCTGTACCACCGCATCTATCTGGGCGTTCAAGGCAGGCTTGACCCTGCTGGAATATACGTCGTCCTCGGACGCGAGGAATGGTCGAGCTGAGACGTTAGCTAGAAAATCTGGCGAATACTCTGTATCGCCTGTTGAAGCTGTGTCTTCTATCAGACTTCTGACGCGCTCATCTTTGGAATTGCCGGCGTAGCCGAAAAGCGAGAACCTGTCCGAAGCAACTCCGGACATTGGGTGCCAGTCCGTTAAGATCCTGGTCTTCATAACATTTACTTGGCGATAATATTTCTTCCCATCAACATAATAATGTTGATTTTCGACAGCCATGTATTCTTCCTTCCGGTTGTATCCGAAGGACGCTGTCCAATTAGCTGTGAAGCTACCCCAGAACCAATAGACTGGTTCATACATCATTTCCAGCTTGGTAATTTTCCCCTTCATGACCAGGTCATCCGGCGTAAAGTCCCCGGTGATCATGTAGTCCTCGACAGCAGCAAGAAGAGCCTTCTTGTCCACCGTGAGAGGAATGATCCGATCAGCCTCGACCGGCAGATCGTTCTCGTCCTTGACCAAAGACAACTGCGTACTGCAATACGGGCACTTCAGTGCCTGCGTGCCTGGCTCGTATTCAAGGGAGCCGCCGCACTGTTCACACTTCGGTCCATCCGGCATTTCGTTGACAGTTCCGCAATAGGTGCATTTTGACGACGGATCCGCATCATTGAATTCCAATGTCGAACCGCACCCGCGGCACTCAAGCTTCGTATTACTTTCGGCCATAACTGGCTCCCCAAGGAAAAAGAAGTCTATGCGCTTGTTCTTCCTGCGCGTAGAGAATGCTCACGCTGAGCGAGTAACACTTCGGCAGAGCGAAGGAGCCTGGATACCTCGTCAGGCCGGGAAAGACTGGATTCCAGTTGACCTAAGATGGCATCTATCTCCCGGTTTTCCCCAGGCTCCGCCGAAGGTGGTTCGTTCGCCGCAAACTGTATCTCTTCCGCGAAGCGTTCCAATGACTTTCGCACATCGTTGTCGTCGGTTCGAAGCTGGAGCTTTTGCAGCAAGGTAAACCAGTTGGATCGGGCATTGATGTTCGCTGGTTTCGTTTGGCTAGCCGCAGCAGTAACGATTTGCGTGGACGCATTAAGAAGGGCAAAGCCGATAATGCAAATACCTAGCCAGCCAAGACACAACGCCAAGGAAGCTCTATGCCAACCTGCAATGCTCAAGCCGACGGCGGAGGCTGCGAGCACAAGAAGCAGAAACCAGAGTCTGCCGAGTGGGCCGATCAGCCATATAAAAGGTGCGTCGGTGTGAGGGGCTTGAGGAACTGGGGCTACAAAAAATGGCGGCAAAGCGAATGAGAGGAAGAGGATGATCGATGCGAAGACACTATTTGCAGTCCAAAGCTCGATAGGAACAGCTATAGCCAATATGCCGACAATGACTGCGCCAGCTACAACACTCGCAAGTTGAAGCCACGTTCTGCTGTTCATCATTCAGCCTCCACTTCACCTAGTCCACGCAATACCCGAAAGGAGACATTCATATCGATCAGTTGCCAAGCACTTTCTTCTTCTCAGCGGCAAATTCCTCATCGGTCAAAATGCCACCTTCTTTCAGCGTTGCCAGTTCCTTCAGCAGGCGTATTCGTTCTGCCAAATCGGGTTGTGAACTCGAAGAGGCCTTGGCTGAGGCTGGGGATGCGCTCGGTTCAGGAGATTGGCCAGGAGCCTGTCCTCCTTCCCGCACCTCAGACGCCATCTGTCCGTAGGCCTGTCCTAGCGGAGTCCCCACCCCCAGGCCCATACCCAACCCCATTCCAGCACCCATTACGGAGCCGGCATTCCCCTCATTTCCAGCAGCCGTCTGCATCACGTCAAAACTGCGTTCCTGCTGATAGGTGAAGCCGACGATCCCCATCTCTGCCTTCTTGGCCAGGGCCGCTTTCAAAGTTCGTGCTGCCGGATCATTCTCGGGAACATTGATGGAATGGACATTGAACTGCACCAAGGCCACACCATATTCGGCAACCTCTACCTCAAGCGCTTGTTTCAAACCGTTGGACAAAGCCTCAAGCTGAGTAGAAACCTCAAGCACGGACTGTTCTTGCTTAATGATGAGGTTTGCAATTTCGGTCTTAATGCGAGTGATAAACACTCCCCGGAAGTATTCAGCAAGCGTATCGACATCGAATTGAGAGACCGTGCCGACCAGCTTCAATAGAAACCGCTTGGAGTCAACAATCCGAATGCCGTACTGCCCAAACGCACGGACCTGAACCATGATCTTGTAGCGAGGGTCAAGGAGTTGAATAGGGTCTTGCGTTCCCCACTTGACATTTAGGTTTGTCAGTTTATTGACAAACCAGATCTCAGCGCTAAACGGGGACCTGCCACCAAATGGAAGTCCGACGAGATCTCTGAGCAGCGGCAAATTTTCAGTCGTAAGCGAATGCCGGCCAGCCCCAAAAGGCCCGTCGTACACTCCCCCTCGTACGACGAAAGCATCCTGCGACTCATTGACAATGAGCTGAGTCCAGGTTGACAGCTCTTCGCTGGGAAACTTCCACGCCAAAAGCTGTGGGGTGCCGACCCATTTCACTAGATCGATGACTGCCATTCGCTTCCTTTTGCAATATATGCTGATAGCTTAGCACGATTATCAGTCCCAGAGCTTGCTCAATAGACCTACTGTCTGTTCGTTCAGATGGTTACACTGAGTGAAGCGCTTATTGCCGCCAGGACAATTCGGACGCTCGGACTCAGGTCTTGAAAAGAAAAGAGTTGATTTGACATCAGATAAGGCCGAATTTAGCGGAATTCACCGCATGGTTGGTGCGTGGCGGGTCTTGCGGACTGAAGAGACTTCCGGTAAGCCGCAGGAGGGGATGTTGAAGCGCCGCCAGCGGCGGCTACACATCCATGGCTCGCCACGCAGCGGGGTGGAGCCGTACCGGCCGCAGCGGCAAGAGCACAGGAATAGGCAGTCCATCACCATGACCAAACAGATCGGTAATGGAAGCGCCGTTCACTTAAATTATCCGGTCAACAAGTATCAGTGAGCAAATTATCGTCAATATATTCAGCAATATGCGCGTTCCAGATCGCAATTGACAGCGATTGCTGACTTCTCAAAATCTCTTCTGAAACATCCGAAAGGATCGAAATCCATGAAACCATCCAAGCTATATGAGGCGCTCCATACCCTGATCGGCGAACGAGTGCCGCTGCATATTTGGGGCGCATGCGGTGTAGGAAAGTCGCAAATCGTCGCTCAGGTCGCGGGCGATCTCGACTATGAATTCCTTGACGTCCGTGCCGTGCAACTCGATCCGGTCGATCTGCGAGGGCTGCCGCGCATCGCTGCGGATCAGACCGAATGGGTTCCGCCCAAGTTCCTGCCCAACGAGGGTAAAGGCATTCTCTTTCTCGACGAGTTGACCTCGGCGCCGCAGATGACGCAGGCCGGGTGTTACCAACTCGTCCTCGACCGCAAACTGGGCGAATACGTGCTTCCCGATGGGTGGGTCGTCATCGCCGCCGGCAACCCGGCATCGGAGCGTGGCGTGCATTTCGCGATGCCGCGGCCTCTCAGAAATCGTTTTGTCCATCTCGAACTCGAAGCCGATCTGAGCGACTGGTGCAGGTGGGCCGTGGGCGCGGGCGTGCGGCCGGAGATCATCGCCTTTCTGCGCTTCAAGCCGGACCTGCTGCACGCGGCCGACACAACCTCGGACGCCAATGCCTGGCCCACTCCGCGCTCCTGGGAGATGGCCTCACATGTTCTTTGCGGCGTGGCGCGCAGGCAGAACACAGCTTTTCTAACCGGCGCTGGAGAGTTCGAGGCGCAATTGCTCGACGGGACCGTGGGGCAGGCCGCATCTGCGGAACTGCTGGCCTTTCTGCGCCTCTTCCGC
>CAIWFH010000051.1 GCA_903911925.1 uncultured Acidobacteriaceae bacterium
CAGCGAATACGGCCTCGCCGCGTTACCCAGCCTGACTCACTGGCTGTCTACAAAGGCGACCCGGGAAGAGGTCTTGTTCGTCACCGCTTACAACAATCCCGGCCTCGAGGAAGGACTCATCCTCACCGAACGATCCCATGAAACGCTCTCCATGAACCGGGTGGTCAGCAAAACCTCTCTGCCAGCAGAAACCCGTGAACGGGTTATTGATATGCGGATTCTGGAAGCACGACCCATCACGGGAACGCCCCCGCTGGCGGTGCATAAAATCCACGATGACGGGCCACTGGCGATTCGTGGCGCATGGGGACGCGGCAGTCCGATCCGGTACCGGAACGAGATGCTACCCGCCCGCTGGAGCCGGGAAGGCAGCCAGATCGTGGGGCCGGTACCCAAGCCCGGCCAGTCCGTACGCATCGCCCTCGCCGCCGCCGCCTCGCGGGACGATGGCATCGAGGGGCAGACCCTGCTCATCCACCCGCCCTGGGACGCCTCCCCGCTGGCACTGGCGGTCAGCAACGACCTGACGCGAGCCGAGGGCTTTCTCTCACGCCCTGCCGACGATACCCGCGCTCTCGCCGAAGAAACTCGTTAATGGAAAACTCGGGACTTGGCACCGTGGACATTTAGAAGTAGCCCTCCCGCTTCTTGATCTCCATCGAGCCTTCCTGATCGTGGTCAATGACGCGATTGGCACGCTCGGAAGAGCGGAACGAAATCAGCTCCGAGATAATAGCCGGAATCGTCTCCGCATCGGAACGGATGGCGCCAGTGCATGGGCTACAGCCGAGCGAACGCAGTCGCGACTTGACCATCTGCGGCCTTTCGTCCGGGCGCGCGACAAAGCCTTGCTCAATAGGCAGCAGCGCATACCCCCGCACATACATGGGCCGCTCTTTCGCGAAGTAGAGATTTACAACGGGGATCTTCTCTTCATAGATGTATTGCCAAACGTCCATCTCGGTCCAGTTGGATAGCGGGAAGACGCGAATGCTTTCGCTGGTATGGATGCGTGCGTTGTAGAGGCTCCACAACTCGGGGCGCTGGTTCTTCGGGTCCCACTGTCCGGCGCTGTCGCGGAATGAGTAAATGCGTTCCTTGGCGCGGGACTTCTCTTCGTCGCGGCGCGCACCGCCAAAGGCCGCATCGAAGTTGAAATGTCTCAACGCATCGAGCAGTGCTTGTGTCTTCAGCAGTCCGCAGCAGCGCTTCGTGTCGAGAACAATTGGATTCGTCCCCGCGGCAATGGCACCTTCATTTCGCCAGACCAGTAAATTCGCACCGACAGTGCGAGCCATCCGATCCCGAAAGGTGAGCATCTCGGCGAATTTGAATCCAGTGTCTATATGCAACAACGGAAATGGAATTGGCCCGGGGTAAAATGCCTTTTGTGCAATCCGCAACATGACCGAAGAATCCTTGCCGATCGAGTAGAGCATCACCGGTCTTTCGAATTCGGAGGCCACTTCACGGAAGATGTGGATACTTTCTGATTCGAGCAAGCGGAGATGGCTCAGGCTGGGAGGGCTCATGGCGCTAGAGTTGGTACCGGCCGGGATGTCTGTGAGCCTCATGCGTGACCCCGTTACAGTGGAAAGGCGTCCTGAAGGCTGATGGGATGCGAACGAGAACCATCTTTGCATCGCAAGTGCGGGTTCTGGTGGAGTGCCGAGGAGAACCGGAGGTTCCTATATTCACCGGTCAAGTATCTCTGACAGCTATCCTCAGTTGCAATCCATCGAGGAATCAACCATCCCCCATCCCAATCGCGACAAATGGCGTTTCCATGCGCAATGCGAACTAGCTTGGGGAACGGCCCGACAGCCCTCACAAGTCTCCGGATGATCGCGTCGAAGCCGCCTGTGTCTGCACAACGGTCAATCACCGAAGACCAGCTAACAATCAGCATCATCATCCAATATCCACGGGATTGCAGGGCTGTCGGATCAGGCCTAGAACAAGCGAAATCACCTTTGCCGC
>CAIWFH010000052.1 GCA_903911925.1 uncultured Acidobacteriaceae bacterium
GCCTCCGCTACGCTCCGGCGCCCCTCCTCCCCCGAAATGCCCGACTCAACCCTCTACTGGCTCCCTTTTACGCCGCCACAGTGGTTCCCTTTTACGCCGCCCTTGACACTCACCGATGCGAAAGTGAGTGATGACTGCTGGACGTTGACCTCGCGGACCCGGTTGTTGGCGGTATCCGCTATGTAGAGATTTCCCAGTCCATCTATCGCGCCTCCCGACGGGTAGGACATCAGGGCACTGAGCGCAGGGCCTCCGTCGCCCCCGTAACCATTGCCGTTGAAGAGCGCTGACCCACCTCCTGCCACCGTTGTGATGATTCCGTTGGCAGGATTAACCCGTCTAACTCGATTGTTGTTATAATCCGCAATATAGAGATTGCCGGCCTGGTCTACGGTAACTCCAATCGGATTCGATAGCTTGGCCTGTGTCGCCTGCCCGCCATCCCCTGTAAATCCGCCGTTCCCGGGAGGGTTGGCCACTCCAGCTATGGTCGAGATCGTCCCGGTCGCCAGCACAACCTTTCGTACCAGATTGTTGTACTCGTCCGCGATATAGAGGTACCCCAAGGGGTCAATCGCCACCCCGGCAGGCCTGTTCAATTCAGCTTGCGTCGACGGTCCGTTGTCCCCGGAGAAACCGGCAGTGCCATTTCCTGCTATCGTTGCCAGATTGCCCGGCTGGATGGTCACTCCTCCAATGGTGATCGCACTCGACTGCCGGTTCACGACGCGCACGCGGCTGTTATTCACGTCGGCAATATAGAGGTTCCCGGCGGCATCCAGCGCAATGCCGGCTGGGTGGTAAAGCTGTGCCTGCGCCGCGGGTCCGCCGTCCCCGGACATGCCTGTAGAACTAGTCCCGGCAAATGTCGAAATCGTGCCCGAGTTGCTGATCTTCCGTATCCTGCTGTTACTGGTATCGGAGATGAAGATGTTTCCTGTGCTGTCGATCGCGACGTCCGTAGGTGTCCAGAGCGTTGCCGCTGTCGCCGGGCCATTGTCTCCTGAGAACCCCAAGGAGCCTGTTCCCGCAATGGTTGCAATGCTTCCCGGCTGCACTGTAACTCCGGCAACTACAATCGAGTTTGTTTGAAGATTGATAACTCGGATGCAGTCATTGCCGGTATCAGCAATATAAACATTTCCAGCGGTGTCGAAGGCCACGCCATTCGGGAAGCTAACCTGCGCATTCACCGGGGCGCCCCCATCCCCTGAATACCCCATGCTTCCATTCCCGGCCACGGTGTTGATTATGCCGGGAGTCAAAGCAAGCGCTCTTCCCGGCTGTGTTCCCGCCTGGCTCACCGGATGCACTGACGCTTGCGTATGCGGTGCCGCAGTGGCGGTTTCAGCGGTCGCCTGCGTCCATCCCAACGGACACATCTGCGCAGTAAAAACCCCTGCCAGAAGCACAAGCAACCGAAACGTGCGGCGAACTGCTGTTTGAGAGAATGAGTAGGCGAGCGTGTTGAGCAAAGAGGAATATACCTTCATTCTGGTCTCCGCGATCCTGGGTGCTGCCGGTTCTGTACGGTGCAGATTCCCCGCAGCCTTCGATCGGAATGGTTCAGCTTGCGGGATGCGCCCGCTCCGGAAGAGTGCTTGAGTCGGTCGGGCACATAACTCTCCCCTGAAAGGAAATGTTCGGTACGACAGGCAACCGCGCCATATTTTGGAAATGGGTGTTTGCGTTGGAGGCGATATCGCATCAAGCAGATTCCGATTCCGCAAGTTTGTCAAGGAGTCATGCAATAATCCTGTGATTTGCATCACCCTCCTATCTCTCTTGCTTGCAATCCTATGAAGGAATTAAAGTTAGCAGACAGACGTGGTGAGTGGCTGAAAGAGGAAAGCGGTTGTGAGGTGTTCATTCAGCTTCCCTATCATCTTTCTTGCGGCCTGGGAGTTCACGAAAGACACTAGAAGCCATCTCATAAATGCCTGATGAGCATCAGTAGGCATTTATGAGATGGCTCCTAGGGATAAGTGAGGGCAGGTTATGCCCATCAGAAGGAGTCCTCACTCATGAATATTTCCTCTTCCGCCGTCGCCGGTCTTCAGGGCACATGAGGTCCGTCCTCCAGGGTCCGGTACCTGTCCCGGATTATCTCTCCTCGAATAGTTCCGGACCGCAGTGCGCTGCTGGAGGATCTCGAGCAGGCGCGGGTTGCCGACTTGGCTCATCTTGAAATCTCTAGTTCATGCCATTCGACGGTTATGATCGCTACTTCCTGGAGGACCCCAAAATGCGTGACAAAAGGCCCCGTGCGGGTTTCAAGCCAGGACGCGGTCACGTTTCTCCTTCGTTCAGGGCGCCCTGTGTCCTGCCTTGCTGCAAGTCCAGCGGCCTCGAGGATCTTAACCATGATCAATGCTTTTCGCATTAAACTGCGCGCTGAACGTGGCGCCCATCTTCTGCAGCGCATCGATGGCCTTGTCCCGCAACTGTCTCTGTCTGGACTTGACCCACGGCGCGTAATGGAGTTCGGTGACCCTGATGGATTTGTGGGTGAGCAGCTTGCTCACGGTTTCTATCGGTACATCGGCAAGGAGGAGTTCCACGGCAAAAGTATCGCGCAGCATATGGGAGTGAAATTGCATTGGCTGCCCGTGGTCGTCAATGAGAGCCAGGTATCTATTGAGACGCTTGATTCGAGCGGCCCATTTCTTTCCTAGTGTGATGTGGGTTGACTGTCCGGACCAGAAGAAGTAGTTGGGGGCGACACCCCGCCGCGGTTGGATTGCCTTCAACGCTGCAACAGCCTGGTCGGGAAGAACAGGTTGGGCGTCGGCTTTCGATTTCAGAACGGTGAGGCTAAGTGAATTGCCCGTCAGGGCAGTGCGGGGAAGCATCAATACGTCGGTGATGCGAAGCCCGGTCCAGCGCATGGTTAAGCACAAAGCCCGGAGTTCGGTGCCGAATTGATCTTCGGCTCGCCTCTGGTCTGCATCGTAGCGATCCACGGCCGCCATCACCAGGTCGAATTGCTTCTGGGTGAGTGGCATGGTCTGCTCAGGTTTTGTGACAATCGACTTCAAGGCTTTTGCGGGGTCTCTGCCTATGTGTTCGATCTCATAGGCCCACCTGAAGAACGCCTTCACCCGCTTGACGAACTGGTTCTGCGTTGTCGGTCCCATCCTGTCTTCTTTGCGAATTGCTTTGAGGGACCACTCGGACCTCCATTGGTCAAGTTGAGCGGGGGTTACGTCACGGAGCGACACGATACCTTCAAGTAATGCCCAACTTGAAATCTTGCGGACGACGATTCGGTAGGTCTTTGCCGTGGACAGGGACTGATCTTTGAATCCAGCGGTCCAGAGTTTGAGAGCCCTCTCGATGGTGATTGCGTCGGCCATTTCGGCTGCGTCGGCTGCTTCTTCTGCGGCCTTTTTCGCGGCCTTCGCTTCCAGACTCTTTCTCAACTCGATCAATGCCGGGTCGCGCTTTTCACGCTCCGCTTGAGCGGCTTTCTCAGCCTGCTCCCATGATCGAGTCCTGGCAGAGATCCTTCGATCTTTGCCGTCTTCATTGATGTAAAGGCTCTTGCGGCATCTGCACCCCTTGCCTTTGTAGTAGCGGTCATTCTTGTGCGGGAAGTCCGACGTGTGGCGCGTAAACACGCTGACTACAGCAAGGGAACGCAGTTCGTTGGGCATGCTGGGATTGTAATTGTTTCGTACAAAATTCGTACAAAATGCACCTTGGAGTGAGACATAAAACTCTATCTTGTTGATTGTAAATCTATTCCGGATGATCCGGTGTCATCAGGCAGATGTCGGGAAGATTGCGGTAGCGTTCCGCGTAGTCCATCCCGTATCCGATGACGAAGAGGTTGGGAATGGAGAAGCCAACGTAGTCCGGCTCGATCTTCTCAAGGCGGCGCGAGGGCTTGTCGAGCAGGGTGGCAATTCGCAGCGACTTGGGATGCTGCTGCAGAAACAGCTTGCGCAAGTAGGAGAGGGTCAGGCCGGTGTCGAGAATGTCTTCGACCACCAGTACATTCTTGCCTTCAATCGGCTCGTCGAGGTCCTTAATGAGTTTGACGGCGCCGGAGGAGCGCTGACCGCTGCCATAACTCGAGGTGGCCACGAAGTCGAAGGTGGCGTCAGCCTGCACGGACCGCGCCAAGTCGGCCAAAAACGGGGCCGCGCCTTTCAATACGCCCACCATTACCAGCTTCTCGCCTTTCAGGTCGCGAGTAATCTGGGCGCCCATTTCGGCAACGCGCTCGGCAATCTGTTGACGGGTAAAGAGGACCTCGAGGCCTTGATAGGTGGTGGTAGCCATGCAAATAGTATCTCGCGAATTGCGCCGTGGAGCGCAAAACTCCTGTGCAAATCGGGGGTGGGTATGTGAGGCAGAGGAGAAGCTGAAGCTCTATTAACGAAGCTGCCCCGTCTATACTTGAAGGACGATGATGCCTTATTTGCACCTCTGGAGCCTGAATGTTCCGACGTTTGGGCTGATGCTTTGGCTGGCAGCTGTCACGGCCGCCTTCTTGATGGACCGTGGGTTTCGCCGCGCGCATATCGACGCGGATGCTGTGGGCATGGTAGCTGTTGCGGTTGTGGCGGGCATTGTGGGCGCCAAGCTTTGGCACGTGATCGACACGCCGCTGGAATTCCAGGAGCAAGGCTGGCGCGTGTTGTGGGACTCGGCGGGCTTCGCGTGGTTCGGAGGCATGATTTTCGGCATATCGGCGCTGGCCTTCCAGGGATGGTGGGCCAAAATCGGAACATTGCGGATTCTGGACTTGGCCGCACCGGCGGCCGCCATCGGTTACGGCATTGGCCGCATCGGGTGTTTCCTCTCTGGTGACGGCTGTTACGGGATTGAGACCAAGCTACCCTGGGGCATGAGCTTCCCCAACGGGATTGAACCGACATTTGCGAAGGTGCATCCCACTCCGCTTTATGAACTGGCGGCGGGGCTGCTGATTGGCTGGTGGCTCTGGTGGCGGGGCGGCAAGCGGCGGGGCACGGGTGCCATTCTCGGCGAGTACCTCGTTCTGACCGGATTAGCTCGCTTTTTTGTTGAATTTATCCGTCGCAACCCTAAGGTTCTGTGGGGGTTATCAAATGCCCAAATGGCTAGCGCTGCTTCTGCTTTGGTGGGCGTTGCCCTGGTCTTGTGGGCTGCAACACGGCCGGTGGCGGGGCCAGAGGAAGCCCAAGTCGCGGCGGAGAAGGCAGCCTGATTCGGTTTTGGCGCACAGCTACTTTCGCGTCTTGACCGGCTTTAGAAGCCGCACTTCCTCTTTCCTGAAGCACTCGGGCGCGTGATCGTTGACCATTCCGACTGCCTGCATCCAGGCATAGACGATAACCGGGCCGACGAACTTGAAACCGCGCTTCTTGAGTTCCTTTGAGATTTCTTCCGACACAGGTGTCTTAGCTGGAACGCCGCCGCTGTTTTGGATTGGTTTCCCCCCGGCCATCTTCCAGGCAAAGGTTGAAAAATCCTCACCCGCAGCTTGCATTTCAACGTAGATGCGAGCGCCCTGAATCGTGGCCTCAATCTTGGCACGGGAGCGAACGATCCCCGGGTCCTCAAGCAGCCGCGTAATGTCGGCCTCAGTGAAACGGGCTACCTTGGCTGGGTCAAAGTTCTTGAAGGCCTTGCGAAATGCGTCGCGCTTGCGAAGAATCACAATCCAGGCCAGGCCCGCCTGAAATCCCTCGAGCATCAGCGTTTCCCAAAGTGCGCGGCTGTCGTACTCCGGCACGCCCCATTCCGTATCGTGATACGCCTGATAAACCGGGTCGCTTTCGGCCCACGAACAGCGTTGGACGGTTTTGCTTGATGTTGCCAAGGTGCCCTCCGATTGCAACCAAAAATCCAAGAGACGCTACAGCCGCCGGATAAACGCCAACGCTTCCTTCAGTTGCGGGAAGCACGCCTCGTCGGCCTTGAACTCGCGGGAATGGACGCAGCGCCTCACCCCGCGCATCTTCACCGGGTGTTTCAGGTGCAGCATCTCGTGGTAAAGCAGGTACTCAATTGCATATCTGGGGCTTGAGGGCCGGTCAAAAACCTGGCTCACTACGATGGTATTGTGCGCCGCGTCGTAGTGGCCGAGGGAGCGCTTGGCCATGCCTTCGCTCCATGTGAGTTCCGGCCGGCCCAGAAGGCCGCCAAAAAATCGTGTATTGAGCGCGTCAAAAACCTCTTCGAGATTGTAGAAGCGGCCCTCGGGGCCTGAAAAGCGCTTGTTCCCCCGCGCGCCTCGGATCAGTTCCGTTTGCCGGGTTACGGCGGCGCTGGATGAGAAGCGCTTGTAGCGCAGGTTTTGAGCTGCATCAATGGGTTTCTTGTAGAGCTTGGCCAGCAGGATATGGGCGATCGCGCGAATCACTGTGTCCGGCGCGCCTTCCAACAGGTCAGACAAGCTGGCGTGAATCTGCCCTTCGCGCAGCCGTATGGTCGTATTCAGCGAGGTGAATCGCCGGAAGCGGACAGTAATCTGCGGCATCGGCGCCCTGGGACGCAACGAACGGTACTCTTCCTGAAAGATGGGGACTATATCCGCGGCCACTCTCTACAGTTTACAGAGGCCAGCTTACAGTTGGCAGTCCGTTGTCCGCAGCTGAGATGCCACTGCCAACTGCTTTCAGTCATTTGGGCTCGGCGCGCTCCTGGCCTTCCTCGTCCTTGTGCAGCCTGAAGTAGTCGGTCTGCTCAACCAGGAGGCGCTTGGCCTGATCGGCAAGCTCCTCCCCGCTTTCGATTGACTCTTTGCGCGACAGGTCAAAGCCCGGCTCTCCGGCCAGGGCGCGCAGAATGTTGAGCCAGTGGGGGGTTGCTTCGCTCAGCGATTTCAGAGATTTCCTTATATCGGCGTGCCGGTCGGAATACTCGTCGAGGTTTGCGCCCAACTCATCCATCAGGGCGGTCAGGTCTTGGAGTTCTCCGTTCAAGCGGTCTGCGCGGGCAGCGGATTTAGCCCGATTGGTCAGCCCCTTGATGACCTCGGCGTGCTCTCCGATGAACTTGGTGTATAGATCGATTCGCTCGTCGGGAGCGGAGCCCGCATCGCGTATTTTGTCGACCTCCGCTTCAGTCAGCGGTTCCCGTTTTTCCTTCTGCGCACAGATGGGCGTGGCAAGGCAAAGAAAAGCCAGACTCGCGGCAAGAAAACGCATCGGTTGATACACCCCGGCGCTTTCATTGAAGCACAGGTATCGCCGCCTGTAAAAGCGGCGGGATTTTCAGCAGGGATCGGGCAGGGAAGCCGGTCAAGATTTTCAAGCGCGCTCCGGCCGGCGATTAAGCCAAATGGCGCGGCTACTTGCGGAAGACCTGCAGCATGGCGTCGGTCTGGGCCTGGTTCACCTGCGCCAAAGTCTCGGCCACCAGCGCTTGGTCTTCAAGGCTGCTGGAGTGCAGCATCTCGGTCAGGCGGAAAGCGGTGTGCCGCAGAAGGATTTCGGCATTCTTGAGCCGCTTGTTGTCGTCGGCCACCGAGAGATGGATGCTGTGAGCCGCCTGCTGTATGTGCCTGAGCAGGTCTGAGGCCTTGTCAACGTCTCCGGCCGCGTACTGCCGGGCGCTCAGCTCGGTCATCTGGTGAACCAATTCGGCGTAAAGGAAGCACTGTTCGCGGGGATGAGCCTGCTGCACCTTGGCCACAAGCGCATCGATACTCTGTTGATCCGGGGTTTTGTCGTCGAGCCCCGAGGCGCAGGCGGGTAGCCCGGCCACGGTAAGGACTGAGAGGGTTGCAAAAAGGACCAAGTGCCGCATGAGGAACCTCCGCTAGTGCGGTTTTACCCCAGGCCGTGACTAAAGGAGCACTGTGCCAACTTGCGCAAACAACGGGAGTTGCGTGTTGTCCGGCTCCCATACCGCGGCGTCTTGCAGAAGGATCAACCCTTCAATCATTGCATCTTGTCACATCTCATTTTTTGTTTTCGAGCAATATGAGACGTTGCTTGGCTTGCAACTCCTGGTTTGGAAATTTCCCGGCTGCCGTTTCAAGGAAGTGATGGTAATAACTTGCCGCGGCTGCCTTGTCTTGAAGCGTATCGTAAGCGGTGGCCCAAAGGAAGTAAGTACTTGGCCCCTCGGGCAGAAATTTTGATCGCATCGTAAGAGCGTTCAATGTGACGGCAGGCTGGTTGGTCTTGGAGGCTGCAAAGGCCAGTCCGCTCCATGCTTCTGCGCTCGATTCATCGAGTTTGGTCGCCTTGTCGAGGGCGGCAAAGGCCTCGGGGTACCTTGCCTGTTCGATCAGATTCTGGCCATGTCCTGTCAGCAGGACGGGATCGTCGGGACTTGACGCCAGGAGTCCTACATATAATTTGTCGGAGCCCGCCGCGTCCCCGGCTTCGGCTAGAACTTCGGCCAGCATGCGGGTGATGTTCGGGTCCTCGGGGTGGGCCTCGTGGAGTTTGTTGAGCAGCGGCAGCGCTTCTGCCTTATTTTGTGCCGCCAGAACGGCGGCCAGTTGGGCGGTCAGTGCCGGATCGTCGGGCAGTTGCTCCAGGGCCGCTCGCAACATGGTCTCTGCTTGGGGGAACTGCTCGCGCGCGATCAGCGAGTGGGCCAGGCCGGTATTGCCTACCAGGGATTTAGGGTCCTTGGCAAGCACTCGGCGGTAGGCGGTTTCAGACTCCTCGTATTGCCCGGCCCGGTCGGCAAGGTTGGCGGCCATCAGCGTATCGGCATCGGTTTCAGGCGAGATCTTCAGTGCTTCGAGAAGGTCGTTTGAGGCTTCGGTGGGATCGGACTTCTCATCGATGGTAGCCAGGGCCCGCCAGGCGCTGGCCTTCGACGCTGGGCCGGCATCTCCGGGATCAAGCCCGGTAGCGATCACCAGTTCGGGCCGTGCATCTTCCGGATTTCCCTGCCGGGCCAGCAACAATCCGAGCGAAAGATGGGCCTCAAAAGACTTCGGATTTGCCTCGGTGGCGCGTCGATAGAGCGTGGCAGCATCCTGCATGCGGCCTTGGGCGTCAGCCACATAGCCTGCGGCAAACAAAGCCCGTTCATCGGTAGGGTGTTCTGCCAGCCAGGGCGTCAGCCTGGATTCGGCGGCCTTCCAATCGGACTGGGCGATTGCGGCTTCGGCTTCAACAACTTCGCTGGAAACGGGCACGATAGCAGCGGGCTCCGGAGCGGGCTGGGATGAAGAATCCTGTGCGGGGTCCTGGCCGAACCCTGCGACCGACCCGAAAAGCACGAACAACAAAGCAAAACGAAGCACGGAATACCTCAGCTACCAGTTTACCGGGATCGGGCACCGATGAGACTGACAAGGGTTCGACGGCTCGAAGCTTGGGAGGGAATCGCGCGGGGAGCAAGACTGACCACCGCTCCACAACGCCGAGGGACCATAGTGTGAGCAGGAGAGAGCAAACAATGGCAAATGAATTCCAAACCCCGACAGAGACCAAGGTGGAGAACGAGACGGCCACTGGCACTTCAGCGAAACAAAAAGTGCAAGACATTGCGGACAAGGCCGCGGAGAAACCGGCGAAGACGGAAAAGAAGTTTGACAAAGACAACAACCGGCTGTTCTCAAAGTAGTGGATAACCGAGCTGCTTTAAATGGCATTGCCCGATAGGCCGGGACTCCAGTCCCGGCCTATCACACTAGTTTTTCTTTCAGCAGAATGCGCCGGAACAGCGCCGGACGACTTTCGCTACGGCAGGCCCCTCTTGCCGATTGTTTGCCTGGGGTTAAAGGCGCCTTGATGTATGCTCAAAGACCGCCGGGTCATATAATAGAGAATGGCCGGTTGCGCTCTGAGGCTCGCTGAGCATACAGGGACGCTCCCGGACGCCTTTTTCCCGGTGCCTTCCCTTTGAATGATGCCATCGTTATCCGCGGAGCGCGGACTCACAACCTGAAAAACATCTCCTGCGAGATTCCTCACGGCAAGCTGACGGTCATCAGCGGCGTGTCAGGATCGGGCAAGAGTTCGCTGGCCTTCGACACCATTTATGCCGAGGGACAGCGGCGGTATGTGGAATCGCTCTCCGCTTACGCACGCCAATTTCTTGAGCGTATTGAAAAGCCTGACGTGGACCTGATTGACGGGCTTGCGCCAGCCATCGCCATCAAGCAGAAAAACTCCACGCGCAATCCGCGCTCCACCGTGGCCACGGCCACAGAGATCTATGACTACCTGCGCCTGCTTTACGCCCGATGCGGCACAGTGCATTGCGTACACTGCGACGGACTGGTGAAACGCGACTCGATTGACGAGATTGCCGAAGCCACGCTCGCATTGGGCGAGGGAACGCGCTTGAATGTGCTGTTTCCGGTGCGGCACGAGCTTCCCGCGCCGAGCCCCGAAGCCAAGCCGGCCCGGCGCACAGCCAAGTCGGCCGCCAAGGCTCCCGCAAAAAAAGCCGCCGAATCGCCGCTGACAGAGGCGCTGAAGGCACGGCTGGTGGAACTGCGCACCTCCGGGTTCAACAGGCTCTACCAGCAGGGCAGAACCTTCGAGTTCTCCACGCCCGAGTCGCTGTTGGACCTGGACTTTACGCTTCCAGTGTTCGTCCTTTTGGACAGGATCGTCGTCAGCCAGGAGAACCGGGCGCGCATTGTAGACGCCGCCGAAATTGCCTATCGCGAATCAAGCGAAGTGATCTTTGAAGAGGTTCCGAGAGACGAAGCGGCTGCACGGCCCCGTCATCGTTTTTCTGGCGAATATGAGTGCAAGAGTTGCCACAAGCCGGGCAAGGAACCGGAACCGCGCCTCTTCAGCTTCAACAATCCTTTTGGCGCGTGCCCGCGTTGCCAGGGCTTCGGCAATACGGTGGACTTCGACCTGAACCTGGTGATTCCCGACAAAGGTTTGACGCTCGCGGACGGCGCCATCGATCCCTGGAACCGCCCGAAGTACCGGCCCTGGTTTACCGATCTTCGCAAGCAGGCCGCTGAACTCGGCGTCCCGCTCGACGTTCCATGGCGCGAAATGCCTGAAGCCGCACGCGAGATTGTGCTGCGCGGCAAAGGCAGCTTTGAAGGCGTCTTTGGTTTTTTTGCGCAAATGGAGCGCAAGAAGTACAAGCTGCATGTGCGCGTGATGCTGAGCAAGTATCGCGGCTACGCAGAGTGCCCCGATTGCCGCGGCCAGCGGTTGCGTGCCGAGGCTCGCAGCGTGCGCATCAACGGCCAGAACATCTGCCAGGCCACGGCGCTGACGATTGCCCAGGCCAAGCAGTTCTTTGACGCGCTCAAGCTCTCCCCCATGCAGGAGGAGATCGCCGGCCCCATACTGCACGAAGTGCGGCAGCGCCTGAGCTTTCTCGATGCCGTTGGCCTTGAATACCTGACGCTTGACAGGCTGGCCTCCACGCTCTCCGGCGGCGAGGCGCAACGGATTCAATTAGCTACCTCGCTTGGTTCGCGGCTGGTGGGTGCGCTGTATGTTCTCGACGAGCCTTCCATCGGCTTGCATACGCGCGACACCGCGCGCCTGATTCACATTCTTGAGGAACTGCGCGACCTGGGCAACACCATCATTGTGGTGGAGCACGACGCCGACGTGCTGCGGGCGGCCGACCATCTGCTCGACCTCGGCCCCGGCGCGGGCGAGTTTGGCGGCAAGCTGCTGGCCGAAGGCATGCTGGCGGAGATTGAAGCCAACCCCAACTCGCTCACCGGCCGTTATCTTTCAGGGCAAGTTTCCATTCCCGTGCCCACACGGCGGCGGGTGCCCGGCAAAGAGAAACTGGTGCTGCGCGGCGCCATGACCAATAACCTGCACGGCCTCGACGTGGAAATACCGTTGGGGCTTCTTGTGGCCATTACCGGTGTTTCCGGCTCCGGCAAGTCCACGCTGGTGCACCAGGTTCTTTACCGTGCCGTGGCGCGGGCGCTGGGCCAGAGCGACGGGTCCGATCCGTCGGCCGTGTACAAGTCGCTAACCGGCGTTGAGCGGTTGAACGACGTTGTGCTTGTGGATCAAACGCCCATCGGCCGCACCCCGCGCTCCAACCCCATCACCTACATCAAGGGGTTCGACCTGGTGCGCGAGCTTTTTGCTTCGCAGCCTGAGGCCAAGCGGCTTTCGTTAACGCCGGGTCACTTCTCGTTCAACGTTCCCGGCGGCCGCTGCAACACCTGCGAAGGCGACGGCACGGTCACCGTCGAGATGCAGTTCCTGGCCGATGTGGAACTGCCCTGCGAGGACTGCAACGGAACTCGGTACCAGGCCAAAGTGCTGCAAGTGGAGTACAAGGGCAAAAACATTCACGATGTGCTGCAGATGACGGTAAAAGAGGCGTTGCGCTTCTTCGTTGGACAAACGCGGCTTCTGGAGAAGCTCGCCGTGCTGGACGAGATTGGGCTAGGCTATCTGAGGTTGGGCCAGTCAGCGACGACGCTATCCGGTGGCGAGGCGCAGCGCGTCAAGCTGGCGGCGCACTTGTCCCAGGTGCGCGCCGCCAACGCCAACGCCAAGCCCTCGCAGGCCAGCCGCGTGCTTTACATCCTCGACGAGCCCACCACCGGCTTGCACTTCGACGATGTCTCCAAACTGCTTACGGCGTTTCGCAAACTGATCGATGGCGGCGGCTCTCTGATTGTCATCGAGCACAACCTGGACGTGATTAAATGCGCCGATTGGGTCATCGACCTGGGCCCGGAGGGTGGCGAGGGCGGAGGCCGCATTGTGGCCGAGGGTCCGCCTGAGGAGATCGCGACCAGTCTGCTGTCGCACACCGGGAAGTGGCTGGCGCGGGTGCTGTGAACGGCTCCCAAAATTGGCCGCCGATTTGCCAGCGGCCTTGCGGATTGGTAGAAATGCTGAAGCGATTAGACGGCAGGCTGAGCGGTTCTGAAAGAACTGACTGCCGCGCAATCAGCGCCAGGGCCATACCGCAATTTTGAGAGGAAGAGTCGCGCGTGAGCATTTCTACAGGAGTAGTTGATTCAGAGAACAAACCCCCATCGGGTGAAGATATCCATGCACCCATGATTCCAGCGGGAAGGATGCTGCCCTTCCTGATGGTGACGCCGCTGTTTTACCTTTGGGCGATTCCGAACAATCTGAACGATATTCTCATCCGGCAATTCATGAAGTCGTTCAACATTGACCGGTCGGGTGCAGCCGGCGTCCAGGTCTGGTTTTATCTGGGGTACATGCTTTTGGCCATTCCGGCAGGGCTGTTGATGCGCCGGTTTGGCTACAAGACCGGAATCGTTACCGGGCTGGTCTTGCTGGGGACCGGCTGCTGGCTGTTTTACCCCGCGGCACAGGCGGAGCAGTACACTCTGTTCCTGATGGCGCAGTTTGTCATTGCCGCCGGGCTGTCATTCCTTGAGACCGCGGCAAACCCGTTTATCGCGGAGCTTGGCCCGTCGGGGTCAAGTGAGCGCCGGCTCAATTTCTCCCAGGCCTTCAATCCGCTGGGCGCCATTACTGCCGGCCTACTTGGGACAGTGTTTATCTTCTCCGGCGTCAAGCTTACCGATGCTGAGGTACTGGCCAGAAAGCTGGCGGGAACCTACCAGGCCTATCTGCACACCGAGACGCTGCGGGTTGTGGCGCCTTACATGGTGCTTGGATCGATTGCTCTCTTCTGGGCCCTGATGGTGGCGCTGACAAAATTTCCGGCGCTGGGTTCGGAGAAGGGCGCTCCGGTGTCCGACGACAAGACAGAGCCTGGCCGCTTGCTTCAGTGGCACTTTGCCTTCGCGGTGTTCGCGCAGTTTCTCTATGTTGGCGCCCAGGTGGGGACGTGGAGCTACTTCATCCCCTATGCGGAGTCGGCCACCGGCGTTGGCGACAAGGCCGCGGGATTCATGCTCACCGGCACCCTGGCTTGCTTTGGCATCGGGCGCTTTGGTTCCGCCTGGCTCATGAAGCACTTCCATGCGCGCGGCCTGCTCGGCCTCTATTCCCTGATCAACATCCTTCTCTGCCTGGTAGCGGTGGTCCGGCCGGGCTGGGTGGGCGTGGGATGCCTGCTGATTACCAGCCTCTTCATGTCCGTCATGTTCCCCACCATCTTTGCCCTGGCCATCAAGGGCATGGGCGCAAAGACCAAGACTGCGGGCTCGATTATCGTGATGGCCATGATTGGCGGCGCGGCGCTGACGAAGATCATGGGGTATGTGTCGGTGGTAGCGAACATTCAGGCGGCTTACCTGGTGCCGATCGTCGCCTATATCGGAATAGGGCTGTACGCGTGGCTGGGAGCGGGATACAAGGTCAAGCAGCCGGCGAACTAGTTGTTGATCAAAGAGGGCGCGGCGACAGATTCATTGTCGCCGCGCCCTTTTTTTTTGCGCTTATTCGGCAACCACCGGATTGGTCAGCGAGCCGATGCCTTCCACGGTGATGGTGACGGTCTCACCTGGCCGGAGCCAACGCTTGGGGGTACGGCCCATGCCCACGCCGCCCGGCGTTCCGGTGGATACGATATCGCCCGGCAGCAGCGGCGTAATCGACGACAGGTATTCGATCAGTTCCGGTATCTTGAAAACGAGTTCGCGGGTATTTGAACTCTGGTGGATAACGCCATCGATGGTCAGCGAGATGGCAAGGTTGTGCGGGTCGGGGATCTCGTCGGCGGTGACGATGGCCGGGCCCATGGGGCAGAAGGTAGGGAAACTCTTGGCCATCGTCCACTGCGAAGTAGCGAACTGCACGTCGCGCGCGCTCACGTCGTTCAAAAGGGTGTAGCCGTACACATGCTCCCGCCATTCCCGAGCAGGAATGCGATAGCCGCCCTTGCCGATCACAAAGGCAAACTCGGCCTCATAGTCCGGCTGCGTCGAGGCCTTCGGCAGCACAATCGCCGCCCCCGGCCCAATGATCGCCGACTGCAGCTTGAAGAACACCACTGGCGTCGTCGGAATCGCCATCTTCGCCTCGACCGCATGGTCGCGATAGTTCAAGCCAATGGCAAAAACCCGCGGCGGGTTCAGGAGCGGCGCATGCAGCTTGACCTGGTCGAGGGGCAGCTTGATTGCGGCCATAGTCGGCACCTTGCCGTGCTCGATGACGTCAAGAGTGGTGGCGAAGCCGCTCGGACTTAGATCGAAAACTACACCGGTCTCTTCCAATAAGAATCCGGGCCGAACCTTGCCATCGGCGATTGAAAACGACACTAGCTTCACTTGGCCCTCCCGTTCGCGATTGGTGTTTGCCCTCGATATTTGCCGCGTCTCCGCGAAGGGCAGTATACACGTGCCGCTATCGGCGATACTGGTTGACGAAGAGGAGACAAACAATGGCGCTGCTTCATGAGGACAGGCTTTTTCCGGCCGAAGAGGGAACGCGGGCGATAGCGAGGCGGCTGTATGCGGGAATTCGCGACCTGCCCATCGTCAGCCCGCACGGGCATACGCAGGCCGCATGGTTTGCGGGCAACCAGCCGTTTCCCGACCCGGTGGCCCTGTTTGTGCAGCCGGATCACTACGTCTTCCGCATGCTCTATAGCCAGGGAATCACGCTGGAAGAACTGGAGATTGGCGAGGGACGGATCGCCGACCCGCGCAAGGTGTGGCGTATCTTCGCCAGCCACTATCATCTGTTTCGCGGAACCCCCACGCGCCTGTGGCTGGACTACGCCTTCGAGACGCTTTTTGGTTTGACTGAGCGGCTTTCTGCAGCAACGGCGGACAACCACTACGACGTGATCGAGGCCAAACTGGCCACCGCCGAATTTCTGCCCCGTGCCCTCTATGAGCAATTCGACATTGAGGTGCTGGCCACCACGGATTCGCCGCTTGACTCGCTCGCCGACCACGCGGCCATTCGCGCATCCGGCTGGAAGGGAAGAATCGTGCCCACCTTCCGGCCTGATTCGGTTGTGGATCCCGACTTCTCGGGATTTCGAGCCGGAATTGAGGCGCTGGCCAAGCTGACCGGCGAAGACACCGAAACCTGGCGCGGTTATCTCGGCGCGCTCGCAGCCCGGCGTCAGTTCTTCAAGACGCTCGGTGCCACGGCTACCGATCATGGCCACATTACAGCACAAACGGCGGACCTGGATGAGTCAGAGGCCTCCCGGCTCTTTTCTACCGTGCTGGCCGGGACCGCCGACGCCGCAGAGAGGGAACTCTTCCGCGCCCAGATGCTGACCGAGATGGCCCGCATGAGCCTTGAAGACGGCCTGGTGATGCAGATTCATCCTGGCTCAGTGCGCAACCATAATGCGGCCATCTTTGCCCGCTACGGCCGCGACATGGGCGCCGACATTCCGCAGTCCACGAACTATGTTGACGCGCTGCGCCCGCTGCTCGATCACCTCGGCAACGAGCCTGGACTCAGCATCATTCTGTTTACGCTCGATGAAACGGCATACAGCAGGGAACTGGCGCCGCTGGCCGGGCACTATCCCTGTTTGAAACTCGGGCCGCCCTGGTGGTTCTTCGACAGCCCCGAAGGCATGCGGCGTTTCCGCGAACAAGTGACGGAGACTGCCGGCTTCTACAACACCGCGGGTTTCAATGACGACACCCGAGCCTTTCTATCGATTCCTGCGCGCCACGACGTGGCCCGGCGCATGGATGCGGGCTTTCTGGCGCGCCTGGTGGCCGAGCACCGCATCGATGAAGACGAGGCATTGGAGTTAGCTCGGGAACTGACGGTGGGGCTGGTGAAGAAGGCTTACAAACTCTAGCGTCTATCGAAGAAGGTTTCTTGCGAAATAGAGAGGTGCCGCATTCTCGCGCTTTCGCCGCATCAGAGCGGTATAATTCCGAGCGAATCGAAACAGAAGAAACTTCAGTTTAGAAAGATCCTGGCCCATCTCAGAATCGGCCGAGGTCACCCTGGAGGCTCGAAAGTGCTACGTCGCAACTTCATTACCAACGGCATGCTTCAACTTGCAGCTCTGACAGCAACGAAGGGCGTCGCGGCCACAACATCCACCCATCCGAAATCATCCGCGGATGCCGGTGCGTTGGGTCCATTACCTGTTGAGCCCGGCAAGATTTCCGGACACTCCTTTCCCGCGCGCGAGCGTCTTTCGCTCGATGGTGAATGGGAATGTGATCCGCTTGCGCACACGGTTTTGCAGCAAGATGGTTCCATTCGAGAGGACCACGCCAACCTGCCGGGCGCCGCGCACATGCCGGTTCCCTGCAACTGGCATCTCTTCGGCTTGCCAGATTTTCACGGCCGGGTCGCCTTCCGGCGCAAGTTCATGGCAAGCGCTGAGTTCGTGAACAAGCCAACCTGGCTATGCTTTGGCGGGGTGGATTACTTTGCCAAGGTGAGCCTGAACGGCCGCCTGCTGGGTGAGCACGAGGGATACTTCGAGCCGTTCGAGATCGAGGTTACCGGCCTTCTGAAACCTGGGCCAAATGTTCTGGAAGTCCTTGTGGATGCGCCGCGCGAAGAGCCAAAGAAGATGTTTCCCAATCACAAGCGCCAGATCAAGGGCATCCTCAACCAGTGGCTTCCGCTCGACCGGCAGATGGAGCCCACCGGCGGCATCATCGGCTCGGTGTTCATCGAGCGGCGGGGCAGCGCGCACATTCGCTCGGTTCAGTTGACCACCCAGGTTGTCCCGGAGATTGCCGGAGTTCCCTCCACCTGGGGCGATCCGGCGGGCTATCCAAAGACTGGCCGTTGCGCACGTGTGGTTGTCGAGGTCCAGTTCTGGCTGCGGGAAGCAGGCGCTGCCAATCTCGACGTGTCCATCGGGAGTTCGCGCTGGCAGGGCACGGTTGTTGGACAAGCCGGAGCAAACCGCCACAGGCGCGTGCTGACCATTGAAGATCCAAAACTTTGGTGGACATGGGACTTGGGCGAGCCGCATTTGTATGATGCCGTAGTGACCTTGGCGCGGGGGAGTGAAACCGACCGCTGCGAGTTCAAGGCGGGCATTCGCGAGATTCAATTCGATCCCGCAAAAGGCGAGTGGCGGCTGAACGGCGAGCGCTTCTTTGTCCGCGGCAGCTCCGTTATCCCCGACAAGTGGCTGGCACATTACACAGAGGCCCAGGCTGCCAAAGACGCGGTGCTGCTGCGCGAGGCTAACCTCAACGGTGCGCGCGTTTGCGTGCATGTTACGCGGGACGAGTTTTACGCGGCCTGCGACCGGGCGGGGATTCTGGTTTGGCAGGACTTTCCCCTGCAGTGGCAGTACACCACCAGCGACGCGTTCATCGCCGAAGCCGCGCGCCAGTTGCAGGCCATGATTCGCCATCTCTACAACCATCCCAGTATTGGTTTGTGGACCTGCCAGAACGAGCCGGACCCGCCGAACCGCATTGGGATTGACCCGACATTGGCGGCGGTGGCGCGCAGTGCGGACCCTTCGCGCTTTGTGTACGAGGCATGCGAATATGCGCAGCATCCTTATCCGGGCTGGTACGGCGGCGAATTGCGGGACTTCGAAACCGTTCCCGATGCGCCTGTGGTTACAGAGTTTGGCGCGCAGGGTCTGCTTTCTGAGCCGGAGATGCGCAAGATGCTGGGCTCGAGCGTGTGGCCGCCGAACGCAAAGTGGGTTGAATACGGCTTTGAGACCCATACCAACCTGGTGATTGTCGGGACAAAAGAGGGTAATAGCCTGAAGGAGTTCATCGCCAACAGTCAGGCATACCAGGCCCGCCTGATTCAATTCGCAATTGAGCAATACCGGCGGGCCAAGTACACAAAGCTGGGCGGGTTCTTCCACTTCATGTTTATGGATGGCTGGCCCACCATCAGCTGGAGCGTGTTGAGTTATGACCGTGTGCCGAAGGCGGGCTATGCGGCTCTGCAGCGAGCCATGCAGCCCGTTCTGCCCATGGTCGAGCTGACCTCGCCCCGGCTTGAAAGCAAGCCGAAGGACCAGGCTCTAGGAGGCGCGTGGCTGGTAAACGACACCAGGGATGCCATCAACAAATGCCGCGTGGCTTTTGAGTTGCGCGGTCCAGGAGGCAGCATTCCTCTCGATGAGATTACGGTGGACATTGCTGCCGACAGCGTGCAGAAGCTGGACGTTAGCCTGCCGATCCCCGCCACGATAACCGAACTTGCACCAGGGGCCTACACGGTTGCGGCTTCGGTTCGCTCCAACACCGGAGTTTTGCTGGGCGAGAACCTTTATGAATTGACGGTGGTCGATATTGGCAACTTCGAGCCGGGCAGTTAGGTACACTCAAACCGGAGCCTGTTCCATTTAGCTTTCTGCCGCGCGTTGAAGGAGAGGGAAGTATGAAAACCATCAAGGGACCGGGAATTTTCTTTGCGCAATTTGCCAGCGATGAAGCGCCCTTCAATACGTTGGAAGGAATTACCAAGTGGGCTGCGGGGTTGGGTTTTGTAGGCGCGCAGATTCCGGCATGGGACGGCCGGCTCTTCGATCTCAAGCTGGCCGCCGAAAGCAAGGCCTATTGCGACCAGGTGCGCGGCATCTTTGCCGATGCGGGGTTGGAGATTGCCGAGCTTTGCACGCATCTGCAGGGCCAGTTGGTAGCAAGCAATCCAGCCTACGACCAGATGCTTGCGGGCTTTGCGCCTGCCGGGCTCGACGCCAAAAGCCGCCAGGCGTGGGCGGTGCAGCAGTTGCTTTGGAGTGCCAAGGCGAGCCAGAACCTTGGCCTCAAGGCGCACGTTACTTTCTCAGGCGCGCTGGCCTGGCCTTACTTCTATCCCTTCCCACAGTGGCCGGCAGGGCTCATTGACGAGGCATTTGCCGAATTGGGACGGCGCTGGCTGCCGATTCTCAACGCCTTTGACGAGGCCGGGGTGGACCTCTGTTACGAATTGCATCCCAGCGAAGACCTGCACGACGGCGCGACCTTCGAGCGCTTCCTCAGAGTCGTGGGCAATCATCCGCGCGCCAACATTCTCTACGATCCGAGCCACATGATCCTGCAACAGATGGATTACCTGGCCTTCCTCGACATCTACCACGACCGCGTGCGCGCCTTCCATGTAAAGGACGCCGAGTTCCACCCCAATGGGCGCGCGGGCGTGTATGGAGGCTACCAGGCCTGGATTGACCGTCCGGGGCGTTTCCGCTCGCTGGGTGACGGGCAAATCGACTTCAGCCAGATTTTTTCCAAACTTGCACAGTACGACTACCCCGGCTGGGCTGTCCTCGAGTGGGAGTGCTGCATCAAGCATCCTGAGCAGGGCGCGGCTGAGGGTGCGACCTTCATTCGCGACCATATTATTCGCGTGACCGACCGTGCCTTTGACGACTTTTCATTGGGTGCGGCGGACCATGAGACCAATCGCAAAATACTCGGACTCGAATAGCCAGATGGCCCGGGTCTCAGGGATGCTCAAGCCCCCACTAAAGTTTGGTGCCCCAGGTCCGGATTTTCGGACCTGGGATACCACTACGATTCGAAGCCTATGGATATGACAGTCTCTGCCTTTTGTGCAAACACCATGCGGCGGCCGGTCCGGGTCTCGGCAATGCGGACTGACCACAATGCTTGGGTGCCCCGGGTCTCGATTCTGAGTCCCGGGATAGCCTGATGATTCGTACCGGTACACGTATGACGACCTCAACCGTTTCCGCAGCAGAACGCGCGCAACCCCGGTCTCTTTTCACCGGCAAAGAGCACGACGCCGAGAGCGAGCTAGACTACTTCGGCGCGCGCTACTACGAGTCGCAGACAGGGCGATGGCTCCTGCCCGACTGGAGCGCGGTTCCTGTGCCTGTGCCTTACGCGGTCACAGCCTGGAATCCCACGAATCCCGACCCCCACCCTAGTCCCCAGTCTCTAGTCCCTAGTCCCTGGTCCCCAGTCCCTAACGCCTAATCTTCCCCCGCCCCATTTGCGTAGAATTTCCCCCTTTTGGCGCACAATAAATTCATAGTGTCCTCCTCGGAAAGGAAGTTCCAGAAGGACCCGCCCAAAACGCCCGTAACTCCTTATCCTGGAAGAATCTGCGGCCAACTCCAGCAGAATCACATACTTGGAGCCGGAGCCGCGAGGCAACTCGTTGAATCCAGGGAATTTCCGCCCAGAATATAGGGGGAGGGGGGAGGGGTCTCCGTGCCGAATTTGTCTCCACCAACCCAGCCAGCCTAACATCGAACTCATGGATTGCGTGATTCTCGACGGCCAGCCTCTGACGCTGGCGGAAATTGAAGCTGTTTCTCTTGCCGCTTGCCAGGTGACCATTGCCCCCGCCGCCCTGGCCCGCATCGCCCAGAGCAGGGAACTGATTGAACAGATCCTGGCCGCCGGCCAAACCGTCTATGGGGTCAACACCGGCTTCGGCAAGCTGTCGGATGTGCGCGTCCCGCCCGACAAACTGGCGCAACTGCAGACCAATCTGGTGCGCAGTCATGCCGGGGGAGTGGGACAACCGCTCTCGGAAGGCGAATCGCGCGCCATGCTGCTGCTGCGTGCCAACGTTCTGGCCAAGGGTTTCAGCGGCTGTCGTCCTGCATTGGTTGAGTTGCTGGTAGCACTGTTGAACGCCGGCGTTCATCCGGTCATTCCCGAGAAGGGCTCGGTAGGGGCAAGCGGCGATCTGGCTCCGCTGGCGCACCTTGCGCTGGTGGCTATCGGCGAGGGTGAGGCTTTCTACAACGGCGAACGCGTGGCCGGGGCCGAAGCACTGCGCCGCGCAGGATTATCCCCCATCGTCCTCTCCGCCAAGGAAGGGCTGGCCCTGCTCAACGGAACCCAGGCCATGACAGCCGTTGGCGGGCTGGCAATGGCCCGCGCCCGCCGCGTGGCCAAATTGACTGATCTGGCCGGCGCCATGTCGCTTGAAGCTCTGATGGGCACTCCTGCCGCGTTCGACGAGCGCATTCATCTTGCCCGGCCGCATGCGGGCCAGATTGCCGCCGCCGCCCATTTGCTGCGCTTGCTAGACGGGTCAGAGATTCGCGAAGCGCACCGGCTGAGCGACACCCGGGTGCAGGACGCCTACTGCCTGCGCTGCATGCCCCAGGTGCATGGCGCGGTGCGGGGCGTACTGGATCATGTAAGCGGAATTCTTGAAACCGAAACCGGCTCGGCTACGGATAACCCTCTGGTTTTCCCTGAGGACCCCTCCAAAACGCTAAACCGCGGAGCGAGCAGAGCCGTGATCTCCGGTGGGAACTTCCATGGGGCGCCATTGGCTTATGCATTTGACTATGCAGCCATTGCGATTACCGACCTGGCCAGTATTACGGAGCGCCGCATTGACCGGCTGCTCAATCCCGACATCAACGAGGGGCTTCCGGCGTTTTTGTCTCCCGATCCGGGGCTTTCCTCTGGCTTTATGATGGCGCAGATTGTCTCTGCGGCGCTGATCAACGAGTGCCAGGTCCTTTCGCACCCAGCGTCAACGGGCAGCATCCCGACCGACGGCGGAAAGGAAGACCACGTCTCAATGGGCATGACCGGAGCTTTGAAGCTGCGACAGATTGTGGAGAATGCAGAGCGCGTACTGGGGATCGAGTTGATGTGCGCGGCGCAAGGGCTCGAGTTTCGCCAGCCGCTCAGGTCAAGCCCGGAGATCAAGCGCGCACAAGCTATCGTGCGTTCCTTCGTCCCGCGACTTGAACAGGACCGGGTTCTGGCAACCGATATCGAAGCCCTCGCGGGGGCGGTAAGGGCCGGGGCGTTCGATGCATGGTGCGAGTAGAGAGGCTATTTCACGCTTACGGCCCCATCCACATCTACCACCAGCGCGTCTCCCACGATCTGCATGGAGTGGACCCTGAGCTTATCCAGCGTTAGGGCGTAGCCTGTGGAGACGGTTGAGCCCGCAAGCGCTTTGCGCAGAACGTCTGCCGCATTGACCTTCATGGCTGAGGGAACCTGGCGTTGAAGGAATGGGGTGAGCAGGAAGTTCAACTCGCGCTGATCGCTTCCTTTCTCCACCCGGGCATCGCGAAAGCCGATATTCTCGCCTTCGCCTTCCGGCGCGAGGGAGACTTCGGTTGTGGGCGCGAGCACAACGCCAAGGCATGTGCCGCCAACGGCCTTGCCAAGGCGCGCGCTGATTCTTACACGAACCAGGATGCGGTCTCCTAAAAATGTGAGCTTCGGATCTTCTGCGTAGGTTGAACAGGCCTTTTGGGCGTTGCCCTTCAAATAGTAGCGGCCGTTAGGTCCATTGAAGAGTTGCTGAACCAGGGTCCGCTCCAGGGCTTCACGGCTCACTTTCAGTTCCACAGCGCCGCATTGCGCCAGCCAGCATGCCGCAAGCAGGAGGCATCCTGCGAGATTTCGCAGCCGTGTTGTCATAAGAGTATCTGCCTCGGTTGGTTTCCGTGCTGCAGTATTTTTACCTCACATACCAAGTGTATGCCTGCCCGATTGCTGTTGAAAAACGATGTTAAACAATTCTATTGTATGGAGATAGGTAAACTACTCAATGCGATGGGGCGGTCAATATTGACCATGGATTGAGTGTCATTTTGCTATTGATTTTTGAAGAAAAAATCCGTAAAATAGAACCATAAAGTCACCTCAGGGCCAGACAGTAGCACCAACCTGAGAAGTAGGTCGTGCATCTAATTCCACCTTTTTCAAGGACACAAATTCAATGGCAAAGCGTCGTGGAAATCCGAATTGGGGCAAGCCGGAACCCATTGGCCCGGTTGTACCCACAGTGACCTCCTTCGAGCAGATCGTCAAGGAGTTTAAGCTCAGCCCGGACCAGTACATCCGGTCCACTCGCCTGCGGGAATGGGCTCGCCGGAACAAGAACTCCAAGTATATCCCCGAGGCCCTCCTCGAGGCCTGGGGTTTTGAGATTGAATCGACGTTGTAAGCTTTGTTTTCTTAAGCCAGTTCAGCAAAAGCGCCGCCTTTGGGCGGCGTTTTTGCTTGTGGAGCCCGGTCTTCTTGAACAGACACGCGCACACTTTGCTGTTTGCCTCTGCCATAAGCGAGAATAAGAGAGTTGCCATGCCAAATACCCAGCGCACTATCGAGGCTCCCTTTACCGACGTTCCCGGCGCTATTGCCGAAATCCGCGCCGGGCGAATGCTTGTTGTGGTTGACGACGAAGACCGTGAAAACGAGGGCGACCTCACGCTTGCCTCTGAGTTTGTGACCCCTGAGGCCATCAACTTTATGGCCCGCTATGGCCGTGGACTCATCTGTCTCACGCTCACCGAGGAGCGTGCCGACTATCTGCGCCTGTTTCCCATGACACAGCAGAACTCCTCGCGCTTTGGCACTGCCTTCACCGAGACCATCGAGGCGCGCGAAGGGGTGACCACCGGCATTTCGGCCGCTGACCGTGCGCACACCATCCGCACCGCCATTGCCGACGGCGCCACCTACACCGACCTCGCCCGTCCCGGCCACGTCTTTCCGCTGCGCGCGCGCAAGGGAGGCGTGCTTGTGCGCGCCGGACAAACCGAGGCATCCGTCGATCTGGCCCGCATGGCGGGGCTCAACCCCTCTGGCGTGATTTGCGAGATCATGCGCGACGACGGCGAGATGGCCCGCATTCCGGACCTCATTCCCTTCTGCAAGGAACACGGCCTGCAGATTCTCACCGTGGCTGAGCTCATCCGGTACCGCTTGCGGAACGAGCGCTACATTGTGCGCGCCGGCGAAAGCCGCATTCAAACTCGCCATGGCGAGTTCCGCATGATTGCCTACGAGAGCGAAGTGAACGGCGGCGAAAGCCATATCGCGCTGGTTCGAGGTGATTTATGTGAAGACTGCCCGGCAACTCAGCTCGGCGCTCAAGGCGTTACTGCCGCAACTGGATTGAACGGAGCGCGTCCGCCATGCAGCCATCCGGTGCTGGTGCGGGTTCACACGCGCTGCACTGCCGGCGACGTGTTCGCGGCCGACTGCCATTGTCGTGAAACCCTCGACCAGTCCATGCGCATGATTGCCGAGGAAGGCTGCGGCGCGGTGCTCTACCTGCACAACACTTCCCGCGGTTTTGAGGTTGACCATTTGCCTGCGGTGCCCTCTGCTTTTGAACCCGGAGGGGCAGCGGCTTTGCCCGGCGTGTTGAATACGAACGACGGCCGCCTTGTTCTGCACCAGGAACTCCGCGAGCGCGAAGGTTCGCAGGCGCGCAGCGGCCGCATTCTGCGCGCCATTGGCCTAGGCGGCCAGATTCTCTCCGATCTCGGCATTCAGCGCATACGGCTATTGTCGAATACTCCCATGCACATTCCCGCCCTCGAAGGCTTCGGCCTGGAGATCGTCGAGCAGGTTCCAATTCCGGTGGAAGATTGCACGCGCGTTCGGTGAGTTGGCGCTGAAAAGCATTGCCCACAATTTTTGTTGACTTGGGCAATTGCAGGGTGTCAATTCAATGTACGAACCTGATCGCGCCATCAGGGAAAGCCCATCAACGTACCATCCTGCTAGAAAGGCCGGCGGCTATGACACCCCCCAATGTCAGCGCTACCCACCGTCTTTATGAGCTCTGCTGGAAGCATGCGCAGGACTGTACGATTGCAATTGAGACCGATAGAGGAATCGTTGTCGATGCCAACCCTGCCGCGGAGTTCTTGACGGGGTATCCCCGGAGCGAACTGATTGGAACGCATGTGGTTCTGCTCCATCCCGAGGCAGAGCGGCAAAGCGTTCTGGCGGAGTTCCAACACCCAGCGACCCATTCTCTGCCGCACACAGGCTTTCACATTCAGCGAAAGGATGGCCGATCGCTGCCCGTGGCAATCTGATCTTCTCAATCGCTTGACCTTGCTGGCCGTCCGCTGGTGATTGCAAAGTTCCGCGATATCACTGAATTGCAGGAACGCGAACATCGCCTGTCCACCAAGAGTTGGGCTCTGGCGGCGTACGCGACTGCTTCAATGGCGCTATGGGAGCATGAGTCTTCAGGGAGATTTCTTGAGAAGATTTGCCAGGCGATTACCCAGGAACCTGCTTACGTGCTTGCCTGGGTGGGCATTGCAGAAGATTCCCCAAACAAGCCCGTTCGTGCCTCGGCCGCCGCGGGCAGCGCCATGCCTTACATGGAAGGCATGCCGACGAGTTGGTCGGAGGATGAGCCTTCGGGGAGAGGCCCGACGGGCATCAGCATCCGCACCAGAAAACTGCAAATCATTGAGGATACGGAAACCTCGGAGGTCTACGCGCCATGGAGTGCGCGAGCCTCGCGATTTGGGATACGGTCCTCGGTGTCACTCCCTTTTGCGATTGATGGACGTTGGTGCGGCGCACTTATCGTATACGCCGCCCAACCCAATTCATGTGAAGCCGCGGCCATCGAAGTGTTCGCACCTGGCCGAGCAAATTGGATACGGCATCCATGCAATCGAGCAGGAACAGCTTCTGAAGGCAGAGCGGGAGCACGTGGCGCGGGCGGAACTGCAGTTGACGAAGGCATTGTCGGCGATGGTTGCTCCCATCGTCACCGCGATGGAAATGCGCGATCCATATACGGTAGGCCACCAGACGCGGGTTGCTGAAATCGCGGTTGCAATTGCCAGGGAAATGGGTTGGCAAGAGGAGTGGCTGCAGGGTCTGCGGGTGGCGGCGCAGGTTCACGACATCGGCAAGATTTCGATTCCTTCAGAGATTTTGACCAAACCCGGCCAACTGAGCGCGGCAGAGCGGGCCATGATCAATGGACATGCGGAGATTGGGTACACCATATTGAAAGACATCCCGTTTCCGTGGCCCATCGCCGAAATTGTGCGCCAGCACCATGAGAAACTGGATGGCTCGGGCTACCCAAGGGGCTTGAAGGCAGATGAGATGCTGCCGGAGGCCAAAGTTCTCGCCGTGGCAGACATTGTGGAGGCAATGGCCTCTTATCGGCCCTATCGGCAGGGAATCGACTTGAATGTCGTGCTGAAGCAGATTGAGGATGATGCCGGCCTCCTGCTGGATCCCGATGTTGTCAGCATCTGCGTCTCCCTGTTTCGCGACAAGCGTTTTACGGTGCCGGGTTGGATTCAGCGCTGAATCCGCTCCCCTGCGAAGCCGTTTGGTGACGAAATATGCCTTTATTAGCCTAAGTGCAATAAAAATAGAGAAATTGTGGTCGTTATTGATCATGAAGCACCGGTCTGCACCTGTAAGATTATAGGGACTGTTCGGCGTGAAAACTTGCATCGCCGATTTTGCGGAAGCGTATCCCTGGAATCGATATCACCGGTTACATAGACGCTCTCTGAGGCAACCAAACCCGTTCGAGGAAAGGTTGGATCATTGAGCGTTCATCTCGTTAATCCAAGCGACAATTCATTCGGTACCGCTGTCATCACACCCCGTTGGCTGTTCGTTCTTGCTGCGGCCACGCCCGTTGTTGCGGGAGATCCCATTCTTGTGGATGAGTCCCTGGAGCAGATTGATCCTGAGACGATTCACCCGGGAGACATCGTGGGCATCAGCGTCCACACCGGCAACGCCCTGCGCGGTTACGCAGTGGGCCGCATGGCCCGCAGCCGCGGCGCATGGGTGGTCTACGGCGGCATTCACGCCACGCTGTTTCCTGAGGAAGCGCTGGAAATTGGAGAAGCCCACGCTGTCGTCAAAGGCGATGGAGACGTCGCGTGGGGCAAGGCTGTAGTCGATTGCTTGGCTGGCAAACCGGAGCAAGTTTACGACGGCGGACGCATTGAAGGCACCCAGTTTCTGGCTGCTCGCTGGGACCTGATGGACCCAGCAAAGTATATGTGGGCCTCGGTGCAGACCATTCGCGGTTGTCCAAAGCACTGCTCCTTCTGCAGCGTCTGGCGCACGGATGGCCAGAAGCCGCGGCAGAGGAGTTTCCACAGCGTCATCGATGAAATTATTACTCTGCGGCGCCTTGGGTTTCGCTTTATTGCTCTTGCCGATGATAATTTCTACCCGGTGACTCTGACTGATTTGCGGCTTGCGAAAGAGCAGAACAACCAAGCCAAACTTGAAGAGTTGACGGCGATTCGGGCGGAGCGCTTCCAACTTATGGATGAGTTGGCAAAGCTGCCCAGGGACATGGTGTTCTATACCCAGATGACGATGGAGGCTGGCGAAGATACCACGTTCCTTGACGCGATGAAGAAGGCCAACATCAAGGGCGCGCTGGTAGGCGTCGAAGCCGTTACTCCCGAGGGACTCAAAGCGGTCTATAAAGACTGGAATCTCTCCGGTGACGCGCTGGCTACTCAGTTGCAGACATTCAAGGCGCACGGGGTGCACGTGCTGGGTTCGTTCATCTTCGGCCTCCCCACTGACAAGCCCGCCACCTTTGACGCTACAGTCCAGATGGCGTTGAAGGCAGGCATCACTTTTGCGCAGTTCGTCATGATGACGCCCTTCCCCGGGACCGTCGATTTTGGCCGATGGGAAAAAGAGCAGGCCGTGAACCCAACCATGGTTGGCGATATTCCAATCACCCGCTACTGGCTGATTCCCGCCGAAACCCGGCCCAAAATGTTTACTCCGCACCCCACTATGAGTTCCAACGAGATTCGCGAACGTACGCAGAAGGTATGGGACAGGTTCTATAACTGGGGATCCATCTGGACCAGGTCGGCATGCTGTCCGACGCTCTACTCCCGGATCGCATTCATGTTCCTCTCCAAGCTCTACCGGCAGATGTACGCGGGCACCGGAATCTCAACCGACAGCGCACGGCGCAAGAAGTCCAAGGCATGGGCGCGCTTCACGGCCAAGCAATGCAAAAGGCTCTTCCAGGCCAAGCCGATGCCCGAACTGCCGTCGCCCAAGTGGGAGATTGAGTTGGGCCGCCAGGGTCAAGCCGCCTATGCCGGCGACGGAGCTGAATTGCGGGGACCTTTCGTGGTATTCCCGAAGAAGTAGAAAGCTCAACTTCTATTGCACGACGATGGGCGCCTCATCCTTGCGGCATTATTGCCTTTTGCCGCAAGGGTGGGACAGCGCGATTCCAACGTTCACGAAGCTCCGCCCTACACTTTCCTCCGCTCCACGCTGTCCAGGCTGAGGTCTGCCATCTGCCTGCTGCCGAAGCTTCGAAAATCCTTCACTTGTCTTAGATCGAATACGGGACCGGCTCCCTGGGGCGCGCGCACGCGAAAGAAGTCCGCGCCATCTACATCCCTGAGCCAGAACGCCGGCCGCGCATCGGCCGCGCGCGTCGCGATCTCCACGTTGCTCATCTCCAGATTCCGCACATGGCGGATGAAGAAGCCCGTTGCAGGAAGGTCGCCGAACATGTTCGGGTCGGGATAGCCCTTCTCTTTTTCCTCGGGATCGAGTGCGGCCACTTCGGCTGTTCCGCCTCCCACCTGTTCGAGAAACACGTCGCTGATCTTCACGCCTTCGATTGAATGGCCGGAAACGCCGCTCAGAATCGAGGGCAAGGGCGACGCGCCAGAACTTGTGATGTTGCTCAGAATTACGCGGCGCATTACGCCGGGCTTGGCGTCGCGAGGACCCCGCATGCGCGTGCCCAGGCGCAAAAACAGCGGAGCGCTGCGAATGTCGCGCATGGTGATGCCGGTAAAGGTGACGTCCTCAACCAGCGCCCCGTCTTCCGACTCAAGCGCAAAGCCCTGGCATTTTTCGAACACGCAGTTCGAGATAGTGACATTTCGGAAGCCGCCATTCGATTCAGTTCCCAGCTTGATGCGACCCGTGGCAGGCCACTTCAGCCCGTCGAGCAGCTTCCATGTCCCATCGAGCACTGAGCCAAGCTCATAGCCGCCGGTTACGTAGCAGTTGGTGATGGTCAGATTTTCAGTGGGCCGCGCGTATCCAAGGGCAAAGGAACTCTTGGGGCAGATGGCGTCGTCCCATGGTGAGTTGACGGTGCAGTTTGAGACGCGGACATTGCGGCAACAGTCAATGTCAATGCCGTCGCGATTAGTGTCGATGGTCAGGTTGTCGATGGTCAGATTGTCCACGCCCGTGGCCAGAACGCCGAAGTGGCCGCCCATGAGAATCGAGAAGTCGCGCAAGAGCACATTGCGGCAATTCTTCAGCGCGATGGATTTGTTGCCGACTCCTAGCTTTGTGGCATCGGGCATGCCCTCATCGTTTTGCCAATCCCATCCGCGGCTCAGGCCTTTGCCCCAGATCAGCCCCGGACCGGTGATGGAGACGCCTTCCAGACCCTCACCCCATATCAGCGAGTTGTGCCAGTGATTGTGCCCGTAGTCCTGATAGGGCTCCCACTCGCCCTGCGGCTCCGCCGCGTCGTAGCCGCCGGTCGCAATTCCATCCAATGGCGTGGGCGCGGCCAGGATCACGGCGCCATGGTCCAGATAAATCCCTACCTTGCTCTTGAGGCGGATGGAGTAGCTGAGGTAGACGCCGACGGGGAACAGCACGGTGCCCCCGCCTGAAGCCGCGCAGGCTTCAATGGCCCGATTGATGGACGGAGAATCGATCGCTGCGCCGTCGCCCTTTGCGCCGAATCGTCGAACGCTAAACCATCCAGTGTTCCGGTCTGCGGGCGATGCAATCTGCTGTGCGCTGGCGACCGCCGGGCCAACCGAAACCGCGACTCCAGCCCCTGCCATCTTCAGCAATTCTCTGCGCTGCATTATTACCTCCTGTTGCCGTGCGAATCCGGCGGCGAGTGCCCAGCGCGCCTGATTGGGGTTTTCTGCCGAAGGACCATTGTGCCACACGCTAAACACTGCCTGTTGCCAGCCGCAACGCTGGTGTCTATGCTTAAATCGACTTCATAGTTCAATCGGCGTCTTCCATCGGGAGTCTTTCATGGCTTTCCAGCTTAGATCGTTCTGTTCCATCCTGGGTATGGCTTCACTGGCCCTGGCATTGGCGATGGCAGGATGTGGCGGCGGCACTCCAACGCCTCCCCCGACGCCTGTGGTACTTACGGTTGCGATTGGCAGCACGAGTGTTGTTGTGCCGCAGGACGGAGTGGTGGCTCAACTGGCCGTGGCAATCGCCGGCCCCACAGGTACGCCGACGGTCACGATAGACGGTCTTCCCGCAGGCATCACGGCGCAGTTTGCTGTTACGGGCACGGGCCCCTCCGGCGCTATCACCTTCATCTCAAGCGCGGCAGTTCCGGCAGGGATATATCCAGCCACGGTAAACGTCGATCTTGCCGGACAGTCGGCTTCAAAGGACGTCTCCGTCGTCAGCGCGGTTGTGGCCCAGGTGCTGAACGTCACCGATTCGACGCTTGGCATAAGCGGCCATCTGCAGCAATTCATGTCAACCAACTTCCAGATTGCCGAGTGGACGCAAGGCTTTTTCGGCACAGGCAGCACAACCACCGCGCGCCAGACTACGCTGAACTCGCTCCAGCCGCAACACATCAGGCTGCAGGCCCTCTCACTGGCCATCCCCATGAGGGCCAATACTGGGACGGCAAGCGATTGGGACTTTACGCTGATCAACAAGACGGTACTTCCCGTGCTAACCTCGGCAGACCGCAGCCCGGAGTTTCAGATTGCCAAGGCGCCTGATTGGATGCTGGACCCAAATACCGGCTATCTTGACATAGCCAACCACCTGAACGATTTTGCCACTTATGCTGCCAACCTAGTGCTCTACTACAACAAGGGCGGCTTCGACTGGGGCGGAACGCACTTTCAATCGCCAAGCGCGACCCCCATTACTTGGTGGGGCATTTTCAACGAGCCTAATCTCAACGGGCTTTCGGCCACCGACTATGTCCAGCTCTACAACACCGTCGTTCCGGCGATGATGGCCGTCGATCCCACCATCAAGCTGTCGGCGCTAGAGTTTTCCGATTACGGGTTGGGAGGCGGCAGCGAAGGCGATCCGGAGCAATATCTTCCCGACTTCGTCTCGGGAGTCACAACGCAGGTCAATGTCGTCTCCACGCACCTTTATGGCACCTGCAACCAGGAGAGCCTGGACCAGGACCTGTTCGACAACGTGCCTGTGTTTGTCGACAATCTTATGTATTTCTACCAGACTCTCCAGGGTGTCCCCAGCCTTGCCAACGTGCCCGTGTGGGTGGACGAGAACAACATCAACGCCGATTACTCAGACATAAACGGCATGAGCGTTTGCAATCCTGGCCAGGTCTGGACGCTCGACCCGCGCGCCACCAATGCGTTCTTCTCCGCATGGCGGCCCTATGTCTTCTCGCAGTTGGGCAAAGCCGGCAACCAGGCACTCTATCACTGGGAGTACACCGGCGGCCCGCAATACGATGAAGTGGACAGCAACGGAAACACGCTCCTGAGTTACTGGGTTGACAAGGCGCTCGAGAATGCTTTTCCCTCGACGCCCACCTCGCCCGGGCCGTCGATTCTGGCACTGACCGCAACCGATACCTCGTCCGTTGAGACTTTGGCCACGAAAGCAGCCAACGGCACAGTTACTGTGATGGTGGTGGACATGGCGGTGGACTCGCCCACCGACGACAACGGCGCCGGCGATCCGCGCACCGTGGTAGTGGATGTTTCAAGCCTGGGCAACTTCTACTCTGTCAGCGTGCTGACCATCGACGCGGCCACCAGCCCCAACAAAGGCCCTTCGGGCGTCGGCGTCACACCGGCGGGCCGCATGACGATAACGCTGCCGGGATATGGCGTGGCCTTCCTGACTCTGAAGCCTTGATCGGGAACAGAAGCTAAGTTGATATGATGTTCCTGCCATGAGCAAATGTTCCCCATCCGATGGACTGATGGGCAGGGTGGTGACCGGAAAGCCGGTAACCGACTGCCACGACCTGAACGAAGTATTCGCGCAATCCCTCCCGGCATTTGGCGGCGCTTATCTTCGGCGGGTCTATGACGTGATGAAACAGGTGATCGAGAAGCGGATTCCGCTGGTGGTCACCTGTGCCGGACCGATCACGGTTTCAGATCAGCATCGCGCGTGGCTTATTCCGTTGATCAAGGCGGCGAACACCGCTTATATTACCGTTACCGACGCAATCTGCTACCACGATGGACACGATTGTCTGCGCAAGACAGCGGAGCGGCCTATCCGCGAGGTGGCGCTGGACAGCGATGACGCCGAACTGCGCGAAAACGGCGTGATTCGCGTAACGGATACAGGCTTCAACGAGCAGGTGCTCTTCGACCAGGATGCGGTGATTACCGAGATTCTGCAAAAGCCTGCGTTCCAGAAGCGGATGACTACCACCGAACGCAACTACCTACTGGGCAAAGAATACGCCGAGCGAGAGCGGGCGCTGGGCATTGTGCCCGGGCTTCTGACCACCTGCGCCGCTATGGAATTGCCGATCTTCATTGGAGCGCCGGCCGACGGCAGCGCGTTTCTCAACTCGGTGAAGCTCTGGATGCTGGCCCGCATGGGAAAGATCACGTATGGATTCGATTACGATCTGCATGAAGACGTGTTCGAATCCTGCGCCTACCATCACTGGGGCTTGTTCGACTCCGAAGCCAAGTCGTTTGCCGTATTGGTGCTGGGTGGGGGCGTGCCGAAGAATTATTCTCTGCAACCGGAGCCGACGCTGTCGCAGATATTCTTTCTTGAGAACATCCGGGGCTATGACTACGATGCCCAGATTGTTTCTTCGCCGGTGACGGATGGCAGCCTGTCTTCGTGCCCACCGGCAGAAGCGGTGTCATGGGGCAAGGTAAATCCGGAGACCTACACGACGCAGACGGTGAGCATGCAAGGCGATTACTCCTCGTACATGCCGTTTATTGTGCGCGCGCTGGTGGGGAAGGACCTGTTGCATAACCCTCCGGAGCCGCTTCGTCTTTATGCCAGGCGCGATGAACTGAAGAACCGGCTCCTTGCCAAGATCGCAAACGACGAGGGAACCATGGAGAGGATCATGGAGACTCTCTCGCTTCCGGCAGTCCTCAAGGTTTGAGATTTGAATTTGGAGATTGATTCAAGGGGACAGGCTGTGGCCTGTCCCCTTCTGCACTTTAGGCCTTGGCGGCTCCGAGCAAGGCATTGACCTTGGCGATTACCTCAAAGGCGTCGGCAACGTAGACCACATCGGCCTTGCCGCGGGTCCAGCCGCAGTTGGGGTCGAGCGAGATGGCGCGGCGGTCGCCGATAAAGCGCCAGCCCACAACGTGAGGCTCCTCGCCATGGCAGCAGGTTGACAGCCCCTTTGCATGGCGCGGGGTCGAGCCGGTTTGGCCGATCTGGTTGAGGTGGGTGAGGAAGGGCAGCACGGAGTTCCCTTCGCCGCCCTGATCGACAAGCGATTTGCTGCTGCCCAGCGATGCGCCGGTTGCGGCCAGAAATCCGACAATCAATTCGCCGGCCTCGGTGGCATGGACCTGGCCGTCAGGCTGCTTCTTGGTCCAACCCGCGCCGGCCACGAAGAGCATTTTGGCGTCAGGCCGTATGGTCTGCGCACCTTGCGTGGGAGCGCGGAATCCGCTCACCATGGTGCGCAGTGCAGGCAACTCAACCGGAACCTGCTCAACTTGCGCCGTGCCCGTCGCGCCGGCGAATGCCGCGTACGTGCCGGCATCCAGCAGCAGGAACCAGGGACGCGCATCGCGGCTGATGGCCGCTTCAACCCGTTGGCGATAGAACCAGCGAGTGGCCTCGACCCGATCGGTGCCGCCGATGGAAGAGATATGCGTGTCAATGAAGCCGCCCAGCCGGTGCGCCACACTCGCTGCAACGCGCGTAAAGCGAGAACTGGCAGGCGCTAGAACGATTGTGGGCTGTACGGCGCGACAGAGTGCTTCGCAGGCTGCGGCGTCGGTGGCGTAGCGAGCCTGTGCGAATGCTTCGCCGGAAACCGCGAGTAGCCGCGCTCCTTCGGAGGGGAGACATTTGGACAAGGCTGTTGCGTCAGCGGCAACTATGCCGATGGCGAGTTGGGCGTTGAGTCGGGAGGCAAGTTCGAGGCCTGCGGTTACCGCCTCAAGCGAGGCATTGTTCAGAGCGGAGCCGGTTTCGTCGGCATGGGTCAAAACTAGAATCGATTCCATTGTCATTCCGCTCCAATCCACTCGACCAGTTCGCGGGCAATCTCGTCTGGCGAAAGGTCTTTAACCACACGGGTGGTCCGCTGCTGTTTGGGCAGGCTGACAGATACGTAGCTCAGGCCGTTGGCTTCGAGCTTGGCCACTTTCGCCTTTTGCAGTGCAGGCATGATCGTTCGCATGTTGGCCATGCCGATTTGCGGATTGTTGCGCGGCTCGGCGAGGCCTCCGGTTGCCCAGCCCAGCACGGCCGGGGTTCCCGCGCACACCGAAACCTGGTGCTTGCCGCCCTCAACGCGCTCCAGCACTTCAAAGGAGCCGTCTTCGCGCAGGTCGATCTGATCCACGCCCTGGAACTGGTCCGCAATGCCGAGGATTTCGCCGACGAGTTGCAGCGTAACGCCCGCGCCGCGCGTAGCCGACTCCCAGCCTCCGAAGAGCAACAAATGCGAGCGGTCCAGGCCGGGCAGGGCGGCAATGGTTTCAGCCAAGACGGCCGCAGTCGAATGCGCTTCTGGGAACCCGCCAATGGGTCCGTCGATGGGGACGAGTTCGAAGGCGACCTTTTGCGCGATGGTCATCATTACCGCTTGCAGCTTGGCTTTGGGACCAAGGCTCACCAGCCATACTCTGCTGCCGGGGTTCTTGGTGGTGAGGCTGGCGGCTTCATACAACGCGCTTGAGGCCCAGGGGTCGAGGACTGCGGGCAATACCATTTCATTTTTGAGCCCAGGACCCGCAGCGGTGGTCACCGGCTCCAAGGTTTGCAGGGGGTCGGGAACGATCCCCGCGCAAACCACAATGTGGAGTGCATTTGGCATGTAGATTTCCTTTTGAATCTAGTTTATCTTGCCGGACGGTTAGTTTTCCGCAGAATGCAGCCCGCCGGCTCCGGCGCGGAATTCGACGTTCGAGTGTTCGCCATCGGGCGATTGTCCGCAGTTCCAAAGGCACGCGCCACAGTGAATGCATTTCTCGCGCTCAAAGGCAGGCACGCCATCCTCGCCCCAGGTAAGTGCCTGTCCTGAACACATGGCGATGCAGGTCTTCTCAGGGCAGGCAATACACAGGCTCGGGTCGCGGAAAGCCACGTGATCGGCAAACCCAGGCATGGCTTGCACCTTGCCGCCGAGCAGTAACGCATCTTGTTGAGTAATCAGCAGGCGGCCGTCAAAAGGAATCTCCGGCCATCCGCGCGCGGTAAGCAGCGCATCGTGCAGAGGGCGCCCGTCAGCCAAAGCCAGTGCCGCGGCGTCCTTCAGCTTTAAGCCGCCTTGCGAGTGAGCGATCTGTTTGTGCGCCGGAGGAATATGCCCGCCGAGTGAGAACCGGCCGCCAGTGAGCCCGGCAAGCGCCATGCCGATCATGCCCTGGACGATTCCGCCCTGGAAGCCATTGCGTGCGTTCTGGGCTTCTTCGGCGCCTTGCTCCACCCAGCTTGCACGGCGGCGGGTTTCGTAGGTGGCAGCGAGATTCTCTTTGGTGAAGGGTTTTCCGGCGCGCAACAATTCAATGACCGCCTCGGCCAATTGGGTGCCGGTCGCCCAGGCTTCGTCTACGCCGCTGCCGGTCAGCATGTTTGTCGAGCCGGAGTTTTCGCCAATGCGGGCAAATCCATCGCCGCTGAGAAATGGCTCGCCGTGCTTGCCGCTTTCTTCCAGAGATTTCGCGCCCCAGGAACGCAACGTGCCGTCTTTCAAGTAAGGCCACAGCGCGGGGTGCTGAATGTAGTGCTGCAGGTAGCGGTAGGCGGTGCGCGATGGGTCGCTCATCCACGAAGGCACAAAGATGCCTACCGACACCAGCCGGTCAGGATGAACGTAAAGGAATCCAAAGATTTCAGGCTCCGGATAGCCGAAGGTGTGCCATACCGTGCCCGGCTCGAGGGTTGAGTCTTCGGGCAGTTCGATGACCATCTTCATGCCCAGCGCCCACTCGCGCCGCGCATGGCCTTCGGGCAGGCCGAGTTTCTGGTCTAGTGCCTGGCCGACTGCACCCACCGGGCCGTCTGCAACGACGGTCAATTGCGCGCGCACGTCCATTCCGGCCATGAAGCCGTCTGCCGGTGCGCCCGCGCGATCAACACCCTGGTCGGCGAGCCTGACGCCTTCCACTTTCCGGTCGGTGAGCAGCGGCCCCGCAACCGGGCTACCCGGCCATATCTGCACCATGCCGCTGGCCATCAATTGCGAACCGACCCACTGATTGAGTTGGCCGATGGAGAGAACCAGCCCGCCGTGCTTGTTCAGGAAGGCAGGAGTCCAGGGCAGCTCAAAGGCGTGATCCTTCAGGCCAACGAGCTTTCCCCCAAGACCGAGAAGGGAATCGCCGAGCCGCAAAAGTGCCGAGCGCCGGCTGGCACCAACAGGGTCAAGCAGGTAAAGCACACGTTCCCGCTTCACGTCGGCGGCCATGGGAATCTCAGCTGGATTCAGATCGGGAAAACTGGAGCGAATCGCCAGGCCGCGCGTTACAACTCCACTGACTCCCGAGGAGATATCGTCGGCTCGTTCGTAACAGAGCACCTGCAGCGGCATCCCCGGCATGGCCTTGCTTTCAAACGCAGGGTCGGTTGGGTTCTCGCTCAGCGTGCGGGTCAAGGTGGTGAGAAAGCCGCCCATGGCGGGCCCAAAACCCACGCAGGCAATGTCCACGTCCATGGTCTGGCGCTCGATGTTGATTGCGGGCGAATCGACTGTCGAAGTATCCCAGGTCTCAGAATCGAAACCTGGGGCACCCAAGGCTGTGCTGGATTCAATGCTTGCGCTCATGCGGGATAGTCCAGCGCTTCGGGGATCATGACTTTGCTTACCGTTTCCGCAGCGCGATCCTTGGCCAGCCGCGAGCCGCTCAGGCACATGGTCAGCTTGTTCTGCAGGCGAAGAAATTCGCTCGACCCCGCGCAACCCGCACAAGGGCCGGCCTTCTGCGGATGGCTGCCGTCCGCGGATATCACATCCATCGCAAAGGCTGAGATCCCAGGCATGGTCTCTTCCAACTCATCCAGTTCGCTGGCCAGGAAGCAGCCCTGGTGGCCCTCGTCTGTCCAAGCCGGGTGCTGATTGTAGCCAAACACCAGTTCAGCACAGATGCGCGAGACTTCGCCGGCCGCCGCGGCCGCTTGCGTGTGGCACAGGTCGCTGAGGAACTGAACGGTGCCTTTGAGGCCCTCGCTGGCCACGGGGTCGTTGACTCCCTGCGCTTCCAACTCAAGTACATCGAGAATCTGGCAGCGCGAAGCGAGAATCCAGCACAGCGCATCGGCCAGCGCAAAGGTCACGCCCTGACGCTGTCCGTGATAGAGCTTGCCGCCATCCGGATCGACCGATTTCTGCAGGTGGTTCAAAGTCCACAGCCACAACTGCATGGCCGAGGCCAGCGTGCAGGCGCCGGTGCCGGGACCAGTTGAGGCGATCCGCCTCATCTCCGCCATCCAGCCGCGGAACTCGGCAAGAAAGACTTCGGTAGTCATGGTGATGGTCAGCTGCCGGCGCTGCACGGCTTCAGGGCCCTCGTACGTCGCCTCAAGCTGCGCATCCATCCACTTATTGGCCAGGAAGCCGGGGCAGTCCTCGGTGATGCCGTAGCCGCCCATCAAGCTGACCGCCTCACGCATCATGTTGGTGCCGTGGCCGGTGTTCCACAGTTTGGTGGCCGGGCAAATCACATTGGCCTCGGCGTCCATCAGCACATATTCCACCAGCGGGTCGGCCTCAAGCTCTACGCGGCGCGGGTCGTTCGGCTTCATCGCCAGCAGTTCCATAGCCTTTTGTTCGCTCTCCTTGAGAGCTTTCATTTCATTGCGGCCGCCCTGAATGCCGCTCTCTTTCAGGATCGCGGTTTTCCGCTTCTCAACCGGGTCAAGCTTGTCGAAGAGGCGCGCGGCAGCGAAGCCCAGAGAAGTAGCTGCTTCGCCGGTGGCCCACACATCCACCAGCCGGTGCAATGCGTCTTCGCGCTGCTGAATGCCTTGTTCATAGCGAACCGTGCCGGGCCTTGCGCCTTCGGCTCCGCGGAAGCGCCCGCGCTGGTAGCGGATGACCGGCTCGACGGCAGAAAGCAGCTTGGCTGCTGTCATTACTCCGACCGGCACGCGTGTGCGGCGGAAGACCGCTTCGATAATTTCGCCGTGGTTGTAGTTGGGGACGATAACGCCGTCCTTTACCGTGTATCCGCCCACGATGCGACTGGCGGGTACCTTCAAATTGAAAATGGGATCGCCGGTGGAGGAGAGCTGGTGAACCAGCTTTTTGGTGGGCGTTCCATGGTCGTAGATGCCCTCGTCGGTCTCCTCGAGAATGACCACGCAACTGCCCTTGATGCGCGGGTCGTCAGAGTTCACCGCGGCGGTAACAAAGTTGGCAAATGCGATGTTGGTGATGAACCGGCCGCGCTTGTCCACTTGCAGCCATGGCTCTTCGTCATCTTTCCACTCGGCGACGCGCATTTTGCCGCTCAGCATGCCGGTGTCTACGCCCACGTAGGGAATAGGCTCTGTCAGCGCGAAGGCGCCGCGCCAGGGTTTGCGATCTTCGCCCAGCTGGGGCGGTGCCGAAAGCTGCTTATAGTGCCGCGACTGTTCGGCGGTTCCGCGCTCGTGAATGGGAGCCAGGGCGAGAAACCCGGCCAGGCTGGCTGTTGCCGCCCCGCCGTCAACCCAGGCCAATTCGAAGGCCGCAAGCGACAACGCCAGGTTCTTTGGCCCGGAGATGAATCCGCCCTCTTCCGGCTCCATGAAGGCAGCGGTGACGCCGGCTTGGTCAAACGCCTCCATCATTTCGCTTTTGCCTTGCGTCCACTCGTGGGTGTTGCGTTCTCCTGCGGCTACAAGCCGTGCCACGGTTCCTCGCGCAACGCCGCGCGCCGATTGAACGAGCATCTGCAGGTCAAATCGGTCGGCGAAGCGCCAAAGTATCTGGCGAACGGCGTCACCGGGGAGAGTCAGCATGGTTTTCGTCTCGGATAATGCAACAGTTCCCATAAATTGATGTCCTCTAGATGCGGTCATATTGTGCTTGAAAGGAGACACAATGGCATGTGACCTGTATCACTCCGGCGACGCTATGGAGGTTGGGTACTCCATGTGCAATTTAGAACAGAAAATGTGAGCCATTAACGCATGTAGCGAAAATTTCTGAATCGACCTGTGACCGGCGTCACTTGCGGGGCAACGGCGCAAACTATAGACAGGTATCTGACCGGGAACCGCCAACGACCGGCAAAGGAGCAGAAAAGATGACTCAAAAACTCAGAATGGCGTCCGTACTTCTTCTGGCCGCCTCATTTGCAGTGCCAGTGTTCGCCCAGGGCGACGCGGCTGGGGTTTACAAGGCAAAGTGCGCCATGTGCCACGGCGCCGACGGCCTTGCCGCCTCGTCAATGGCAAAAAGCATGAAGGTTCTTTCATTTAAGGCGCCGGAGATGCTCAAGGCCACCGATGCCCAGTTCGTCGCTTCAACAAAGGACGGCAAGGGCAAGATGCCCGCCTACAACGGCAAGCTGACCGACGCGCAGATCAAGGATGTTGTCGCGTACATTCGCACATTGCAAAAGTAGTTCTGTACGAAACGCCCTGACCGTGCGGCGTGAAAGGAGAGAGAGGGTTTGGCCCTCTCTCTTCAGCACCTGGAAACGGTTAGTTAGGCCGGAGCTGACATGAAGACCGTTTCCTCCATCACGCTTGTTCTGGTTGCAGCCGCACTGTTGTTTCATGCAGGGCCGGCCGCAGCGCAGAAGAGCGCAGAGTGTTTGGCCTGCCATGCGGACGCAAGCATGCAGGACGCGGCGGGCCACAGTATTTCCGTCGACGAATCCAAGTTCCATTCAAGCATCCATGGCAGCCTTGAATGCGCCAACTGCCACACCAGCATCAAGAGCTATCCGCACCCTGACAAGGTAACGCCGGTGAAGTGCGACACCTGCCACGCCGATGAAGCAGCAGGACTGGCCGGGAGCGTGCACTCGGCCTCGGCAGACCATCCATGCACCAGTTGCCATGGGGATGCCCACGCAATCTTCCCCAAGACGGATGCCCGGTCGGCGGTTTATCCGCTCAATGTGCCCCACACCTGCGGCAACTGCCACAGCAATGAGGGAATGGCGCAAAAGCACGGCCTGGCCAGCGTCTACCCGTCGTATATTGACTCCATTCACGGCTTTGCCTTGAGCAAGGAAGGGTTGCTGGTGGCCGCCAACTGCCAGAGCTGCCACGGGTCGCATAAGATTCTGAGCAAGAGGAACCCGCAGAGCGCAACCTACAAAACGAACGTTCCCCAGACCTGCGGTACCTGCCATGCGGGAATTACCACCAACTACGCAAACGGCGTACATGGAAAGGCTGTCGCTGCCGGAAAGCTGGACGCTCCGGTTTGCTCTGACTGCCACACGGCTCACGCGATTCTGCAACCGACCGAGTCGGCGTTCCGCACGCAGTCCACTCCGATTTGCGGTTCGTGCCACAAGGAAAAATTCTCGACGTATCGCGATACATTCCATTCGCAACTGGGCGCATTAGGCGGCTATGTTGAGACGGCGCGCTGCTGGGACTGCCACGGAGCACACGATGTGTTGCCGGCATCCGATCCGCGGTCCCCGATTGCTCCGGCGAATCTGGTAAAGACATGCGGCAGATGCCATGTGGGCGCGAACGAAAGTTTCGTTCAATACCAGCCCCATGCCAACGCGCACAATCGCAAGCTGAACCCGGCGCTCTACTTCATCAGGTTGTTTATGAACCTGCTGCTGGGCAGCGTGCTTACGTTCTTCATGATTCACACCATTTTGTGGCTGATCCGCTCGCGATATGACCAGGTCAAGAGAAAATCCGCCGAAGGAGAAAAGAATGCCTGATCTGGAGCAAGAGGCAAGTGAAACCCTGCATCACGGCGGGAAGGGCCGCTTCTTTATGCGCTTCACGCGCGAGCAGCGAGCGCTCCACGCCGTGCTTTTCACCACGTTCCTGGGATTGGCGGCCACGGGGCTGCCAATGCGATTCAGCCAGAGCTTCTGGGCGCGGCGTTTTGCCAGTGCTGTGGGCGGTTTTGGCGCGATCATCTTCTTCCATAAGCTCTTTGCGGTTGCGCTTACGCTGGCGTTTCTTGTCCACTTGAAGGCCATCCTCCAGCGCGGGGTTGTCAATCGCGAAAAGGGTATCTTCTGGGGCGTAACCTCCATGGTTGCCAACTGGAAGGACGTGAAGGACCTGGTAGGGCACCTTCGCTGGATGGTCGGCTTGGGACCGAAGCCGCAGTTTGAGCGCTATGCCTATTGGGAGAAGTTCGATTACTGGGCAGTTTTCTGGGGCATGATCGTCATCGGCTTCTCAGGATATGCCATGTGGTTCGCGCCTTTCTTCGCCAGGTTCCTGCCCGGCTGGGCGTTGAATGCCGTGCTGGTGATTCACAGTGAAGAAGGCCTGCTGGCCATTCTCTTCATTTTCTCGATTCACTTCGTCAACACCCATCTGCGTCCTGATAGCTTTCCGATGGACATGGTGGTCTTCACCGGCGTCGAAAGCGAAGAAGAGTTCAAGCACAAGCGCTCGCAGGAATATGAGCGCCTGGCCCGCGAGGGAAAACTGGAAGCGCGAGTAGCCGAAGCACCGGCGCTCTGGTTCACCAACTTCTCAAAGGTGGTTGGGTTCATCGCGATCTTCATTGGCCTGACGCTTCTGGTGCTGACCCTGAGCGCGTATTTCATCTGACCTGAGACTATCGAGACGCATTTCCTTGAGGGCAGCGTGTTCCACGCTGCCCTCAAAGTCTTTCCGTGTGCGGCGCAAGTGAAACCAATCACAGAAGATACGAAAACCGTGGTCAGTTGACCCGGCCTTTGTGATTCCAGTCACTGTCAAACTCTTCGCGAAAGCATCTCCTCAGATGCGTGAACTCCGCAAGCAGAACCCTCACGCAAGTCCTCGCCCTATCCCTGCTCGCCTGTGCCTTCACGGCGCGCGCTGAGCAGAAGCTCAAAGACAAAGATTGCCTCGCCTGCCACTCCGACAGCACCCTGACCAAGGATGTGAGCGGGAAGCCAGCCAGCTTGTTTGTGGATGAGGCCAAGTTCAAGCACTCCATTCATGGCGGCATGTTTGCCTGTGTGGATTGCCATAAAGACGTCAAGAGCCTGGTGCACGAGGCTCCTCCGCAGAAGATCACCTGCGCCCAGTGCCACGCCGACGCGCAAACGGCATATTCACACAGCCTGCACTCCAAGGCCAGCAAGGCCGGCCAGCTCGTGTCTGCCAATTGCCAGGATTGCCATGGCGGCGCTCACGAGATTCTCGCGGCAGACGACGCCAAGTCGCCGGTCAACCACGCCAACATTCCAGTTACGTGCGGCAGATGCCACGGGCAGAAGTTCCTGGTTGAGGCTAACGGCGAGAGCGCGCAGACCTTCATGTCATACCAGGAGAGCGTGCACGGGTTGGCGACGGAGAAGGGCTCGACCAAGGCCGCTGTCTGCACCGACTGCCACGGCGCGCATGAGATTCTTCCCGCCAACGACGCCAAGTCGCCCATCTACAAATTCAATGTTCCGGCCACCTGCGGCAAGTGTCACGCCGAGGTTTCCAAGACGTTCATGCAGAGCATTCACGGGCAGGGAATCAGCCGAGGCAACGGGCTTTCGCCGGTGTGTACCGACTGCCACGGAATCCACTCCATCAAGGCGCACATCGATCCCAACTCGTCGGTCTCCGAGCAGAATGTGGCTCGCACAACGTGCGCGCGCTGCCACGACGGCGTTCGGCTTTCGCAGGAGTTCGGCGTCGCCGGCAACCGCGTTTCAACCTATATGGACAGTTATCACGGTCTGGCTGCGGTGGGCGGCTCGGCAGTTGTCGCCAACTGCGCCAGTTGCCATGGTGTGCATAACATCCTGCCCTCCAGCGATCCCCGCTCCACCATCAACAAGACCAATCTGGATGCCACTTGCGGCAAGTGCCATAAGGGCGTTACCCAGAAGTTCACGCTCAACAAGGTTCACATCGACGGCGGCAAGTCAAAGGACATTGGTACCGTTGCGGTGCGCTACGTGCGGTGGTTCTACCTCGCGCTCATCTTCCTGGTGATCGGCGCCATGTTCCTGCACAACGTCATCATCTGGCGCAGCAAGGCGGTTGCCCGGCGCCGGATGCAGAACCCCAGCATGGTCCGCATGACCGAACACCAGCGCTGGCAGCATCTTGTGCTTCTCACCAGCTTCATCATCCTGGTCATCACCGGATTCGCACTCAAGTTCCCGAATTCATGGATTGCCGAGATCCTCGGCAACGGCGAGAGACTACGCAGCGTCGCCCATCGCATCGCCGGAGTTGTGCTGATTGCGGCAGGCATCTATCACTTCTTCTACCTGCTTGTAACCAGGGAAGGCCGCCGACTTATCTGCGACCTTGCTCCAATGCCCAAGGATGCATTCGACGCTTTTGCCACCATGCGCTATTACCTTGGCCTTGGCGGAGAGAAGCCGAAGTTCAGCCGCTTCAACTACGCGGAGAAGGCTGAGTATTGGGCCCTGGTCTGGGGCACTGCGCTTATGGCCGTCACCGGGGTGATGATGTGGGCCAATGTTTCCACCGGTAACCTGCTGGCGCGCTGGTGGGTTGATGTGGCTACCGCGGTGCACTTCTATGAAGCGATTCTCGCAACACTGGCCATCATCGTCTGGCACTTCTACCAGGTGTTCTTCGATCCAGATGTCTATCCGATGAACTGGGCCTGGTGGGATGGCAAGATGCCCGTCGCGCAATATCGCCACGAGCATGAACTGGACACACAAGCTATCGCCGACGCTGAAGGGGCAAGCGAAAACAAACAATTAACGCCGGAAGAGTAACAGCCGTTCAAGCAGACTGCGAGGGCCGACGATGAATCAGAAGAATTGTCGGCCTTCTTTTGCCAACTATTTGTGAATATTTAACATTGCGAAACGGTTTGACACCGCCGCAAAATGTGACAAATATTTTGCGAACTTGTAGGACTCTCTCCCCAAAACTCCAAATTTCGGATGTGGCATATGGCACAAGCGCACAAGCTCGGCGCCACAGGTCTTGTCTTCATAGCTGCGATCTGCAGCATTGAGATTGCGGCTCAGGTCGATGACCCGGCGACACTGGTTCAGGAAAAGCTCGTCTCGCAAATCAAGCTAACCAAGGTCGCAGCAGCCCCCCTCTCGTGTTAGGCCAGTCCACCAGCCAGGTGTAGGCCGCTATGGGCGCGCCAACAAAGGTTGCCAATCTTGGTCCCAAAACCATCTACTACTACAACGGAATGAAGGTGACATTCAAGGACGGGAAAGTGAGCGACGTGAAGTAACTGGAGCATCTGCCAATCTTCAGTAAACAATGACCGGCCTCCGCATCCCTGCGAGGCCGGTCATTTTTCCGCGGGGTGAATCAGACGCGCCAGTAATCGGCCCGCCAATTCTTGATCCGCTCTTTGATCTGCTTGCGGCTGAGATTCCCTTCCAGAGCTTGCTTGGCCAATTCGACAACTTCGTCATCCGCGGCAAAGCGCAGCCCGATCAACTGGTCTTCACTCAGGCGATAAATTTGCGAGTGCCACTCCGATGGAGCCAAGGCCTGCAAGCGAATTCGCTCTTCGAGCCGAATCACGCGATCCTGTACCTTGAGCGGATACGAGCGCAGCCTGAGGTAGGGAATGAACGCCACGATCGAGAGGACCAGGAACCATCCTGCCGAGATACGGTGATCCCCCCAATTGTGGATGAGGTGGAAGACTGCGAAGACGAGGTTGGCAATAAAGAACAAACCTAATACGAAGTGGTATGGGGGGTCGAACCGCGCATGACTCTTGTGGCTTTGCGGTGTTGATTCACTCATTCGGAACCTTGATTTCTCTCAGGCCAGAGTTGGCTTCCGGGGCCGCCTGTGCTTATGCGGAACCGGCCGCTGCGGCGCTGGGGACCTGGACACCTGCGCTGTCGGAATTTTGCGCGGAGGGGGAGGGGCCTGTCAATGCCTGCAAATTGGCCGGCGTGAGGATCTGGCGATCCTTCGGAATCAAACGGAAATGGCCGCGCATGGCAACATCGGCCAGCAACCCTCCAGCCACGTAGGGGTTCAGCATGACGATTGGGACGGCATAACCGGTGGTAATCAACGATTCGGCAACGCCCTTGTTCGATTTGCTATGACGGCGAAAACCGGGGACCTGGGAAATCTCAAACACTGAAAGGAGTGTTTCCGGATGGATCCGCGCATAGCGCTCCAGCTTCTCCGCATTCTGTTTGGGAGTGGTCACGAAAGCGTCGGGCAAGAAGTTGCGCCTAAAAGTGTTGGGGAAGTTCTGGTTCAGAATGTCACGCGAAAAATCGGCGCAGTTGTTGTAAAACAGCTCGAAGTGCGAACGATTTTCGCGGTCGTTCAATCGTGCAATCAGGGCGTCGTCCTGTTCGGCTGTTGTTTCAAACCGGAAAGCAAAGATGCGGCGCTCATAGGCAACGCCCAGAAGCTGAGCCCAGCCGCCTCGCATGATGTTGCCCGCAGGAACCTTCTCCCCAGACTGAGCAGATGCGCTTCGTGGTACCTGTTGCGGAGTTTCGCCACCTGTCTCCGATCCACGGGCGCAGAGACTTCTGCCGGGGAATCCACTGAATAGAGATAGGGTACAAGAGGAATCGCGACCCAGTCATAGCCGGCAATTCCCTGGTATCGGGCGATCACGGCCCCAGGCTCCCCCATTTCACAGCAGCGCAGTTTGATGGGCGTCTCAGCGCAAATCCGATCAAAATAGACGGCATTGTGCCCGGTAGGGTTGAGTGTCCCAAAGAACCCGTATGGCTCTTCCAGCAGAAGGGCAGCCTGTGCGTGGCTGCCGGAACTGCACAAGATGAGAACGGAAAGAGCCGACAGGGAAAGTAAAAAAGTGCGCACAGCGGGTATCGAAGCCATCGCCAAGAATCTCGACCTCCTCTCTGAATCGCTGGTTCCACCCTTTTTTCGTTGCGCGTTCGACTGTCTCTTCTGGCAGGGTGATGGAGAGCATTCAGGCCTGCGCGGCGATTCCACACTTGGCAATACCGTCGCTTCAGGTACGATTCTCCTTCTGCTATTACACGGAATCCACAAGGAAGTTGCTCCATGGTCGCGTGTAAGCTTGGATCCTTCTGTTTGCATCCGGGGCCCTCGCGTACCATGTTTCCAGTGAGGCTTCTCGTGAAAATTAGATTCCTGTTCCTGCTTGCCCTGTTGCCCTGTACATCTCTGATTGCGGAAGTTACCCTGCCGAAGGTATTTTCCAGTCACATGGTTGTTCAGCGCGATCTGCCGGTACACGCCTGGGGGTTGGCAACACCGGGCGAAACAGTCAGCGTCAATTTTCGCGGCGAGACGCGCTCAACCGTTGCCGGGCGACTGGGGCGGTGGAGCCTGTACCTCAAGCCTGGAGCAGCGGGCGGCCCGTTTCAGATGATCGTGAGCGGAACCCTCGCTGCGGCTGCCGGTGCGGCCGCTTCATCTGCCGAACCGGCCATCACGCTCGACGATGTGCTGGTTGGCGACGTTTGGGTAGCCTCCGGACAATCCAACATGGAATTTGAGATGCGCAAGGCGGCCACAGCCGCGCAGGATCTGCCCCATGCAACGAATGCGCATATCCGGCTTCTGATCGTGAAGAAACGTGCCATCAACTACCCGCTGGATGACATCGAGACCGATGGCTGGGCGGCGTCAACCCCTGAAACCGCCACTGACTTTTCCGCTGTAGCCTGGTACTTTGCCCGCGAGATTGAGCAGCGCGAACACGTGCCGGTGGGAGTGATTGATTCCAGTTGGGGCGGAACCCTGGCCGATACCTGGACCCGGATGGCGGCTCTCGGCGAAGATGCAGCCCTGGCCCCTGTCTTTGTTTCATGGGGAAAGATGACCGAGCAGGAAGAAAACACGAAACTCGAAGACAAAGACGAGCAGCGCCAGCGCGAGGAAGCCAAAGCGCAGGGAAAGCCGGATCCGAAGTTTCCCTGGCATCCGCAGTTGGACAGCTGGGGACCGGGGATGCTGTGGAACGGGATGATTGCGCCGCTGACGCCATTTCCCATTCGAGGCGCAATCTGGTACCAGGGCGAGAGCAACAGCGCCCTGGTGCGGGCGCCGCTTTACAAGCGCGTCTTCGGTGCCATGATTGAAGACTGGCGCAAGCAGTGGGGCGTTGGCGATTTCCCGTTTCTCTACGTGCAGATCTCGAACTACAAATCCACTCCCAACGAAGATTGGCCGACCCTGCGCGAGCAGCAGCGGAAAACGCTGGCGCTGCGCAACACGGCCATGGCGGTCACCATCGACATCGGCAACCCTGACGATGTGCACCCTACCGACAAGATTGATGTCGGCCATCGGCTGGCCCTTGCCGCCCGTTCCATCAGTTACGGCGAGACAATTGAGTACACCGGTCCGTCGTTCCGCCAGGCAACGCCGGAAGGAACTGCGATTCGCGCCTGGTTCGATCACGCCAAGGGTTTGACCGCCAAAGGCGCCGCTGTTACGGGATTTGAGGTGGCAGGCAAGGACGGCAAGTTCGCGCCGGCGTCGGCGACAGTAGAGGGAGCTACCGTGCTGGCCTCAAGTCCGTCTGTCGCAGAACCGGTCTATGTTCGCTACGGGTGGGCCAACGGCCCGCAGTGCAACCTGTTCGACGGGGAAGGTCTTCCGGCCTCGCCGTTCACGTCGGTCCCGTAGTCAGTTGCGATGCGGCACGATGATGTTGGTTTCGTTCACTTCAATGAGGCCTGAGCCGGCGAGCTTTTCCAGTTCGGGCAAGATGGCCTCAACCTTTTCGCGGCTCTCGATGAACTGGATCACGACAGGCAGATGATCTGAGATTTCGAGGATGTGCGCGGAGTGGATGCGGTGCTTTGCGCCGAAGCCCGCGACTCCCTTGAAGACGGTGGCGCCGGCGATGCCGCTCTTGAAGAGGAAATCGAGGAGGCTGGTGTACACCGGCACGCCGTGATGCTTGGCGCCATCGCTGAGGTACAGGGTAACTTTAAGTGCCTTTCCGCTGGTGAGCATATGCGATCGTCTCCGCGCGTGTCACAAGAAGGAATTGAATCACTGGCGGCTATGAAAGCGCAACCCCAATCAGAGAAGCTCAGCGAGTGCCGCGCCGCACCACGTTGCCGCCAGGCCGACAATGAGGCTGCCGACTGCGTAAACAGCGCCGAGGGCGAACGCGCCTGAGCGCAGGGTGGAGAGCGTTTCCCACTCGTAGGTGGAGAAGGTTGAGTAGGCGCCGATGAACCCAACGGCAATGAGGAAACGCCATGCCGGGTCAAAATCGACGCGCTTGCCGAGGTAAGTGAGCGCGAAGCCAAGGGCAACGCAGGCAGTAAAGTTGACCAGGAAGGTACCGTACGGGAAGCGGATTCCCATGCGTCCGGAGATTGTGGAACCGACCCAATAACGCGCGACGGAACCAAGCGCCCCGCCAACCCCGATGAGCAGGTATTTTTGCAAAAGCATCCCCCTGTTTCAGATTACATTGCTCGCAGGTCAACAGCCATGTCAGAGGAGGCTCACTGACTGAGACCTATGATCAATGCAAACCGGATTCGTATCAGGGAACTTGCCGGGACATGACTCCGCGACAGGCACCCCTGTCAGGAGTCATCATCTGTCCGACCAATCGGGCGGGACAGCGGTTAAGGGTGAACTCCTTCACCACAACCAACAATCCGATTACAAAGCCAAGTGCACTTCAATGTCAAGGCCATAAGCAAACGCCGCTCCAGTTAGGAAGCGGCGTTTGCATCAACATTGTCTCTCAGGCTACCGGTCGGTGCAGGAGTAGCAAGGATCGATCGAGGCTTGAATCAGTGGTGTGTCGGCAAGCCGCGCTCCCAGCACCATCCAGCGGATGGCTGGCATAACGGCGAAGGTCGGCGTGCGGACATGAACCCTGGCCGGGTTTCTTGAACCCTCTTTCCACGAGACAGAGTACATGACTTCGCCGCGAGGCGCTTCAACGCGGCTGGTGGAGGTGGTGGTGACCATCTTGGTGAAGTCGAACTTGCCGTCGCCGACGAAAAGTTCGCCTGGAGGCAACTTGGAAAGCGCCTGGCGCAGAATCTTGCAGCTTTCCATAATCTCGAGAGCACGCACAAGAAGGCGGGCCTTTACGTCGCCGTCCGGCTGTACAGGCACATCGAATTCCATCTCGCCATACGCCGCATAGGGAGCGGCCTTGCGAATGTCCTGGCCAACGCCCGACGCGCGCGCCACCGGGCCCACAACGCCGCAGGAGATGGCCTTCGCATGAGTCAGCACGCCAATTCCGGCGCAGCGCGACCGCGCCGTGGAACTGGTGGTAAAGATGGGAATCACGGTGCGAAGCATCTCCGCTTCAAGCGCGTCGATCATCTTGAGCACAGCCTGCGGATCGTCGATGTCGCGATTGACACCGCCTACACGGTTCATGGAGTAGTTCACCCGGTTGCCGCTGATGGCCTGGAGGATGTCCATCACCTTTTCGCGCAGTTCGAAGCAGGTCATGAACATGGTTTTGAAGCCCATGAGCTTGGCTGCAATGCCTGCCCAAAGCACGTGCGAATGCAGCCGTTCCAGTTCCGCCATCACCACGCGGATGTACTGGGCGCGCGGGGGCGGAGTAAGAGCGGTCAGCCCTTCCATGGCCTGGCAGAGGGTGAGGGTGTGGATGTTGGAGCAGATGCCGCACACGCGCTCCATCAGCGCGATGACCTGGATGTAGTTGCGCGTTTCGGCCAGGTGTTCAATTCCGCGGAAGTTGAAGCCGATATGCAGCTTGGCGTCGGTAACGGTTTCGCCGGTGCAGATCAGGTCTAGCTTGTAGGGCTCTTCGAGGGCCGGGTGGTAGGGGCCCATGGGGATTTTGTAGCTCACTTTGCGACCTCCTCGCGAAGATTCACTCCGGACGTGTCTCCCTGGCGCAGCAGAAGCGGTTCGTACTCGCGCCCGGAGAAGTCGATGGAATACTCCTCGTGTATTTCGCGTTCAATCCAATCCACGGCCTCGCAGAGGTCGTAGATGCTTTCAATGGAGTTGCCGGCAAGCTTGAAGGGAAAGCCCAGCAATTGTCCATTCATGTCCCAGTGGTACTCGAGCTTGAGTCCCTCGACTTTGGGGAGTTGATAAGCGGTAATGGTGATAAAACGGGCCTGCAACTCGTTCATCGCCCGGGCAAGCTCGCGGAGGCTCACAGTGCCGGGTTCGAGCCATTGCACGCCGCCTTTGTCTACCCAGGGATTTTCGATTCCCAGTTTTTCTGAAATGGCCTTCAGCTGTGTCATTCAGTACCTCCAGCGGCAGGGGCAGCCGCTTGTTCTGTTGGGCCAGCAGGTGCGGCAACAGCCGGTGCGGGCCGTGGCGCGGGCGGCTTGCGAGCCACCGTGTACGCCTCTTTCAATTCGCCGATCGTCGTATAGATGGGCGGGCATGCCGATTCCTGGCTCAATGCATGGTCTTTGCAACCGTCCACGCAGCGTCCGCAGAAGGTGCATTGGCCGGGATCGTAACTCCATGTGAATACGCCCTTGCCGCCTTTGAAATCGATGGCTTTTGCCGTGCAGCGGAACTTGCAGACGGCGCAACCGCTGCACAACTCGGGATCGAAGCGCACCAGGCCGCGATAATGTTCGGTCACCTCGGGTCGCGCGGGGAAGAGCATCGTCCTTGAGCCGCCCCACAGGTTTTTCCATAGCATGACGAGGATGTTCATGACCTGAACCTCATGAAGAGCGCGGACGAAATGGCCAGAACCGCGAAGATAAGTGTGACTTGCCAGTAGAAGCGCACTGTTGTGTCAATCGCCAGGCGCGCCGTGGCCGACGCTACCGCCGACAACATCAGAACGATTCCGAATGAAAATGCGACGAAAATGAGAATGGCAAGCCATCCGAATGTGACATGCGGAGCGGCCAGCGTGGCCACCAATCCGGTTGCCGCAACCCATTCCAACCCATGCGACAGTTCCCACATTGCCAGTTCGGGACCGGCGTATTCGGTCATCGGGCCGGAGTAGATTTCCTGCTCCGCGTTGGGCAGCGAGAAAGGATTGAGATGCAGCTTGGCCGGCAGGCAAATCAAAAGCGCCAGCACTCCCAGCCAGCGCAGCGGCGACGCCGGAAGCTGTGCCAGCGTCTCCAGGCTAAACGTATGTTGCGATGCTGCGATGGAAAGGATGGCGAGCAGAAAGACGATGTTGTAGCTGACGCTCAACACGGCTTCGCGAGCCGAGCCGATTTCGCCAAAAATGGAGCGCGACGAGAAGCCCGCCGCGATGATGCACATCGAAGGCACTTCAAGCAGCGCCAGCAGGAGGATGAGGTCGCCCTCAAAGCCGCCGGAGGAAGGCAGCACAGGCAGCAGGCCCACCGCGCCGGCCGCGGCGGAAACCGCAATCAGCGGCCAGGCCTTCATCAGCATGCCGCCGATTCCCTCGCGGGGAGGAGTGTCTTTGCCAAGCAGTTTGATGAAATCGAAGAACGGCTGCATGAAGGGCGGTCCGATGCGGCCCTGCATCAAGGCAACCGCCTTGCGCTCAACCCAGAGGATGAACCACGCGCCAGGGATAGCGAACAGAAGTCCGGGAAAGATAAGCAGGCGCGCAAGAGCAGTTGTCATGTTCATGCCTGCACCTCTTTCGTTGCGCACCCGCCGGAGCCGCCGCATGCGCAAGCGCCGCCGCAACCTTCTCCAACCAGGGGCATTACGACCGGCGCGACTGGCAACTTCTTCGAAGCTCTCTCAGCCAGTATCTCCGCCGCTTTGGCCACGCCCTGAATAATGGCATCAGGCCGCGGCGGGCATCCGGGGACGAAAACGTCAACCGGAATGTGTTTGTTGAGCGGCCCGTCCAGCGTGCGGCTCTCGATAAAAACATTCGTCGTCGCCGGGCAGGAGCCGATGGCCACTACGGCCTTGGGCCCGAATACCTGGTCATAGACGACCTTGATGGCGCCCACCGCGTTGTGGGTGATGGGCCCGGTGATGCAGAGAATATCAGCATGGCGCGGGCTGCCTTCAAGCCGCACGCCCAACTGTTCGGCGTCGTAGCGCGGAGTGAGGCTGGCGATCAACTCGATATCGCAGCCGTTGCAACTGCCCCCGTTCATGTGGAAAAGCCACGGGCTGCGTCGGCGGGAGTAGCACATCAATTTGTTCCAGAGGTTCATAGTTTCCCTCCAAGCAGCATGTTCAGAGCGTTGGGCCAAATCCCCGCAGCCAGCACAACAACCACCAACGCAACAATCACGGCTTGCAGCAGGAATGGCTCCTTGCCCGGAGGCGAATTTTCTTGAGATGCCGGACCCCACCAGATGCGGGTCAATGCGAGAACGTAGGCAATCAGCGCGAAGATTGAACACAGGATGAAGATCGCGGCAACTGGCCAGCCGATTTGTACCGCCGTCTCGTAAAGTCTCCAGCGGCCCAGGAAACCCATGGTCGGGGGAATGCCCAACATCGCCAGCGTCCCGAACAGGAAGCCAAACGCAGCCACCGGATAACGGGAGATGAGGCCGGTGTGGTTGCCGTCCAACGCGCCATCGGCTTCGGGGCCGCTGAGGCAGATGAAAAGCAGAGCCTTGGCCAGAGCGTGTGTCGCAGCTGCGAACACAACGCCCGATGTTCCTAAAGCACTGACACAAGCAAGCCCGAGAAGAAGAAAGCCCACATCCTCTACCGTCGAAAGCACGAGCAAACGTTTCAAGCTGCGCTGCGTAAGCATAAGCAGGGCGGCAATGAAGGATGAGAGAGCGGCAATCGAAAGCAGCAGCACGGGTGGAGTGAGCGCGGTGGGTATCTCCTGAACACCGATGCAGAACTCGCCGAAGGCCGCCATATCAACAACCGCAATAATCAGGCCGAGGACGAGCGCGGGCAGTTCATCTGCTAGCGAGAGAAGCCAGAAGAGAAGCGGTACAGCCGCCAGCTTGACCAGGACGCTGGTCAGCATAAGAGCCCGCGACCAAGCCTGATCCTGTGCGTTGTAGAGCAGTTGGCCCGCAACGATGGTTCCTGCCGAGATCAGGACCACAGCAAGATAGGTGAACTTGGCCCTTTGTGAACGCGCTGTGAGCCAGACTCGCACAATTGTCAGCAGTGCAGCTGCTTCGAGAAGACCGATCCGGAGCCACGAATTTGTAACCATCAGACCGGCCACTGAGAGCCCGCCGACGAGAATCACGCAGGGCCAGAGCGGCAACTTGGTTCGAACTCCGCTGACCAGCGACGATAAGAGGAGCGCTCCGGCAGCCACGGCTATTGCTACGACAAGGATCGTAGGGGCATGAAGATCGGGCGCGAGGAGAATGCCGCCGGGCAAGTTGGGCTGGACTCCAGGAACCGCCCAGCGAACGAGCGCGAAGATCGCCGCGGCAAGCAGGACGAGGAGAGTGAGAGAATTGCGCTCCATCCACGAGACGGCCACGCCCAACGCGCGGGAAACAGCCTGCATTCCGCTCCAGACGCCCAGGTAAACGCGGTCCACATTCGTCCAGCGGAAGAACGTATGCCAGTTCTGCAGGAAGATGTCGGAAAAGTCGCCTGCCGTGAGTCTCCCCTGGTCAGACAGGGGTTCTCCGCCTGTGAAGATGCCGCCGCCCGCACCCGCGAGGGCCGCCCCGCCGCCGGCGGTAGCCGGACGCGCGACGTAGGCAACGGCGTAAATGGCGCCGCCGAGGATCACCGAAACCAGCGCCAGAACCAGTCCGCCGCCCGTCGAGAAACTTCCCGTATCCGTCGACATTCCAAGCCAGGTCACGTGCACTCCCATGCCCATGCCCATCGCCATCAGAATCGGGTTCAAGATGAAGTTGACTGCCAACTGAGGAGCAACGCCAAGCACGATGCTGCCAGCGGCCATCAAGCCCATTCCCCAGACCATGGTCGGCGGGGATTCATGCGCGTCTTTGGTCGCTTCAGTTGTCGGTCCCAGGAACACGGCGCTGGTGGCCTTTGCGCCCAGGAACACTGTGCCAAGGCTTACAGCCCATGCAATCATTGCGGGAACCGTCCATCCAGCCTGCAATGCAGCAGCGTAAAGCATCCACTTGCTGGCGAAACCGCTCATCAATGGGATGCCCATCATGCTGCCCACGCCAACCATCCACGAAAGCGTCGTCTGCGGCATCTTCTGGGCCAGGCCGCCCAGTTTGTTCATGTCGCGCGTTCCGGCGGCATGCTGCACAGAGCCGGCGGTCAGAAAGAGGCCGCCCTTGAAGAATCCGTGATTGAGGCAATGGAGCAGGCCAGCGGTAATGGCCAGGGGCGTGCCGATGCCGATGCCCATCATCATGTAGCCGATCTGGCTGACGGTCGAGAACGCCAACATGCGCTTCAGGTCGGTCTGCACCATAGCGTACATCACGCCGACGGCCATGGTAATGGTGCCAATCCAGACAAGGGATCCGCCCCAGGCAACCGGCCATGCCGCAAAGCTGTGCATGCGGGCCGCGAGGTAGACGCCGGCTTTTACGTAGCAGGCGGCGTGGAGCAGGGCACTGACCGGAGTGGGCGCGGCCATGGCCTCAGGAATCCATGTGTGGATGGGAAACTGCACGCTCTTGGCCACGAGGGCCACCAGCATCAGGACGAAGATACCGCCGGTGAAGCAGCGGGCCACAGCGGGATCGGTCCAGAGGGTGCTGCCGGTGCGGTGATAGATAAGCAAAATGCCGGCCAGCAGTCCGTAGCCCGCGATGTGGGTCATCAGCAGGACTTTGCGCGCGCCTGCCACGGCTTCGCTGTTGGTGTACCAGAATCCCACCAAGCTAAAGGAGCACAGCCCGATCAGTTCCCAGCAGAGATAGAAGATGAACAGGTTGGCGCTGTAGACCAGCCCCACAAAGCCGCCGATGAAGATGAGCATCGAGGCGTAAAAGCGGGTGGCGGACTTGTCTTGGGCCATGTAGCCGATGGAGTAGAGCATCACGCATCCACCCAGCAGCGTCCCCATCAGCGCGAACAGGACGCTCAGAGCGTCCACGTGCAGGACGAGCGCCAAGGGGCCGTCCCACGCATGCAAGTTGAGTTCAATCGCCTGTCCGGTTTGGACCAGCCGCATGGTTGTCGCCACAGCCAGAACGGGCGGCAGGCAGGTAAGCGCGGCGAGAATTCCCTTGGTCCGGGCGGAACAGAGCTTTGCTACGAGAATTTGCAGCACTGCACCCAACAGAAGCGAACAAGGGGCCACAAGAATAAGGGTCGCAGCTGTCATGCATGGAATAGTAGAAGTGCGACCTATCCCCTAGATGTGATGAGCCTCACTCGCCGGGTTGGCGTATCGCATTGCGGAATAGAGTACCGCGCTTGAAGAGGATTGGCTGGTGAGCCGGCAACCTTGTCACGGTTCGTCCTTTTGGCCAAGTTGCCATTTTTCAGAACTGCTGAAGGCAGACAAATTTGTTCCTTGTCAAAAGCAGCTTCGAAATGCAAGGCTACCTTATTCCCTTGGAGGTTCATGATGAGAAAGTTGTTATTTCCCTTGGTCTTAGCGGCCTTGGTAGCTCCTGCAGCGCTGCCCGCGCAAAGCCCGTTCGACGGCACCTGGAAAACCGATCCGAGCAAGGTCAGTTTCCCCAGGGAGCCGGATACCTACAACCTGCAGGACGGCATGTACGAGTGCATGACGTGTACCCCGCCGTACAAGATCGCGGCTGATGGTTCTGACCAAACCGTAGCCGGACATCCCTATATGGACACCATTGCGATCAAGATCGTGAGCGAGACCGTAATCCAGGAGACAGACAAGAAAGACGGCAAGGTCGTATCGACTTCGACTACGACCATTTCGCCGGACGGCCACACCATGAAGTTCGAATTCAGTGATAGCAGCAACACCAACGGCGGGGCGCCAGTGACGGGCAGCGAGGAAGCGAGACGCGTGGCCCGGGGGCCCGACGGGTCACATGCAGTCTCGGGTTCTTGGCGAACGACCAAGATAGAAAATCTGTCAGACAACGCAACCGCGTTCACTTTCAAAGTGAACGGGCGCGAGATCACCATGACCAGCCCGACCGGCCAGAGTTATACCGCAAATCTTAACGGCGCCGATGCGCCGATGAAGGGCGATCCGGGCATTACCAGTGTCTCCGTCAAAATCCGGAACAAAACCACGCTGGAGGAGACGGACAAGCGCGACGGCAAGGTGATCGGGATTCTCAGGTTCACGGCTGAGCCCGACGGCAAAACCGCCAAAGGCAGCTATGAGGACAC
>CAIWFH010000053.1 GCA_903911925.1 uncultured Acidobacteriaceae bacterium
ACGGCCGTCTTGGCCTTGTAGAACTCGGCCGGCGGGGTGAAGACTGTGATGACGCCGTCCTTGCTCTCGACGTCTTCGACGGCGACGTCCGCGGCGAAGAGCGCCTCGATCACCTTCTCCTCCGAGTCGCCCTTGAACGAGATGACCGCCAGGTGGTCGAACGACATCACGACTGACCCGCTGGCGGCCAGCTTGGCGCCCGCTTTGACAAAATAGCTGCGGATTTCGGCGATCGTGCGCTGGTTGTTGTCGGTCAGGCACTCGACGATGATCAGCGCGCCGCCGGGGCCGAACCCCTCGTAACGCACGGAGTGGAAGTCTTCGCCTCCCTTGCCGGCGGCTTTCTGGATCGCCTTGTCAATCACGTGGCTCGGAACATTTTCCTTCTTGGCTCTCTCAACGACGAGGCGCAGGTGCGGGTTGGCCGCCGGGTCGGGGACGCCGTTCTTGGCCGCCACGTACACCTGCTTGCTGTATTTGGCATACAGCTTTGAGTTCTGGGCCGCCGTCTTGAAGATGGAGGCCTTGCGTCTTTCGAATGCTCTTCCCATACGCGTTCTACCTTTCTATTCTCGGGACTGACTGGGCAACGAGCGATCCCTCCAACCTCCGGTTTATGAGTTGCCTCATACCCAGTTTGACATGTAACACAGAGTGTTGGTAGCACAGTACTTAAGGAATGGGCACTCGTCAACTGTTTTCCGCTGATTGCGGTCGATTACGCACACTTTCGTATCACAGGTACGCTGACGAAATGAGCTTCAGATGCAGCCGGCTGCGCCGGCCGCCGAGTCGCGCCACGGGCGATGGAGCTCTCTCGTGTTGTCCTTGCAGAAACAGATGCTCTATCACGTTTGTTTCGCTTTGCCTGTCTCAGCCATCCGCGACGTGCAGGCCTCTTCAAAGAGGGCCGGTTGAGTTGTGACTACCGGCAGGTTTGGCGCAACATGGCCACGGCTGCGTAGACAGCATCGATGTCCCTTGCATCAAACGGATGCGGCAGATGAAGTGTCGCATTGCGCGCGGTACCAATTGGTATTTGGAACGTGTCACAGCCAGGCTGTGTCTGCTCGGACATCGGCTTGCTTATTCGCTCGGATTCCACCGAGGCTGTCGGGGTAATAATCCCTCTCCCTGGTCCCACCGATTTCCGCAACTCCAGGTAGAAAGCGACGGCGGCATCCACGTTGTCAGGATGCCGAGTCATGTGCGCCCCGAAACAGATGCGGAGTTCCTCTTTGGTGCAAAAGCTTGGATCGTGGCCAAACAGGTGAGGAAAGTATGCCACCACCGACCACTGCCAAACATCCTGCGCCAAGCGGGCGCCTTTCTGCCCACCTATCAGGTGAAGCACGCCCGTGGGCTGACAGTCTTTCATAACCAGGCTCAAGAACTGAAGTGCATGGAGATTGCCGGGATGTTCTAATCCCCGGGCTTTCAGAAAGGCTGCATCGATTCTGGCCGGTAGTGGTCTCTCCGTGAGTTCACTGACAAACCGCAACAACTCCTCAACAGAGGCGGCAGGTGGG
>CAIWFH010000054.1 GCA_903911925.1 uncultured Acidobacteriaceae bacterium
CCTCTGCGTCTGCTTCAACCTCCTGGCGTCCTTCCACAACGCCGGCGCCCGGCACTTCGGCTTCATGCTCCGTGGCCTGGAAACCACGGCTGGGAGGCTGGCGGAATTGGGCGTGCCGTTCTTCCTGGTCCGTGGGGATGCTGCAACCAGCGTGCCGGCCCTGTGCACCCGCCTCGGCGCGTCGCTCCTGGTCACGGATTTCAGCCCTCTGAGGAGCGGGCGGGAGTGGCGTGATGATGTGGCACGCAGCGTGACGTGCGCCATGCACGAGGTGGACGCCCACAACGTGGTACCAGTCTGGGAGGCGAGCCCGAAGCTGGAGTATGCGGCCCGCACCATCCGGCCCAAGATCACGGCCAAGCTGCCGGCCTACCTGGTGGAGTTCCCCCCCATGCCTGGCGTCCCCAACTGGCGCCCAGACCTGCCGGCGCCGGAGCGTGTTGACTGGCCATCACTCATTGCGGGCGCCACTGCCGACGCCGCCGTCCCCGAGGTGGCCTGGTGCAAGCCCGGTGAGGCGGCTGCGCATGCCGCCCTGGCTGACTTCCTGACGCCCAGGCGGCTGAAGCTGTATGAGAAGCGGAATGACCCAAACGTGCCAGAGGCCCTCTCCGGCTTGTCCCCCTACCTCCACTTCGGCCAGCTGGCCCCCCAGCGGGCGGCGCTGGAGGCGAAGAAGCACAGCCGGGAGCACAGCAAGGCGGTGGAGTCCTTCCTGGAGGAGCTGGTTGTGCGGCGGGAGCTGTCCGACAACTTTTGCTTCTACAACAAGCACTACGACTCTCTGGCCGGCGCCTCCGACTGGGCCCGCCAGTCGCTGGACGTGCACCGGGCGGACAAGCGGGAGTTCCTGTACTCACGGCAGCAGCTTGAGGAGGGGCGCACAGCAGACCGGCTGTGGAATGCTGCCCAGGCGGAGCTGGTGCACCTGGGCAAGATGCACGGCTTCATGCGCATGTACTGGGCCAAGAAGATCCTGGAGTGGACGGCGGACCCGGACACGGCCCTGGCGGACAGCATCTACCTGAACGACCGGTACAGCCTGGACGGGCGGGACCCGAACGGCTACGTCGGCTGCATGTGGTCCATCGCCGGCATCCACGACATGGGCTGGGCGGAGCGCCCCGTGTTCGGCAAGATCCGGTACATGAACTACGCGGGGTGCAAGCGCAAGTTTGACATTGAGCGCTACATCACCCGCATCGGCAGCGAGGTGCTCAAGATCAAGAACGCAGCAGCCAAGGCTGGGGGCCCGGCAGAGGCAGGCAAGTGAACCACGCGCGGGGCAGCTGTCGACGTCGCGGCGGGACCCCAGCCGGCACGTGTTCTGTGTGGCACGCATTTCCTTGTTTGCATCTTTGGTCTGCGCAGTTAGCAGTCCCTTCTGTGTGTGAGTGTGCTTCCTTGAATCCTTGTCAGCGCAGCGTGTGCCGTGCTGCTCTCGATCCCCTTGGCCGCGGCAGGCGGAGTGGCCGCAAAAACAAACTCGCCGTCGGCTAAGACCATGCGGAGTGCCTGGCATCAGGAGGCAATTACGGGAAAGATCGAAATGGTCAATCCAGAAAAGAGACAGGTGATTGTAAAGACTGCCGATGGAGTCTCTTTCGCAATGGTCGTTACGATGAAGACGCTTATTAAGGCTGGCGATCAGACGCTCGCCTTCAAAGACCTGACAAATGATATCAATAAAAGGCTCTTCCGCAGAATTTGTGGGTGAGTCCTCACCGAAATGAAGCGTGGCGTGAGTCCGCTTCACCCTCTTAACCATGAATGGGGCGAGGCTGGGACCCTTGTCAAGGCAACCCTTCGGGCTCGCTTCGCTCGGCCTTGACAAGGGCCCCATCCCCGCCCAAAGAATCCTTATATGAGGGTGAAGCTCCCAACCAAGCGGACCCGGGAGTTCTGAGTTTGCTTTCCTTGTGGAAGTCGAGAATGGCCGATCTCGATCGAATTGGATTAATCTGCAATTGAGAGAAAGAGATTCTTCCAACAAGGAGAGCAGCCATTCAACTACAGCTTAAGACTATCTTGAATCAGGTGCAACGCTTCGTCGGGTTCGTCTACCAGGAGGTGCGTATGCTTTGCATTCCGGGGCAATTGGAGCCGGTCGAGATCGAGATCCGTGTGGAGTCGCATCGTGGGATCCGCGGGCGTTGTTCGCGCTGTCAGCGGCCGGCCCCAGGCTATGACCACTTGAAGGAACGGCGCTGGCTATTTGTGCCGCTATGGGGGATTCCGACGTATTACTGTTACGCGCCGCGGCGAGTGGAGTGTACCGAGCATGGGATAGTCGTCGAACACATTCCCTGGAGCGACGGCAAGCGTCCGGTGACCTGCACCATGATGGGGTTCCTGGCGCGTTGGGCGAGACGGCTCAGTTGGCAGGAAACAGCGCAGACCTTCCAGACCAGTTGGGAAGCGGTATACCGGTCGGTGGAATGGTTTGTCGAGTGGGGCCTGGCGCATCGCCAACTGCTCGGAGTCGAGTCGATCGGAGTAGACGAGATTCATTGGGGACACGGCATGCGGGCAGACAACTTTCTGACCGTCATCTACCAAATCGATGTGCATTGCCGGCGCTTGCTGTGGGTGGGACGCCGCCGCTCGCAAGCCACGCTACGGCGCGGTCTGAAGGCACTGGGGCCAGAGGTCGTACTCGGGCTGCGCTTTGTGTGTAGCGACATGTGGAAGCCGTACTTAAATGTCATCAAGGAAAAGGCCGGTCAAGCTCTGCACGTCTTGGACCGGTTCCATATCACCAGCCATATGAATCAGGCGGTTGATCAGGTGCGCCGCGCTGAGAGCACACGCTTGCGGGCAAAGAGCAAGGAAGCCGCCCAAAAACTTAAGAGTATGCGCTGGCCCTTGCTACGCCGCGGCAGCAGGGTGCGCGGCAGGGCGCGGCAAAAGCTCAAGGCCCTGCTCGCAAGCAAACTGGCCACGGCACGGGCCTGGGAATTGAAGGAAGCCTTCTCTCATTTTTGGACGTATAAATCGGTAACCTGGGCCGAGGGCTTTCTCGATTATTGGTGCCAGCGGGCCATGCGGAGTCGCTTGGAGCCTATGAAGAAGGTCGCCCGGATGCTGCGAAACCATGAACCGCTCATCCTCAATTGGTTTCGAGCCAAAGGGGAAATTTCCAGTGGCGCCGTCGAGGGGCTTAACAACAAAACCCGAGTGGTTACCAGACGATCCTACGGCTTTCGCACGTTCAACGCGATGGAAATGGCCCTTTATCACAACTTGGGACGACTGCCGGAACCGGAATCACCCCACAGATTCTGCTGAAGAGGC
>CAIWFH010000055.1 GCA_903911925.1 uncultured Acidobacteriaceae bacterium
CCGGTGGACTTGCGGATGCGCTGACCTTCGGCGTCATAGGCGTAGTGGACGGTTCCGCCGAGGAAGAGGGTTGCGGTCGTGACGCGGTTCTCGTCGTCGTACCAGTACTGATTGCCGAGGGCGGCGAGCATGTTTCCGGCGGGGTCGTAGGCGGTGCCGTCGATGCGGTTGTTGCCGCCGGTGTAGGACTGCGACTGGGGCGAAGCGCCGGTTTGGGTCCAGCGGTTGCCGAAACGGTCGTAGGTCCAGGTCATTGCGGTTCCATTCCAGGGTCCCGAGCTTGCGGTTGCGCTGATTAGACGGTTGAAGTCGTCGTAGGTGTAGGTCCAGTTCCCGTTGATCGAATCATGCGAGGTGACCACGTTGCTGTTGCCGGAGTAGCCGCTTCCGGAGGGCGTGCATTGGTTGTTGGCGTTCGAGAGCCACAAGGAGTACAGCGGTATGCCGTTCTTGGCGATGGTGCCGCAGCCAAGCCGGTCGCGCTGGTCGTAAAGGAACGTCTCGCTCACGCCGTTACCCAAAGTGTCGGATGCCAGCCCGCCCAGCGGACTGTATATCCCGCCGGTTGTGAGCGTCGCCGGATGCGTCGAGTCGATCCACGAGCTGGTGATTCCGGTGAGCTGGATAGTCCCATTATAGCCGTAGGTGAGCGTGAAGCCCGTCGTACCGGCGGTGAGGAATTGGGAAGTGTATGGGTCCCCGTTCACGTCGTAGGTATTCGTGAGGGTGTAGTACCAGGCCGACGGACAGTCCTCAATGGTGCACTCGGCAAGTTTGGCCTTTCGGCCCACAGGATCGTAGCTGAAGGCGCGCGCGGCGATGTAGGGGGGACCACTCCCAACGTATGCGTCAACGGCCCGGCCAACCAGGTTCTGCGCCGACGGGATGGTGAATGGCGCTCCGGTCGTGGTGTCGTAATCGAAGTGAACGGGCGGGGTGGGCGTCAAGGTGTTGTAGGTGTCCGTGTAGGTAACATCGGTTACCCGGTTGAGTTGGTCATAGGCGTAGTTGGTGGTTGCCTGCACCACGCCATTCCAAGGCTGGTTGGGGGCCGGGCGGGCGCGGGTGAGCACGTTTCCGTTCGCGTCATAGGTGTACGTGGTGGTGCCGGACTCGGGATTGTTGGCCGTCACGAGTTGAGACAGCGTGTTGTAGGTGAAGTTGCGCTGCGAGAGATTGCCCTGCGACGTAGTCTTGAGATTGCCGAGCGCATCGAATGTGTACGAGGTGAGGAAGCCGGTCGCGGAGATATCCTGGCCGCAAGCGGCGGGCGTGGTGTCGGCTGAGCCCGTGCCTTGCTGCGTTGAGTTCGTCACCTCGCAGACGGAGATAACACGGCCAAGCGCGTCCCTTTGCGCGATGGTCGAGAGACTTCTGGTCCCGTTGCCTTCATCCGTGGTCTTTGCTGCCGCGCCGGTGTAAAGGTAGGTGATGGCCGTGCTGTCCGGGTGCGTTACCGACGAGGTGCGGCCCAAGGCTTCGTAGCCGTAGGTGGTGAGCCCGTAGGTCGGCTCGCTGGCCGAACGGTAAGGATTCGATACCGCATGCTTGCGGCCCATGGTGTCGTAGGTGGTGTCCGTGTAGACCGGAGAAATTGGGTCGGACAGCATCTCTGTCCGGGTCTCCCTTCCAAGTCCGTCCACATCCACCTTCTCGACGTTGGGAATGGTGAAGCACGACACCTCGGAAACGGTGAACCAGAATTGAGGGCCGTCCGGATAGTTGTAATCGGTCTCACCATGGACCGAGCCGTTTGATGGACAGGTATCGGGGTACACCACACTCAGCGGCCTCGCGGTCACGTCGTAGTTGTAATTCGTGGTCTTGCCGTTTGGGTCGGTGAGGGCCGTCTTGAGGCCAAGGCCGCCCGTATCGTAGGAATACTGCGTGGACTGGCCCTTGGCATTGGTGACTGAAACCGGCAATCCGCCCCAGTAAACGCTGGAAGAATAGGCGTAGGTTGACGCGGTGTTTCCCCGAGCGTCAATGAGTTGGTCGGGTTCGCCAGAGTCGTACCAAACGGTATGTGTAGTGGGGCTCGATCCTCCGCTCAGCCAATGCGAAGTAGAGGTGACATTGCCTCGGACTCCGGAGAGAATGGTGCTGGTCAACTGCTGCGAGTTGCCAAGGCTGCTGCTCTGAAGATAGCCCGACTCATCATATGCGTAAGCGGTGTCAGCCATATGATTGCCGTTGCCGTCGTAGACATCCTCCGCAGCCACGGCATTCAATAGATTTGCGTAAAGGAAGCTGCTGTTGGCCTGGAACTCATAGGTGATGGTCTTCTCCTGAGACAACGCGCCGTGAGAGCCAGAACCGTATTCGTACACCCTCACGTCGGAGGGGCGTCCATAGGTCATGGTGCCATAGAAGGTTCCCCATGATGCCGTGAAACTGCAGCAATAGGAGGTGTCCGTCTCGGTGACCTTGCCGTTGTCGAGTGTAGTCACGACGGATGTGGGGAAAGCGACGGTCTCTGCCTTTTGGATTCCGACGCTGTGCGTATAGATGGCCGCCGACGAATAGGAAGTAGAACTGGACTTCAAGAGCGTGCCCGACCCGGAAGAGCCCGCATACCAGTTTGTGGATGTCTCCATGTACAGCGGAGCGTCAGAGGACAAGTTGCCGAACTGGTGCACAGTGTCATTGCCGTCCGGGGCCGTAACGGTCACTGCGAGGCCATTGTTCGACCAATTATCCGAGTACTGCCATGTGCCTCCAGTGTCCGAACTACTCGACTTGACTGTTCTTGATGTGACCCCCATGGAAACCGAGGGGTCTGTCCATGCAAGCTGATATGTGTAGGAAATGGAGCCGCCTGTAGGAAACGTAATCTTGGTGAGGTCGCCGTAGTTCCAGGACTGCCCTTCCGGCGGTGCCGGATCTCCCGGATTTTGTGAGTTGTACTCGAGTGTCCATGCACCCTCGTTATTGGGCAGCACGACGCTCTGGAGCTTCATGATGTACCGGAAATTTGAGGAATTGACCGGTGACGTCAAGGTAAACTGATCGGTGTCGGCGTTCTCCGGAATGTTGAGCGTAATGGCCGTGTAGCAGAATTTGTAGAGAAGTGAACCACCATTGAAGCCGGGAGCTTGCCATGTGGTTACGGCAACAATGGGAAGGGTTCCGGTGCATCCGTCAGTTGGATTTGAATTCGATGTATATGGGGTTCCAGGAAGCGGAGGGATGACCCGCCCCATGGTGTCGGTCATGGTGCCATCTGTGGCCACCGCGATCCAGTTTCCGTTTGAGTCTTCCCGCTTGATTCCGCTGGATGGGTAATAGTTGATGCCGTTGCTATCCGAGGTGTAGCAATGCGATGTGCAAGATCCCCTGAGGGGCGTGCCGTTGAAATAGCCGGAGCCGTCAAGGCTGACCTGGCCAGACTGGCCGCTAACGCTCGTGACTGACGCTCCAGGATGCGAAGCCCCATCTGGCGTGACCCAAACCATATTGCCATAGCCAATCGTGGTTGGACCGCCGCGCAAAATCACCTCTGTGAAGTGTCCAGTAATGGTGAGGTCTTGTTCGTCCACGAGGTGCCAATTCGCGTAACTTTGCAAAGGCGGCACAGTCCACGCAAATTGGGAACAGTCTGGCGGGTCGGGGAAGTTCAGGATGCAAACAGGCTGAATTGATTGCGGCTTCCGACGCCGGCTATTGGTGTGTGTCTGCATGGTTGCCCCTCACATTTGAAGTTGGTTGTTGGTTGCGGTTACGACCTTGAGAGCAGCGTTCGTGTCAGATGCCCCAAAGCCAGCTCAAAACGTTGGCAGCCATAACGGCAATTCCCGAGCCTGCGGCAACGCCCGCCAGCGTCTTCTTCGCGCCAGGTTCGCCATGCGCGAACTGGTAGCCGCCAATGACGATGGCAATCAAACTGGCCACCTTGGCGACAGTGCCTGTAAAGAGAGATTGGAGTGATGTGAGTCCGGTATCGAAAGGCGAGTTGATAAACTGCGCCTCAGCGAGCGCCGGGAGGACAATGAGCAGGGTGACAAGACAGAGGATTGAGCGCATCCAGCGCGGGTGTTGCCCGTGAGCAATCCCGCGCCGAATAACGGGTGTTAGCAGGACGTTCATCGGCACCTCCAGCGGCTACGAAAAGCCGCGATATGCCCAACCTTAGGACAGGTTCCGTATGTCGTCCAATACTTGTTTTCTATACCGGTATTGCCCTAGAGGTTCGCCCAACGCCAGTTCCATTGCGATAACGAATGCCTCATCCCAACAGTCGCATCTGCTCGGCAGGCACGGACTGCGGGGCCTTGGCGGCTCGCCCATTGGTTTTCGGTTGACCATTCTTGCGCATTTGGTCTTTTATTTCACAAACGAGCAATGGCAATTGCGAATGACGGCCCGCAGCACGGTACACGAATCCCGACTCGATCATCAATTCGACACCCGCGATGGGCCGCATCACGAGGTCGGGATCGAGCATTCTACTTTCGCGCATGAGCGCATATCCCATGCACTGCTTCACCATCCATTGCACGTCGCTGGGTGTGGCGCCAATATGAGTCGCTTTCGTGCTTATTCCAGCACGCGAAAGCTGGGATACCATTTGTGCATGGAATTTCGGATGCAGCTTTGGATCAAACGACACCTGTAGCTTGCCAGAAAGTTGCCGAGCGGATATAGAAGCCTCTCTGGCTTGCGGGTCGTCCCTTCGTAAACAAACAAGCATGCGCTCTGTCACCAGAGGTTGCACAACTACCCCCTGGGTTTCCACTGGGAGCGTGACAAGGCAAGCATCTAGGCTTCCTTCTACCAGCAGTTCTATAAGTTGTGCGGTGCATTTTGCTGTCGGCCGAATTGAGCTATCCGGGAAGAGCCGCCGATAGCTGGCAAATGTGAATTCGACAAGCGCCCGATCGATGAATGGCGAAAAACCTAGATTCAAAGGTGGAACGGTGCCAGTATCGATTGCTTGCGCGGTTTCGAATGCCTGATCACGAATCTTCGCCAATTGCTCAGCAAAGGGTACCAACGATTGTCCGGCTGGGGTCAGGCTGACACCCGATGTTTCCCGATAGAAAAGCTGAGCGGGAATACTCTCTTCAAGTTGTCGGATCGTTGTGCTTGCAGTGGGCTGTGTGATGTGGAGAAGTTCCGCCGCACGCGAGACATTCCCTTCCTGCGCAACGGTCAGGAAGCACTTCAAATGCCGGAACTCGATGATCTCGTACATGTCGCACCATGGGTGAGTATTTGACCTTCCATTGCGAACTGTACAAGGCAATCACGTCGTACAAGGCAATCACACAATCCAAGGCGACGAAAAACCCTCAATGCCGCGCTTATGGTGCAAATAGTACCATACTCAATACTCCCCCGCCATATTTATCAAAGTTTTCTTCAATCGGAATTGCATATACCGCCATAGCTGATTCTTATTGCGCCATTTCAGAAAACGATTGGACGGCATGCTGCTTATGTCGGAATCTCAATATAGAAAGACATCACAATCGGAAGATGCAGCCTGCGATATCGGACTGCACTTCATCCGACAGCCGCATTCGCTCTATAAATGCGCCGCATGACAGGAGGCATCATGGACCGTGAAGTACAGAAGTTGCTCTATTCACGACGGGACGCTGCGTGTGCGTTGAGCCTCAGCGTGCGTTCCATCGATTATCTGATCTCAACCGGGCGGCTTTCTACGCGCAGGGTCGGAGGAAAGATTTTGGTTCCTGTGGGAGATGTCCGCCGTTTTGCCAGGAATGATCACCCGGAGAAACTTCGTGTTTCAGCAGACCGCACCGTTGCGCCATTTGCGAACCGGAAGCGGGCTTGATAGGGTTCGCTTGAGCCATGCACTGCTGCTATGTTTTGCTCGCATTCTTCTGCTATCGCATTCTTTGTCCGAAGTTGCTCAACAGCCAAAGCGATTGAATGTCCAATTCAAGATGACGCCGTTAGTGCGAGGCAGAGGATGGTGTGCAAGCCAGCGACTTGAGCGAATTCCTGCGTTCCATTACTCCGTCCCTCGTTCTGTGGCCCTATTAGCTCGCTGCCGCCTATTCAATTCCACACTTCATAAAGGGACCTCGAAACTGAGTCGGAGAAAACCCTGCCCCGCAGCAGAGAGATTCTCCAAACCTGCATGGCGCATTTGCGAGCACAAAAGAGTTCCATGACCAGGCCGATTTCTTCCCGAAAATCAGATTGAACAATCGCCTAAAGCTAGAGCAACGGATTTTGTGGTACCATCGAACTGCCTGCCGGAGAGCATCTGTATGCCGCGAAAACCCAAAGAGGAAAAACACATAGGAGTCTATGAAAGGGATAAGGGGTCGAATGTCTGGTGGATCCGCTACACAAACGAGCAAGGCAGGCGGGTTGCTTTCAGAGTTGGGACCCACTCGGCGGCCGTCCATGTCTACCAGCAACGCACGGCCGCGATTCGGCTGGGCGTGCTGCTTCCCGGCTCCCCGCGGCGCGGAGTCAAATTCTCCGAACTTGTGGCGGACGCGATCAAGTTTTCCGAAAAGCACCACCGCGCATCCAAGGACTTCAAGCAGAGGGTGAACCTGGCCCTGGACGAATTCGGCGACCGAGTGGCTGAGTCCATCACCACACGCGAGTTGCAGGATTGGATAGACGAGATGGCCGAGGAGCGGGAATGGACGGGAGGAACGCAGAACCGATTCAAGTCCTCCTTGAGCACGGTGTTCCGCGAAGGTATGAGAGCCAACAAAGTCACCGTAAACCCCGCCCGGCTGATCCGGCGTTCGAAGGAATCGCTTGGGCGGGTCAGGTTTCTTTCCTACGACGAAGAGGCCAAACTCAGAAAAGCGATTGCCGCCACCGTGCCCGGCCGAATCAAGGATGAGGGTGAAAGTGCATTTGCCCAACTCGATATCGCTTTACATACCGGGATGCGCAAGTCCGAGCAATTCTCTTCCACCTGGGAGCAGGTAGATCTCGAACGCGGATTCATCTACCTGTCAATGACAAAAAATAGCACTGACCGGTTCGTCACTCTCAACAGTGCCGCCGTGGAGGTGCTCAGGCGCCTTCAGGAGCGTCACAAGGAGATCGGGCTACCCAAAGACTCCACCTTGTTCCATTCGAAGCGTGAGGGACTGATCAGGAACCCGCGCAAGTGGTTCGCGACGGCCCTCGAACAGGCCGGGATCGAGGGCGTCACCTGGCACACTCTCCGGCACACCTTCGCTAGCCGTCTCGTGATGGCTGGGGTAGACTTAAAGACAGTGCAGGAACTCATGGGACACAAGACGATCGCGATGACCGCCAGGTATGCCCACCTCGCCCCAACTCACAAGTTGCAGGCGCTGGAGACTCTGGTTCGTCCGGGGTCAATTTCGGTACAAAGTGGCTACAAATTGGCTACCAACGCCAAAAAGGCCACGAGGACTTCAAAACTGAATAGCCTTCAATTTATTGAATCTAAATAAGTTGAAATAGATGTGAGCTCGTAGCTCAGTTGGTAGAGCAACGCCCTTTTAAGGCGTGGGTCCTGGGTTCGAGCCCCAGCGAGCTCACCACTCAAAACAAATGACGTATTTGTCATTGAGTGGACATCTGTAAGGGCTTCAGTGAAATGGCCTACGGTCGCAACGATGCGGAGCGGCCGGGGAGACAACCGAACCATTTCTGTTGATTCCAAATAGCTTAGTTAGCATCTGTCACTCGATTCTCTGTCTGATATCGAACCGAAGCTCTCCGCAAGGAAGTTCTTTGGCCCGTCCTTTCCACAAGATAGAGGGCAATTCAATTGGCCCCAATGGTCAGCCCGTCTGAGATTTTAGCGCTTATGTAGTCGCCGGCTTCCACTTCGCGCATTACGTCTTCATGCGCAGACTCCATCCAGCCGGCCGCCTTCGCGATCACGAGGATGCTGGCCTCCTGTTCATAGAGTTTTCAGGCGCTGGTGAACTCCGTTCCTAACGCTGATTGCAAACATGGCCAAGCGCCGCGGCTCCCAAAAAGGAGACGGCCAGGCACAAAGCGACCGAAACATGTAACCAACTTCGTTCCGTAATCCGTTGTTTCGAGCGATCAGCCCAGCGCTGCACAACTGCACGGCAAGAATTCGATGCCTCCACGCCCAGCGATTGAGTCCATGCAGACCAGCCAGAAGTGTCGTATCGATGATCCGGCCAAGTGCCTCAAGCATCTTCTCCGGATTCGCGCTGAGACTTTTCGGGTAAACGTAGTAGTCCGTCAAAGGTTCAGCCACTGCTTCGAATTGCCCCATTCGCCGCAGCCGCATCCACATCTCCCAGTCCTCGCATCCATGACTATCAATGCGGAAGCCACCGTCTTGTTCTACCGCTGTCCGCCTCACGAGCACTGTCGAAGGAGTAATAGGATTGCAATACCGAAGCATCTTCCTTACCGAAGCTGCGTCTATTGCGGGTTGACGATCACGAACACCATTGTCATCGAATGTCTGGATGCCGGTATAAACAAGGACTGTTTCGGGATGAATACATGCCGCCTGGCGCTCCAGTTTCTCGGCGGCCCACCGGTCATCGGCATCCAGCAGCGCGATCCATTCGCCGGAAGCAGATCGAATCCCCGCATTTCGGGCAGCGCCGGGGCCGCCGTTGGGACACTTGAGGACTGTCGCGCCCAGGTCTGACGCCAACGCCGCCGTATTGTCAGTTGACCCGTCATCCACCACAATGACTTCCGCCGGCTTCAGCGTCTGCGCGAAGACCGACTCCAGGCAGCGCGGCAGAAAATGAGCGGCATTATAAGCCGGAATGACTACACTGACCTTCATGCTCCGTCACCTGTTTGGCTGACTCCGTCCGAAACATCCGGATTTGAACGACCATTCCTGCCACACTCTCCACGTCCATGTCTGTGCCGTCACCGCTCTCAAGTTTTAGTTGACGGGCGAACCCTCGCTGGCAAGTTCCGGTCGAATCAACATCGAGAAGAGCTTGTCCAAAGGCATGGCGATTGGCTTCGGCAGCATTGCGGTCAGAGTTCTTAGCCGATCCCGGTCCTCCACCTCAAGCACGCGAAGAAGGTAGATGAGCCCGAAAAGAACAAGCAATGAAACCCCTCCCCCCCAGAGAATGCCCCACACTGGCGACAGCCGCTCAGCAATGGCGTGCGCCGATAGCGAAGCCAGCGCGCTAATCAGGACAATCTTTGCGATATACAGCCAGGGGAGTTTGATCTTGTATAAGGAAATTGCCGCGGCCCACATCAGGCAGACTGCTAGAGCCTGTGCCGCTCCATTGCCGATGCATGCGCCCACCGCGCCGTGCGCAGGTATGAGATACCAGGCCACGACAATATCCACAATTCCCGCAAATACTGTTGCGGCGATGACATAATTCTGGTGTTCCGAACTCTCCAGAAGGCTCTGCGCGGGAGAAAGAAAGGCCTTGAACATGCACAGAAGAGGAGCCAAGGCGACCACCATCGCCGCGCCCTCGAATTGGCGCCCGTAGATGAGCAGCAACGCCGGAACCGCGAGCGCTGCCGCGATAAAGTGCAGCGGAATCGACATCAAGACAATGTAGCGTAAAGTGGAAGCCGCGATGTTGGGTAGCCTGGACTTGTCGCGTCCAAACTGGGCGAAGATGGTCGTGCTGGCAGCCGTGCCAAAGATCGTTGCTACCAGCAGTAGTTGCTCGGCCATGGTGAATGCTACCGAATAGAACGATACCTGGCGGATATCCGGGCAGAGGCTTTTCAGCAGGACGATCTCCGACCGGCCCCAGACAATCAGCGCCACAGCCAGGCTGGCAACGCTCTGCAACGCGAAATTGATCATGCGCTTGCGGAGGCCTTGTGGATGGACATGGGTTGTCTCCCACGTTCGCACACGCTTCATCGTCGGGAAGAAACGCACCAGAAAATCAATCGTCCTCATGCAAAGCAGCGAAGTGCCGACGCCTACCAATCCCCAATGAAGCGTCACCGTTGCCGCAATTGCGATGAAGTAGGTGAAGGCCGAAACAACCGAAGCTGGCAGATTTTTCGATAGATCCTCCGTGGCCACATTCGCCATGGAGGAGACAGAGTTGACCATCGAAGGCCAGATACTCAAAACCAGAAGTGCCGATGCCAGTTTGTACTCCGCATCGGCATCTCTCAGAACCCAAAAAAGTACGCCGCCGGTTGCCAGCGTCGCCAGGCCTGTCTGCATCAGCAGGGTGCGTAAATAGATGTACCGCGCAGTGCCCCGGTCCCCCATTCCAATAAACTCGGCCATGTACTTGCGCGTCGTTGCCGGAATGCCAATCCCGCCCAGGCTGCTCACCAATGAGGCGATATAAGAGACGTAAACGATATAGCCATTCTTCGACGGTCCAAGATAGCGGTTTATTGCAATCGAGGTAAATAGAGCCACAACGGCGCTGACCAAAAAATCGAGGCCCGACCAGCCGGAATTCTTCGCTATCGTCTTTGTGTTGGACATCGATTTCCAGCCCTTTGCCTGAAGAAGTCCTCGCCCTCGTTGCGTTGCGTCCAAAAAACGTCGGTTGCGACCGGCGGCGACTCGCGCGCTGCCGCAAATTATCGAGACTGTTTCGCCTTCCAACAGCGGCCTGTGACAGATTGTTGTCATATCAACTATAGGCTTTGGAGGGCACAGGGTTCTGTTCCTGGAACTTGAATAGGTTGAAGTTCAATGGCATGCATAGAATCGCACACTCAAATGTCGGTTGCCTGCAATGCAGCCCATCCACCCTTTGCCGCCCACCGGCGGGGAGCCAGTGTTACATCCTTCTTACGCCGCTGGCATGAGTTCCTGAAGCCGTGAGAAGAATCGGGATAACTGAAACCAATCTGTCACCGGTTTTTTCATGAAAGCGAGGGCAATGACTAAACTCATTCAAAATGAACACTTTGCATTGTTCAACAATCTTCGGGTATCGCTGTCGCAGGTATCGCTCAAGTCATGTTTTCTGTAGGGTTACCTTTGGCCGGAATAGTCCTTTCCCCGCTCTCGAGCGATTGCAATACCCGAATGAGACACATCGACCCGGGGTAATTCTCTGCTAATTCTCCCCAAACAATAACGAGCTTTCATCAAAAAAGTAGAAAACTTCTTCCACTTTGTAGGGTAAAGAATGGCATAATTCATTACATCATAAAGGAAACTCTTTTTCTCCTCTCAGGCGATGGTGCGTCCTCGAGTCGCGCCATAGACCGGGTATTCCACATGGAAGACCCATTTAGGCCCCTGTCCTCAGGTTTGGAACATGCATCGCTGTAGCGTGGGTGTAAAGTAAGGACCCTATATGGCATTCAATGCAACCATCCAAGGCGTAAAACGGCAATCAAGACCGTCTACCCCTGTTAATGCGCAGCTTCAACGTGCGATTGCCAGCATAGCAGAGAGCAACTGCCCGGCTTTGATCGTGGGTGAACGTGGCGTTGGGAAGCGCTCTATTGCCGCTCAAATCCACGCGCAGGCGCATCGGTCTCGCTGCACTTACACAGAGATTGAAGCTGCCGATGCCGACGCTCCGGCTATCTTGTCCGCTTTCGCCACCAAGGGGACAGTTTATCTTGCAGAGATCGGTGACCTGAGCCTTCCTTTGCAAGCACTCATCATCGAGAACTATTTTCGCTCCGAACAGGCACAAACATGCCGTCTTCTATGTGGGTCGAGCCGCGAACTGCTGGAAGAGGTCAAGACCGGGCGCTTGAGCGAAGAATTTTATTATCTGGTCTCGGCGGTTACAATCCGGATCTCTCCACTGCGCTGTAGAAAGTCCGAAATTCTCCCCATCGTCGACGATCTCTTAACCCAGTACTCCAAGCAGTTCGACCGTCCGAGGCCAGTCCTGCAAGAGGAGATCGTGGGATTCCTGATGGATCACAACTGGCCCCGCAATCTCTCCGAACTTCACACCGCGATCAAGACCTTTGTCGTAATCGGAGACCAGTCTGTCTCCCTCGCCGCACTGAAGGCGGCGGCGCCCGCCATGAAGTCATATGGGTGTCGCGAGACCCTGTCGCTCAAGGAAGCCACCCGCGCCGCATCCTCGCAAATCGAGCGCCAGCTGATCTCCGAGGTTCTGATCTCCACCGGCGGAAATCGCAAACGCGCCGCAGATCGACTCGGAATCAGCTACAAGGCTCTGCTTTACAAACTCAAGCAAGTCAGCGCGGAGCTCCAGCCTCCATCCAACAGGAACGGAGCCGCACGATGAACGCAGGGAAGCTTTTCATTCCAGTTCTATTCGTGACGCTCTTCTGCCAAGCCCAGGTTAGCGTGCCGGCGAATAGGTCTGTCGCAAAGCCCTCTGCGCCTCCTGCGGTCTGCGCCGCTTCAGGCGAGAGCTATGTCATCGGCCCGTCAGATGTTATTACCGTCACCGTATGGAAAGAGCCCAACCTCTCGGGCAATCTTCTCGTCCGCCCTGACGGCATGATCTCGATGTCGTTACTTGGCGATATTCAGGCCTCTGGCATGAACCCGCTGCAACTATCGGACCAAATCAAAACAAAGCTCAAGAGGTATATCCAGAACCCGAACGTCACCGTAGTACTCACCCAAATCAACAGCAAGAAGGTTTTTCTACTCGGTGAGGTTGAGAAAAAAGGACCTGTCGATATGACGCCCGGGATGACCGTGCTCCAGGCAATCGCCAGCGCCGGCGGTCTCACCGACTTCGCCAATACAAGGAAGATATACATCCTGCGCGACGAAGGCGGAAACCACCAGAGGATTGCGGTGCGCTACAAGGAAGCCTTGAAGGGCAACAATGAACTCAATCTCATACTTAAATCCGGCGACACCATCGTAGTCCCGTAAGGCGTTCAGATGAAGACGATTCTCAAACTCGGGGCATTCCTCATTACCGCATGTATTGCAGCGGATGCCCAGGTTGTGCCCCAGGCGACGGCAAGTCGCGCCAATCTGAATTATGCCCTGCGCTATTCTCAGTCCGGAGTTTTCCAAAACGATAACCAAACCAGTTGGCAAATGAACGCTTCCGCTGAAGTCGATTGTGCAAACGGCAACGAACGTTTCCCGTTCACCCTGGACTATGGAGGCGGCTACACCCGGAACCTGGCCGGCCCATCCATTGCCACTGGGGTCTTTCAGCGTCTTCTGATCTCCCAGGGCTATGCAGCCAGGCGTTGGAACGTCCTCGCCAGCGACAGTGTTTACTATCTTCCCCAATCCCCGGCTATCGGCTTCTCAGGAATCCCCGGCACCGGGGAACCGATCGGCGGTTCTGGCTCAATTCCGTCGTCCACCCTGCCGATCCTCGCCGTGAATACCAGGATTGTCAATAACGACGCAAAGGCTGAATTCGGAGTGGATCTCAACAACCTGACCACCCTGAGCCTCGGCGGCAAGTCACAAACTTTGCGCTTCCTTGACGGCAACGGGCAAGACACAGATGCGCCGGCAGCAAATGCGCGGATTTCCCAGCGCCTCGATGCGCGGAATTCGCTTGCAGGCGAGTTCTCTTACTCTCGCTTCAGCTACGGTGATTCCACTTTCACGTTAGCAATTAACACCGTGTTGATTGACTACCATCGCGCATGGACCCGGCATATCTCCACAGATGCTTCCGTGGGACCGCAGTGGGTCAAAGATTCTGAAAAAGCGGCCCTGCCTGCCTCAACAAGGTTTTCAGCAAGCGCGGCGCTTAACTACCGATTCCGCTTTGGCTCAACGAATTTGAGCTACAACCATCAGGTCAACAGTGGCGGCGGATTTCTGCTGGGCACCATGTCCGATTCCGCTGACCTTGGCTACTCGCATGAATTCGGCAGGAACTTCGGTATCGGAATCTCTGGAGGCTACGCGCGCCACAGCGGATTAACAAACAACGAAATTATCAGCGGAAGAGTTGGAGGAGTTCAGGCTACCTGGCGGTTGAACAGGTACGTCTCTCTATTCGTTGATTACACGGCGATAGACCAGTCGAGTTCCTCGTCTTCCCCTCAAAATAACCTCCTCAACCAATTGGAACAAGTTTTCGCTTTCGGCATCGGGTACGCCCCGCGTGCAACACGCCACGCCAGGTACTAGGGCCGCAAGGAGTCGTATGTTAGGACATCGTGAATTGACAATGCAAGACTACGCCGGGATACTGAAACGGCGATTCTGGCTGACTCTCGCCTGTGCGGCCGCCGGGCTGGTTGCCGGCGTGGGCATTGGTCATGTTCTGCCGCCTCAGTTCATATCCACCACCAAGGTGCTTGTCGAGCAGCAAAAGGTCTCAGAGGATTATGTAAAGCCCGTCGTTAAAGAAGATCTCGAGGGGCGCCTCGCATCGATGAGGGAACAAATTCTGAGCCGTTCGCGAATCCAGCCGATCATAGAGCGCTTCAATCTGTTTCCCAGCAGTAAATACACCATGGACGACCGCATCGAGTTAACGCAGAAAGCAATCGGAATTCAGCCCATGCCCTCAGGGCAATCTCATGGAATGCCCGGCTTCTCCATTACCTTCAAGGCACAGGACGCGCACACCGCGCAACTGGTATGCGGCGAAATCACCTCGCTCTTCGTCAGCGACAATCTCAAGGCGCGCGAGCAGTCTGCCAATGGCACTACCGATTTCCTAAGACAGCAACTGGACGACTCAAAAAGGAATCTCGACGAGCAGGACGCGAAGCTCGCGGCCTTTCAACAGAAAAATATCGGCAGGCTTCCCGATCAGAGCGCGTCGAATGCGAACGCCCTTCAGTCGCTTACAACCCAACTGGAAGCCACAACGCAATCGCTAAATCGTGCTCAGCAAAATGTCACATTTCTCGAATCAATGGTCTCCCAGCAGACCCGCGATCAGCAGCGTGCGGACTCGCCCGCGGCCAGCCTGGTTGACGTGCACAAAGCACAACTCAACTCGCTCCTGGCCGAAAAGCTGGAGTTGCAGAATCTCTACACTCCCGACCATCCCGATGTGGTCGCCATCTCTCGCAAAATTGCCGACCTGCAAGCCGAGATTGCTCACGCCCCTGCGCAGTTTTCGCCTGTAGCAGCCGCAGCGGTGGTTCCAGACACGCCGCAGCTCCAACAACTCAAGGCGCAGCTTCGCGCGGCGCAACAGTCAATGACTATCGCAAAACAGGAACAGGCGCAGATCGAACAGCAGATTCGCACCTATGAGTCGAGAATTGAGTCGAGCCCGATGGTCGAGGAAGAGTACAAGCAGGTCACTCGAGATCATGAGACGGCTCTCCAGTTCTATAACACGCTCTTGACCAAAATGAATGAATCGTCCATGGCCACCGCCCTTGAACGCCGGCAGCAGGGCGAGCAGTTCAGCGTGATGGATGCTCCAAACCTTCCCGACGCTCCTGCCTTTCCGAACCGGCGCATGCTTGCGGCTGGAGGGCTTTTCGCCGGCCTGGCTCTAGGCATGCTCATCGCAGGGCTGCTGGAGTATCGCGACACCTCCCTTCGCAACGAGAGAGACGTGTGGGCCTTCACCAAGCTGCCAACTCTGGCCATTATCTCCCGCATCGACGATCTTCCCCAGCCTCTTGAACCTCGCGCTCATTGGATGCTCTTTTCACGGGCCAACGGGCATGCAGAAAGCGTGCGTGAATAATCATGTACAGAACATTCTTCGGCCTTAACGCCCTGCCTTTCGCGGCAAGTCCCGATCCGCGGTTTCTTTACAAGACGCCCCAGATCCGCGAAGCGCTTGCCTGCCTGCAATACGGCATTGCCGCGCGCAAGGGCTTTGTCGTCATGACAGGCGAGATTGGCACGGGAAAAACAACTCTGCTCAAGACTGTCCTCAGATCTTTCGTCCAGGATCGCTTTTTGACGGCCTTCGTCTTCAATCCGCGTCTCAATGTCCTCGACTTTCTTGAATTCGTGCTCACCGACTTTGGCATTCCGCCCGTTACGCGAACCAAGTCAGGCATGCTCCTGCAGTTTAATAGCTGGCTGCTTGAACGCTACCGCGAACATCGCTTGTGCGCCATTGTGGTTGATGAAGCCCAGAACCTCTCGTCGGAGTTGCTTGAAGAGATTCGTTTGCTGACCAACCTTGAAACCTCATCGGAGAAACTGGTGCAAATCGTGCTTTCCGGGCAGCCGGAACTCGAAATCAAGCTTTGCGATCCCCACGTTCGCCAGCTTCGCCAGCGTATTGCGATTTGGTGCAAGACTATGCCGCTGGCAAGGGAGGAGACCATTGCTTATATCGCTGAAAGATTGCGCATCGCCGGAGCAAGCCAACCCGTGCTCACCCCCGAAGCATCGCAACTCGTCTATCGGTACTCGAATGGAATTCCTCGACTCATTAATTTGATTTGCGAGCACGCGATGATCACTGCATACGCGGAGCAGGTCAAGCCCATCACTCCCGGCATTATTGAATCGGTCTGCACCGAGTTGGATTTGCACGGCCAGTCCTCCTCGGCTTCACCGATAGCTCTGTCTGATTTGCATGAGAATGCTTCGCCCGATGACGTCATCGAAACCGCGGAGGCCATTGCGTATGGCACACGTTCCATGAAGGGCAGTGGGATATGAGCCGCATTTACGAAGCGCTTCAAAGGGCGGAACTCGAATGGAAGGCAACGCAGGACTCGGAAAGTTCCCGCGCTCCCGCTCCAGATTGTCTTCCCCCCATTGAAGAGTCCCCGGCGGTCGAGGACGTCGTCGCTCCTGGCAACATCGCACAGCATGCATGGAAGTTATCTATCCCTTCCCTGCCTACGCTCACAGAGCGCAGCGCGGCTGGCGAGCAGTTTCGCAGCCTCCGCTCGCGCATTCAGCAAGCTTGCTACCAGGCCCCGTTAAAGACGATTCTCGTCTCAAGCGGAATGCCTTCGGAAGGCAAATCCTTTGTCGCCGTAAACCTGGCCATAAGCCTCGCGCGTAATACCGTCAGTTCTGTTCTGCTCATCGACGGCGATATGCGTCGTCCCACAATCCACAATCTGCTCGGCGCTTCCAACACACCCGGACTGTCTGAGTATCTTTCCGGGGCCACGGAATTGAACGACATCGTGCAGCGTGATCGCAGGCCAGTGACCGATGAGTCCTCCGATGCTCGCAAAATCTCCAATCTCGCCTTTATTCCTGCAGGCAAGTGCGGTGACAATTCGTCGGAACTCGCGGCAAATCACCGGATCGAAAAACTGGTCTCGGCCCTCTCCCCGCATTTTGACTGGATATTGATTGACTCTCCGCCCGTGCTCGCTGTTACCGATGCAGTTGAACTCGCTCGCGCGGCGGATGGAGTTTTGCTTGTTGCCCGCGCAGAAAGCACGCCATTTGATGTTGCTCAGCGTGCCCAGGCTGCCTTTAGCAACTCGCGCATTCTCGGTTTCGTCCTGAACGCGGCCAAATCCGCTCCGTCTGCCGGAGCGTACAACTACTACTACGGCTCGGAAGTAGCTGACGATAGGGCAAAAAGCGGAACGGATAGTCGGAGGAAGCCATGATCAGAATCCTGAATGTCTACTATCCGATTAGAACCCTGGTGTTGTTTCTTTGTGAAACGCTCATCGTGATTGGTTCGTTCTTTCTGGCCACCGTATTCGTCGTTGGGCCGGATACCTATATGACTTTGATCCACGAGAATGGTCTTCTCAAGATCACGGGGATCGCCGTCTTCACCCTGCTTTTCTCTTACTATATCGATCTGAATGAACCTAAGCGCATCTCCGAACGCTGGAAGATTTACTTTCGGCTTTTCTCGCTTTTCGGGGTCCTTTCTCTCTTTCTCGCCGGACTGGCCCGCGTTTTTCCCCAGATAGATATCGGCCCAAATGTCTTCATCATCGGCACCTCAATCCTCGTTATGGCCCTCTTCGTCTGGCGATCGGTCTATGAGTGGATACTCAGCCTTTCGGTCTTCCGCGAGCGAGTCTATGTGCTCGGCAGCGGCGAACGGGCGCACAAGGTGGTCAAGCTGATCCGCGCCCGGCGCGACGCCGGCATGGAAATCATCGAGGGAGAGGGCACCGGAACGTTTGACGGGGAGTTCGAACGTCTTGGGGCAGATCTGCTCGCCTTTTGCAAGCCCGAGTTTTGCGTTGACCGTGTCATCGTTGCTATGGAAGACCGCCGCAAATTGATGCCGGTCCATGAACTCCTCGATCTTCGGCTTCGTGGCGTTGTCGTTGAGGATGCAAGCGACATCATGGAAAGGTTATCGGGCAAGTTGCAGTTAGACGGCCTCAACCCAAGCTCCCTTATCTTTACAGACGGATTCAATGTGAAGGCATCCCAGCAGATTCTCCGCCGCATTGTCTCCATGACTGTCTCTTTCATTGCGCTGGTGATTTGCCTGCCCTTCATCCCCTTCATCATCCTGGCCATGCGCATCTCATCGCCGGGCCCCATTTTCTTCACCCAAACCCGCGTCGGACTGCGCGGGCGTCCCTTTTCCATCATTAAGTTCCGAACCATGCGCGAGGATGCCGAAGATCAGGGAGCAGTGTGGGCAACTGAGAACGACCCTCGTGTTACTCCACTCGGCAGGTTTATGCGAATGACCCGTCTTGACGAGATTCCACAACTTTGGAATGTGCTCCGCGGTGAAATGGGATTCGTCGGTCCCCGCCCTGAACGCCCCGAGTTTGTGCAGTGGCTCGCAAGCGAAATTCCCTTTTATGAACTGCGGCACATGATCCGCCCCGGCATTACTGGCTGGGCGCAGGTGCGCTATAGATACGGTGCCAGCCTCGAGGAAACAAAGCGCAAGCTCGAATACGATCTCTACTACATCAAGCACCTCTCGCTCGGCCTGGACCTGCTCATCATGTTTGAGACGATTAAGACGATCATCCTGCGCAGAGGGGCCCAATGAGGATCGTCTTCTGGCTGTCACTGATCGGTATCTTATATACATATGTCGGATACCCGGTCGCGCTTTGGATTCTTGCGCGGTTGCGGCCGCGGCCCTGGAAAGCGGCTCAGATCTCACCGAGCGTGAGCATCGTGCTCGCGGTGCATAATGGCGTCGCGCTGCTCCCGCGCAAGATCAAGCAACTCCTCGACCTCGATTATCCCAATATCAGCGAGATCATTATCGTCTCGGATGGCTCCAACGACGGCACGGCAGAGTTTTTGACTCAACGTCGGTATCCGTCCTTCAAGACCATTATCCTCAAAGAGCACTGCGGCAAGGCGGTAGCCCTCAACGCCGGTATCGCTGAAGCTACCGCGGACGCAATCCTCTTCGTTGATATCCGACCCGAGATTGCTCCCGGAGCGATCCGGCAACTAGTCGGCAACTTCGCCGATCCGAGCGTCGGCTGCGTTTCCGGCAATCTAACTCTGCGCCAGACAAGCCGCGATGCAACCGCTGCCGTGATTGGCGGGCTTTACTGGCATTACGAACAGTGGCTGAGAATATGCGAATCGAGAATTGATTCTCCGGTTGGCGTCAATGGAGGCTTTTACGCAATTCGCCGGAATCTCGCCGCGCGCCTGCCCGCCGGGATTATCCTCGACGACATGTTTCAGCCGCTCTCGATTATCCGCCAAGGCTACAGATCTGTAGTCGATCCGCATGCCATCGTATTCGACACCTGGCCGGAGACAGTTGAGGGCGAGTTTCATCGCAAAGTCAGGACGCTGGCAGGTAACTTTCAGCTCTTTCAGCTCGCGCCTTGGACACTGACCCCGCAAAATCGTCTCCTGTTTCAGCTTGTCTCGCACAAGGTCGCGCGGCTCATTGCGCCTTATTTGCTGATTTCCCTTTTCGTCTCTTGCCTGGGGCTTGCGGCCGCCTCGGGAGTTTACGCAACATTCGCCGCCCTTCAGTTTTCCGGCTGGGTCCTCGCGCTTGTCGGTCTACGCTTTAGAACTGTGTATTTTAATAGCGTTGTTGCTTCAGCCAGTGCGTTTCTGGTCCTTAACGCGGCAGCCGTCGTCGCGTTGTACCGATTTCTCATTACGCCCGGCCCGCTCTGGAAAATATGGCGTCCCAGTAAACTGAGGGCGAAAGATCTGAATCCTGACAATGAGAACTCGGAGCAGCCGGAACTAGTTACCTGTAACACAGTCGGTGCCGGCAAATGAACTTTCAACGATTTGCATAACAAGGGGGCCTCAGATCGCATGACTTACAAGATGAAAGCGCTTTGTATTGCGATTGCGGGAATCGCAACCCTCGCCACCGGATTCGTTTACCGCCACCACATTCTTATGGTCAGAGCCGCGAGACTTGAGAACATCGTTGCGCCCGCGACATACTTCCCTCCCGGCGCAATATGGACGCAGGACATCAGCGATGCGCCCATCGATCCTCAGTCCTCCGCTATGATCGCCTGGCTCGCGGATGCCGGCGGTTGGGGACACAACAACAGGATGCAAGTCGATTTTGCATTTCGAGTCCTGCAGGCAAACGAGGCCACGCCGAGAATTCCCTTTCACAAGGGTTCGGGGTGGATTTCTGCCGATTCCGACAAAGTTTCATTTGTTCCGCTTCCGGTCGGCGGCGGCATCGAGGGAGAACAGGACTATCGGTGCCCAAACAACGACGACGACTGCCATCTCATCGTCGTCGATCGCAGCCACGGCACTCTCTACGAAGCTTTTCAGGCTAACTACGCTGCAGACGCTCTTACTGCAAACTTCATTGCGGTCTGGGACCTCAACCGCGTTTATCCGTCGACGGGGCGCGGTGATCAGTGCACCAGCGCCGATGCCGCCGGCTTCCCCATTGCCCCGCTGCTCTTCAACGCTGACGAACTCGCCACTGGAAGCATTAACCACGCCATTCGTTTCATTCTTCCCAATCCGAGGATTCGCGCGCACATGTATGTGCATCCCGCGACCCACGCCGGCGATCCACGCGGTCCGGTTTCCGCGCCGCCGATGGGTGCCCGCTTTCGCCTGAAAGCCTCTTACGACCTCTCACGACTAACGCCGGCAGCGCGGGTTGTCGCGCGAGCCATGCAGAAATACGGCATGTTTCTTTCCGATGGAGGTAATATCGCTCTCACGGCTCAAAGCGATGCGGACACCAAAGCAAAGTACGCCGACATCGGTTTCACGCCTCACGATCTGGCGGACCTGAAGGTATCCGACTTTGAAGTCGTCTACATGGGATTGCCCGTCCGGTTGACCGATGACTGCGTGCGGAATCCGTAACATGCAATAACGAACGAGGGAAGGCAATGGTTGGATGAATCAAAATGACCAAGGCAGCGCCGGTTCACGCACTAAATGCGGAGACATCAAAAAGGAAGCAAACAGCCAACATTGGCTGGCCAAATCCTTCTTTGTACTGCTATGTGTCGAAACAATCTTTTCACTGCCGTACCGCAGCGCTTATCTATCTTCTCATTCAGTTCCTTTGGCATCAATCACAGGCCTTTGCTCCCTTGCGGTCGCCGGCATCCTGTTTACGCTTCGGGAGTCCGTCCTGCCGCTTCTGGGTCGCATGCTCAGAATCTCGCCGGCGGGTAACCGGGCGTGGTTCACTCTCTGGTTATTCTTTGGGCTTTTCCTGCGGGTAGTCTGGGTCTTGCTGTTTCCCGTCACGCTTAAATCTGACTCTCTGGCCTATTTTCAACTCGCCACAGTCATGGCTCATGGGCACACCGGAATTGGAGCCTATTGGCCGCCGGGATTCTCCCTTTTCTTGGCTCCTTTTCTAAGGATGTTTGGAGCGTCTCAGTGGGTCACTCAGGTTTGCTCACTGTTGCTTTTTATCGCCACTTACCTGTTGACCTATGCCTTGGCCAACCGGCTTCACGGCGGCTTGACCTCCAGGATAGCTACAATGTTGGTCGCCATCTGGCCCGGCTATTTCACGCTTGCCGGGATAAACTGCAAGGAATCGTTTCTCGCTGTTGTTGTGACCGCCACTGTTCTTTTATATGTGAAAGCGTCCGCTTTTCGGCCCGCTCGTGCTTCTGCGCACAACGCAAGTTCGGGTTCAGGAACCAATTCCAACACTGCATCGATCCGATGGGGTTTCCTGATAGCCTCTGGACTTTGCTTGGGATTTGCAGCGCTAACCCAACCGGGGTATCTGTTATTTCCTGCGGTTATATTTGCATCTGAGTCTCTTTGGCGCCGGAACTTCCTTCGCGCCACAGGACCAAGCGCAGTGTTTTCTATTTTCATGCTTGCAGCAGTATTGCCATGGACTTATAGGAACTATCTTCAGTTTCACCACCTCGTGCTTATCTCAACCAATGGTGGTTCTGTCTTCTATCGCGCCAATAACCCGATTGCCAATGCAAACTATAGCGCTGAAGGAGAAGTGCCGCTTCCTGTCGATGAAATTACGAGTGATCGAATGGGCTACAAACTAGCCGAAGGCTGGATTGCACATCATCTTGGCGACTTCGCGGTCCTTATGGTCAGGAAGCAAGTGGTATTCCTCGGCGATGACGCACTCGGCGCCTACGAAACTTTAAGACGCGATAGAAATCCATCAGCTGTTCTTTACGCCGCGGCGAAGGGAATCTGCAATCTCTTCTGGCTTGCCCTCTGGACTGTTCTGCTTCTCGGCTCCCCGTTGTTGTTCAGGCTCGCCAACTGGCGGCTATGGTATGGATTGCTGTTCTTGCCAATTGTCTATCAATGGGTAATCGACAGTGTCTTTGAGAGCGGCCCGCGTCACCATGTTCCCTATGTTGCCCTTATCGGTATCATGGTTGGCATAGTGTTAAGTAACGCGGCGCAGTCCTGCAACAATACCTTGGTTGAGGGCTAGATGGACGAAGTGAGTCGCCAAAGTAACTCCTCGGAAACAAATATGCAAGCCTTCGCGAAAAATCGAAACCGACCCCGGCTGATGTTTGTCCTCGGGTTATCTCCCCAAAAGATCGGCGGGATTGAAAAGTTTCTCCGCCACCTGGTGACCGCGCTCGATGCCGTCGGGTGGGATTCGGTCCTGTGCTTCGATGGACCGATCGCGGACGAATTCCGAAAGTACGTCTCCAGCCCCAATGTGATCATCGAGTCGCTCGATAATCAGGCTCACCTTGGACTGGCCTGCGCCGGCGAACTATGGAGACTGCTCCGCAAGCATAAGCCGCAGACTTTCGTGTATGCCTTCAATGGCGTTATGCGCTGCTTCCCCTGGCTGGCGAGGATCGCAGGATGCAAACGGGTCTTCTTCAACGACCACTCGTCACGGCCTCAGGGCCAGGTTGAAGCGCCTTTGAATCTGCCTAGAAGAATCGTCGGACGCATACTCGCTGCGCCGTTGAACGCTATTATCAGCGTTTCGGATTTCACTCGCAGAGCCGGAAATGCCCTTGGCATTTTCTCTGCCCGCAACGTCGTTGTGGCAAACGGTGTTGAGATCCATGAGGTAGATTTTCTCCGGCGCGCCGAATTCCGAACCCGATATGGAATATCAAACGAAGCCCTTGTAATAACTCAGGTCTGCTGGATGACAGAGGTAAAAGGCGTGGAGTCCATGCTTCATGCCGCAGCGATGCTCGTCCGCAAACACTCGAAACTTCATTTCCTTTTCGTCGGAGACGGCCCCGAACTTCCCAGATATCGCGAAATTGTCAAGGAACTAAAGGTCGAAGATGCCATCACCTTTACAGGCTTGTTGAATAATCCAACTCAGGTGGGAGTGTTTGACGCAAGCGACATCTACTGTCAACCTTCCCTCTGGCAGGAGGCGTCGGGGCTTGCCGTGCTAGAGGCCATGTCGGTTAAGCTCCCGGTAGTCGCGAGCAATACAGGCGGATTACCGGAAGTGGTTGTAGATGGCCGGTCGGGGATTCTGGTGCCTGTGGGCGGGACTCTCGAGATTTGTGCCGCGCTCGAACGGCTTCTCGTCGATTCTGATCTGCGCCGAAGATTGGGCGATGCAGGTTACCGGTCGATTCTCAATGAACACCGGATTGAAGATACAGTTCGTAAATATGTACAGGTCTTTCTAGGTCTTTGATCGCTTATCTGCGCTCAGACCTCGTTACTCCTGTTTCACTAAGTGCTTGCATACAGGTCCATATATGCATCCGCCATGATTTGCGTGGTGAAATGCGCGTGGAATGCTTCTTCTGCATTCCTTGAGAATTCTTTCCGCACTGTTTCGTCGGTTGCAAGTCGCAGAATCGCCTTCGTCATCTCCGCAGTATCTTCCGAAGGTACAATAATTCCCGCCTTCGCGATTCGGACAACCTCCGCCATTCCGCCAACGTCTGAAACGATTGCCGGCACGCCAAGCGAGAAAGCCTGCAAAAGTGATATGGGTACACCCTCTGACTTGGACGACATGATGAATGCGTCCGCCGCAGAAAAGTACGGCGCCACGTCAAGTTGCTGTCCCCAGAATTTTACCTGCGATGAAATCTGCATTTCACCCGCCAGGCTCTCCAGCGTCTCGCGTTCGCTTCCATCGCCCACCATCCAGAGCCTCAAGCCCGGCATCACGGAAAGGGCGGCGCAAAAAGACTTCAGCAGAAAAACATGGTTTTTAACGGGTGCAAGCCGGCCGACGTAGACCAGCGTAAATCCGCTCTTCACAGCGCAATCTTCTTTCGCCACTCGGGTCAGCGGAGCGGCGCCATTGTATACACGGGTGATCTTGCGTTTTGAAGCGCTGTGAATGCTTTTCAAATTGCTTGTGGTTGCATTGCAGATGCCGACGACCCTGTCGCAAAAAGTAGCGGCAAGGGCGAACTTCAACTCCGCAATCAATCTTCGCGGTCGCGCCACGAGGCTGTGACGCGTTGAAATAATACTGGGAACCCCCGCCATTCTGGCCGCCATGGCTGCATACACTGTGGGCGTCGGATTGTGAAGATGAACAACGTCGGGATGCGATTCTATGAAGATGCGGAAGAACTCTCGCGTTGCGGCAAAAAGGTTTCGCCCGATGTTCGGCATCACTGAAAAACCTTCTTCCCTCATCCTTTCGCCGAGCGCGCCAAGAACGCCAACTGCGTAAACCAACGGGGCGTGTCCCTGCTCCCGCTGCAGGTGGCACAACTGCATGACGAGCGTCTCCGCCCCGCCCACCTCCATGCTGTCTACGATGTGCGCAATTCTCATGCTGGAGCCTGAACCTCCGAGAGCGTCGAACCTGTCTGGCCTCTATTCCTCATTTTGATCGCAGCAAGTAATCGGGCCTTCGGCATCAATGCATCAAGTTCATAATTCGAAGCACGACATACATCAGCAGCACCAGGGATACAGCCAGTCCCCCAGAATATGGGAGTACGCGCGCCAGCGGAAGTCGGGAGGCAATCATCCCTCGCCGCAGGGCCATCTCATACACCACCTCAACCATTCCGCCCAAGAGGAAGAACGTCATCACATAGGCCCGTGAGAGAAACCACCCTGCAACTAGAAAGCCAGTGAGAGACAGAACCAGCAATCGACCCAGATCGTTGATTTCCGCCTTTCCGATTTCCTCGGCATTTTCTGCTCGCGGCGAAATGGCTCCTACTTCCGTCACCTTCGGCTCTTCATCGCCTACCTTCGCTGGCGACGCAATCGCCAATGCGTCGCGTATGGTTGGAAATAGAAACAGACTCCAACAACACAGCCCAAACATGCCGAGTTCTCCAGCGCAGACCATAACTGAGTTATGCGCGGTATGACCGCATCCATCGCAGTTGTCGGCAAAACTGCCTAGGCCAACCCCAAATATCGGATGAGACTTCATCATCTGCAGGCCGCTGCTCCAAAGCGCCGTCCTATCCGAGCCCGACTGGGCCGATATCTCGCGCCCACCCGTAAACTGAAGAGCCATTGCCGCAGCAAATAAAAAACCGGCAAATAACAGCGCAGGCAGTATCCCGATGCGACGCTTCGCTGCGACGACGGCCACCGCCATCAAGGCCACCAGGGTGCCTCGTGAATGCGTCAAATACGCCCCAAATAACAACATGCAAATGGGCAATAACACAAATACGGAGTTCCATAACTTCTTATCGGGCCGCCAGAAGATAAACGTCAGCGGAATTGTACAGGCGAGCAACTGGCCAAAGTCATTCGGATCGTTGATGAGTCCCAGCCCTCTCAGCCGGTAAAACGAATCCCCCGCGTCGTTGTTCATCACAAGAACATACGGGTGATCGATGTTCCACTGATCCTCGCTTGCACTCTCCGTGGACCCTGGCTGAAGAGAGTTGCCGCCCGCAATCCCATATCGTAGATCGATGTATCCATGGGCAATCACAAACAGGCACACGAGCAACAGAACAAGCACAATGCCCTGAACCTTCTTCTTCGTTTTGCAGTGCAGGCACACTAAAAAGTATGCGATTGCGCAGGGTGCGATCGCCGCAAAGGCCCGTATGGCTCCCCCGCCCCAGTGCATCCCAATCAGCACCGACAAGAATCCGGCAACAAACAACCCTATCGAGGCAAGAGACTGCGGCGTCTTCAAAATGAGTGATTTCTTTAGTGCGGGCAAAGAGACAAGACACACCAAGGCCGCAAGAATCAACTCTATGCGCGCTTCAGCCAGCCGCCCGAATAACACGGGCGGCGTGAGATAGTACGTTACGAAATATAAACTGCTTAATACGAATCCCATTGCGCGGTCGGGCTGGGCAATAGTGCTTACTTGAGCAGAATACTCTCGGCAGCCAAGCTCGTCCAGCAAATTTAGTGGGCCGCATCGGGCGGCCTGTCATACCGCTTCTAACGGCAACTCAAACCCTTCGCCGCCGCTCATTGCAAAAATATTTCTGTTGCCGCAAAGTGCGATATGATTGATTACATCCGTAAAGTTACGTCGACAGGATGCTGCGAAGCGATGTCCTCCAATACTCATTTCGCGAAGCGTATTTACGCATTACTCGTCATCCTCATCGTTGTAAGTCTTCCTTACTCGCGAATGACTAATGCCTACTTTTTAGGGTACGACGATTTCAGAGAAGTCCACCGGGCAGCCTTCGAAGATACCCGGCAGCCGCAGAGAATATTCACGACCGCCCATTTCGGCCAGTCAAAATTTCGTCCATTGAACCGCGGTATCAACTTTGCCTCGTACCATATCGGCGGCGGGGATCCACTTGCGTTCCGGGCGAGAAACCTCTTCTTTCACCTGCTAAATTGCGTTGTCGTGTTCGGCATTGGCATGCTTCTCTTCGATTCGACCTTCATCAGTGCGCTCGGCGCTCTTCTATTTGGGTTGAATCCGTTAGTTCACCAGGCCGTAGCCGGCGCTGTTATGACAAACACGGCAGCGGCTTCTATGGCGTTAATCGCGGTCTTCTTAAGCATTTTCTCTTTCCGGGCAACTAGGCATGAACTCCGATGGCTCGTGCTGGCGATAACAGCCGCATGGATCGGCGTTCTTATTTACGAAGCGGACGTAGCCGTCCTGGGCATCATTCTTCTGTACGCGGTGCTAGACTCCTTATTCTTGCGGCGCGAGCGGATACGGAAGTTGTGGATGTGGATGTTTATGCTGCTCTCCATGCTCGTGGTGGCCGCGATGAGTGCGATGCGTGCAATGGCAGTAACAGGAGCGCAACAAGCTGTCGCTTCGCCTGCCGCAATTGCGAAGAGTGCGGCTACATATTGCATTGCCTTGCTGCTTCCTGTGGACCCGTTGCTTGCCAACCAATGGCTCGGCACTCCGCTCGTCTCTGAGGTTCATCCAAATCGCGCGCTTTATTTAATTGCGGTTTGTTCTGTATGCGTCATTGCTGCCGTCTTCTTCGTCTATCGACGTTCGATCCGAAAAAATCTCTCGTCTTTGAGCGTGATGCCTTGCGCATTTCTACTAGGCGCGGCCTGTTTTTCAATCCTTCCGCTGCTGGTGTTCAACGATCATCCTTCTGAAACTTATCTGTACTTGCCCGCGGCGTTTGGTATGTTGCTTCTGGCTTACCTCCTTTCGATTTTGCGGCGTTCCAATTCCACGGCCTCTTGCGTCGTGATTGTCTTTTTGCTTTCATCGTTTGGTTGCGCCACCTGGGGGCGCAGCCAGCGCGTGATCCGCTCTGCCGCCATCGCGCATTTCATTCTGTCTGAGTTGCCAACCGATGAGTGGAAGCAAGGGGAATGGCGTATTCGACTGGCTAACGCTCCAGGGGAAGAGCGCCCGCATCGTTACGGGCTTTACACGTATCGAGGATTGGACACCATCGGCGTTGGAGATGGCATTGGGTCCATCCAGCTTGCACTGCAACTCCGAACCGGTAACGACCAGACTGTCGCTGTCGATGTGCTTTCTGCCGATCGAATGGCGCAGATGTGCAGCCGTGCCACATCGAACAAGGAACCGTGCTTCCGCGTGTACCTCGACGGACGCGTGGAGCAGTACATGGGTGAGTGAGCGGGCTCATTCTGATCCGACCCTGCAACACTGGGCCATATCAAATAGTGGTCTTCGACCACAGGATCATGCATGGCTTTCAGCCTTGCGAGTCCATAAGACCGATTCGAATACTTCGAGCAATTCTGCAGCAACAGTGTTCCAGCTTCGGCTCCCAAGTGCGCAAATAATCGATGCATCCCATGAACGGCCCAGCACGCATGCGATGGCCTCAGCCAGCGCGGCCGGATCGCGTGGAGAAATAAGCATTCCGCAATCGTCGCTCAATATCTCGGGAATGCCGCCAACATTCGTGGCGACAACCGGACGCCCGCAGGCAAGCGCCTCCAGGACAACATTGGGGCAGCCTTCCATGTAGCTCGGCAGGACGACCAGATCGGCTGCCGCTATCCAAACGGCGACATCGTCAAATGCGCAACCGGGGATAACGTAAATCGTCTGGCCGGCGCTGTTGGCCTGAATGGCACTCTTAATGATTTGTTTGTCCGGCCCTTCTCCCACCAGATATACATGCAGATTGGTGCGCTCGGCACGCAGCGACGCTGCCGCTTTGACAAGCTCTCGAAGCCCTTTCCTAACGTCCATCCGCCCAACGTATACCACGGCCTCCGCGGACTGGTCGATGCCCAACTTCTGCCTCGCCGCAAATTGATCGCTGACATGGAAAACCGAAAGATCGCAGCCGTTGATTACCGCGCGGGTCGTCTCCGGATGGGCGCCCATGGCCAAAGCCTTCGTTCGCAGGTCGGCGCTGACCGTAACCAGAAAATCTGTTTCACGTATTACTTTCCGCGTGTGCATTGCAGAGATTGGATCGCCGATTCTGTTGATGTCGGATCCAATGCTCATGCTCACAACCGGAAGACCGAGGGCTTTTCCAATCTTGAGAGCGGCATACCCATCGGGATAGAGGAAGCAACTGAATATGATATCCGGCTCAAAGCTGCGTACGGCCGGCACCAAGGCGCGCGCGGCCATCCAGCCATTTATCGGGCGAGAAACCAGCGGCAGGGCTGGATAGTCGTAGTAACTTGCCTTCACCTCAGCCGGGCTGTACGAGGCATCGAGCTTGTCATAACTCCGGCTGCCTGGTTTAAACGCGGAAGGATAACTCGCGTTGGGATAGAAGACTCGCACATCGGCCGTGCGGGCAAGCACGCGCAGCGTCTGATACAGAGACCGCCCCTGCCATGGCTCCGCTGAACTGGGGAAGTACCGCGTGACAGCCGCAATTTTGAGCAAGGCGATTCCCCCGTTCACACAGGTTGAGCAAGCGACGCTGGTGAGGAGCGCACGCATTGTTTTCCAGCTATTGAATGCAACAACCTGGCATAATGCTGCGCGAGAATCTCGCGTTCGTACAGCGCCATCTTCCCAAGATCTGGCCGGTAAGAGGCGAGTAGCGCATCGCTTCGGCTGGCAACCTCAATGAACAACTGGCGGATGCCTGCAACATCGCCGCTGCCCACCCACCATCCTGCCCGCAGCTCTTCCAGCATGCGCCGAACTTCACCGTTGGGATTGACAGTGGCCAGGATGGGTTTTCCTGATCCAATGTAGTCGTAAAACTTGGCAGCCACATTCAGCGGGTCGTGCGAGATAAGCAGCGCATAGTCGCTCTCGTTCATCGCGGCCAGAGCCTCGTGCTGCGGCAGGAATCCCTTCAGCTCGACCATCTTGCCCAACTGCAGAAGGGCGTCGCGAAAGCGTGGCTCCTCGATATGGCCGATAAATCGAAGCTGGAATCGGGACTTCGCCTCTGAGGGCAGTGTTTGCAGGGCCTCGATCAGTTCTGTGGGATCGGTAGTTGCATAGACTGTGCCGACGTGTGTGACGACGATTTTGCCGCTGGGCCGGGGTTTCTGCGAGAGCGCAGAGCGGTGCAGCCTTGTGGAGTCGAATCCGTTCGGGAGCAGTTGGAATTTATCATCCGGCTCCAGCGGATATCGGTTGCGAATCTCTCGCCGTGCTGCTTCGGTAACTGCAACAACGGCAGTTGCATTGATGACGGCGCTTGCTTCCACATTCCGGGCGACTCGGCGGGCGCGCTCACTTCGACTGAATCCGAAAAGGCCAATCGAAGTCGAAAGCCATTCATCGCGGAAATCAACAACGACCGTCAGCCGGGGAAACTCCTTTCGAAGCTTTTTCACTAGAAGAAGATTTGAGAATGGTGGCGCAGTTATGAGGACAAGATCAATGCTGCGTTCTCTTACTATGCGGCAGGCGGCGCGAGTAAGCAGCGGAAACCATGTCACCTGTGGATCTGGAAGCAAAATATCCTGCAGCACTCTCTTAAGAAATCCAGGCTTCCCGGATACCCCGGGACTATCGGCCTTGCCGGCGGGGCGATTTCCCGTAATCAATCTCTTGATTCCCTTCTTGATGCCGAATGGAAGGTCTAGCGTGAGACTCCGATGAATATTGACTTCGGGCGGTATCTCCTTGAGCAGCGATGGATCGGAGCCCACAGCAGATGCATTGCGCGCGGTGAGCACGTCAAGCCGGATCCGTTCGGCTGGCAAGTAGCGTGCTAGGCTGGCAACTCGCAGCACTCCCACGCCTCCGGATGGCGGAAATGAATAGGTCACCAGCAACACATTCAACTGTTTCATCGCTTGACTTCTCCGAAACAGGCCGCTGAGCCGGCAAAGGACTCGCGGCCGTGAAGCAGCGAATCGATTGCCGTGTACATCTGCCAGGCCGTTGCCCAATGAATCTCGATTCCTCTTCTGTCGGCCTCTTCTTCAAGCCAGCGGTACAGGCTGCCAAGCCCCTCTCCGAGGAGCGGCTCAAGGTTTCGCTCCTGCGCGCCGTGGGTGTATAGCTTCAAAAATAAGTCGCCGCCCACTGTGGGCGCCACATCGAACCATTTGCTTACCCGCGCCGGTGTCGGCAGGTTGTATCCGGCGATCTCTCCGGTTTCAATGCGCGGCAACAACCGTCCGCCGGTGCTTAGGCCGACAGGTCCTGTGATCATCAGCAGGTCGCCCTGTCTTCCGCCGCCGACAGTGGCTTCGATCCCGCGATCATAGGATTTCGGATGACACTCGGGATGATTCGTGCACCAGTAGATTTGGTTCACAACTCGCCCCTGGGTGACTGAGGGAATTGACGGCATAGTGAAGTCGGCGTAGCAGCCAAGATCGCGCAACAAGGCAATCTCGCCGTTGAGCCCGCACCATCTGCCGTCCGGGCGCGAGTTATCAAGCGCCCAGTTGCCATGAATGAAGCCAAAGACAGTCTTGCCGTCCACCTGGCGAAGAAGACCGTGGTCATTGGTCAAACGGCTGCAATAATCGGTAATTTTTTGTATGAATGAATTGCGCTGCTCGTGTTCGTGATGAAGATGCACTTCTACGTCTGCGATGCCCATCCGCACCATCTCTGCAATGCCATCCAGCAATGCCCGCTCGTACTCTTCCTGCGGGTAGAAGAAGGTGTACTGTGGGCGCTGCCCAGCGGTGTCCCGTGGAGCGTCGTCGGCAATGCGTGGCCATCGATCGCGCCACCGCGCCACGCGGCCCTGCGCCGTTTCAACCGAGTTCCCTACCCCCAGCGGCTCGTAATGGTCGGTGATCGCAACCCAGGCGCGCACCGGCCTGGTCCGGGTCCTGCTCTTGCGGAGGCGGTCCTTCAATAGCGGAAACAGCCAGACTTCTGCGTGTCGAGGGAGCTTCATTGAACTTGATTTCTCCCAATGATTATTGCAGCCGCGCCCGGTCAATGGGCGATAACATGAGCCATTACATTAAAGTTCGAAATTGGTAACGTGATAGCCGAGTCGGTCCTGCCTTTACCTGCAGTGCACGAACTTGTGCCCCGGTACATTACAATTCGCACGAATCCATTTCCGGATGAGGAGCTTGCACGTACGGGCCTGCCTGGCAGCGGCCTTGCCTTGCCGCCCGGAAATGCACGAAAGAAAAAGGAGTTCTTCAATGAAGCTGAATCATGGCGGAATCTTCAAGTTGGTCCTCTTCGCGGCTGCCCTCGCGGCCTCCCTCTCAGCCGCTGCTCAAGACGGCGCAACCGTCTTCAAGATCGGAGCCTTTAACCGCTCCTCGGCCGAGTTCTCGCAAGACAGCCCAGCGGCCAATGTCAACTTCGTTGTTTCGCAAGGTACGGCGGCCAAGGACTGGTTCGCCGCACAACCGGCCGTTTTGGCAGCAAAGCCGCCGCAGGCCGGCCCGGCCTCCGCGCCGCGCGTCATCAGCTTTGCCCTGCCTCATGCCCCCGCCGTGGCTTACCGGCTGCACATTGCCCTACTCATTGAAAGCTCAAACGTGCCCGCTTTGAAAGTGGAAATCAACGGCAAGAGCGGTTGGTTTTACCTTCATCCCGAGCACAACTACGACAGCGGCGACCAGACTGACTCCTTTGACCCCGCCTATGCCGCCGCGGATGTTGATTTCACCTTCCCCGGCAACTACCTTCACGCCGGCGCCAACACCATTTCCCTGCAGCCGGTTGAAGACGCCGACGAAGCGGTTCCCGACGCGGCCATCAACTATGACGCCATCGAGTTGGCCACTGCCGCCGCTGCGCCCGCGGCCCGCCTGCAGCAGGCGCAGATTGTGCCCACGGTCTTCTACGTGCAGCATGGCGCTGAGATTGCCGAGTGCGTTGAGGCCTACATCCGCTACGGGCAGCGTACCCAGCCGGGCGGCAGCGCAGAACTTACCCTGGCCGCCAAGCACTATCGCCAGGCCCTGCGCGGCGGCCGCGACTTTGGCGAAGAAAAAATCGAGTTCCAGGTGCCGGAGTTTGCCCCGCACAGCGATGCCGCTCTCAGCCTGAAAATCAACGGCCGCACCGAGACCTACAAGCAGTCCATCGACCCCGGCAAAAAGTGGACGCTCTTCCTGGTTCCGCACATTCACGTGGATGTGGGCTACTCCGATTACCAGGCCAAGGTGGCAGCCATTCAAAGCCGCACCGTGGACGAAGCGCTGAAAATGATGGAGGACCACCCCGAGTTCCGCTTCTCGCTTGACGGCGAGTGGGACCTGCAGCAGTATCTCGAATCCCGCACCCACGAGCGCCAGCAGAAGGCCATTGAAGCCCTCCAGCAGAAGCGCATGTTCCTGCCCGTCCAGTATGCCAACTTGCTCACCGGCATTCCCTCGACGGAAACCCTCATCCGGTCCCTGTACCCCAGCGCCGCTCTGAGCCGCAAATTCGGGCTTGCGCTGGACTATGCGAACATCACCGACGTTCCCACCTACTCCTGGTCCTATGCTTCCATCCTCGCCTCGGCCGGAATCCACTACCTCGTGGCAGGCGGCAACAACTACCGCGCGCCCGTTCTGATGCAGGGCCGCCTCAACGAGACTTCGCCTACGTGGTGGGTGGGCCCCGACAATCAAAAAGTGCTGCTGTGGTACTCGCGCCACTATATGCAGATGCAGTTCCTCTTTGGCCTGCCGCCGCTGGTGCAGCCAGGGCGCGAGCTATTGCCCATCTTCCTGCAAATGTACGAGCGCCCCACATACCGCGCGAACGCTGCCATCATCTACGGCACCCAGGTGGAGAACACCGACCTGTTCCCGCAGCAGGCCGAACTCGTAAAGAACTGGAGCAGCACATACGCCTGGCCGCGCCTGCAGTACTCCGGCATCCACGAGGCCATGACCGCGATCGAGCAGCAGTTTGGCGACACCATCCCCACGATTCACGGAGACGGCGGCCCTTACTGGGAGGACGGCGCGGGCGCCGACGCCCTTTACCTGGCCATGGAGCGCTGGAACGAGCCGCGCGCGCAGACAGCCGAAAAGCTCGCAACGCTGGCCCCCTTCCTGAACCCGATGCTGCACACCAACACCGCTGAGTTGGAAAAGCTGTGGACCTCGATGGTGCTGATGGATGAGCACACCTGGACCTCCTACAACGCACAGACCGACCCCGGCAGCCGCGAGGCCATTGACCAGTTGGCCGTCAAGGAGCAGTTGGCCGTAAACGCCCACGCGCAGGCCGACCTCATCACCCGCCGCGGCATGGCCAACCTGGCCGACGCTGTCCCGGCAGGCACGGGCAGCATCATCGTCTTCAACAGCCTTAACTGGAAGCGCAGCGGCACCGTCGCCCTGGATGTAGACAAAGGCCAGGAACTGGTGGATGCAGCCACCGGAAAGCCGGTTCCCGTTGAAACTCTCAGCACCGGCGCGAACTACCAGCATCTCCGCTTCCCGGCCATCGACATTCCGGCACTCGGCTACAAGGTGTATTCCACCCGCAAGGCGACAACTCCGGTTGAAGCGCACGCCGCCGCGCCAACCAAGGTGCTTGAGAGCACCTATTACAAAGTAGAGCTCGACGCCGAGACCGGCGCCATTCGCAGCATCTACGACAAGCAGTTGCAGCGCGAACTGGTCAACCAGCAAAGCCCTTACCGCTTCGGCCAATACCTCTACGTGACCGGCGGCGACAACTCGCCCAACACCATCCTGCGCTACGGACCCATGTATCCCAAACCCACGCTCGACGTCCATGCGGCCAGCGGCGGCAAGATCGTCTCGGTGACGCAGACTCCCTTCGGCCAGGTGGCGCATCTTGAGAGCCTGGCCCTCAATGCGCCCTCCATCAAGACCGAGATCCGCCTCTTCGACAGCGAAAAGAAAATCGAGATCATTCAAGACATCGACAAGACCGAAGTTCTTACCAAGGAAGCCGCTTACTTCGCCTTCCCCTTCGACATGAACCAGCCGAAATTCCAATTCGAGGTCCAGAACGGCGTGGTCGATCCGGCCAGCGACATGTATCCCGGCGCGGGCCACGAGTGGTTCACCATGCAGCACTGGATCTCCGTGCAACAGGATGGCGTTGCAGCGACTGTGATGCCCATCGATGCGCCCCTCGTCACCCTGGGGGACATCAATCGCGGCAACTGGCCATCGGAGTTCGGCAAACGGGCCGGCACGGTGTTTTCATACGTGATGAACAATTACTGGGACACCAACTACCGGGCCGGCCAGGGCGGCCACTTTACCTTCCACTACGTGGTAACCAGCGCCAGCGCCACCAACCCAACCGAACTGAGCCGCCTCGGTTGGGAAGAGATAACTCCGCTTGAGTCCGACACCATTACCTCGCAAGACAAGGCGCTTGGGACAGCGCAGCCAGCTTCAACCAAAGACGCACCGTCCGCGCACAATCTGAACGCCAGCCAGCAGAGCTTCCTCGAAATGAACGACCCGAACTTGCTGTTGCAAACCTGGAAACCCGCCGAGGATGCCAACGGAACCATCCTGCGCTTCCTGGACCTTGGCGGAACCGAGCGAATGGTGACTGTTCGCGTTCCGCTTCTCCACCTGGCCAACGTAACAACGACCGACTCAATTGAACGAGGCGGCGAAGCCGTAACCACCACCGGAACCGGTCAGTTCCAGTTCACCGTACATCCGCACCAGATCGTAACCCTGCGGCTCGTAGAAGCCGCGAAATAGGCGCACCAATAGGTTGCCGGCTCGAGATGAACGGGCGTGAGTTCCACAAAAGCCGGGTGCCCCATCCATTCGTCGGCTCTTTGACGAATGGGTGGGAAACCACGAACCTCAACCAATCCGTTCATCAGCAGTGAAAGGGGCCCAAACGCTGTTCAGTTTGTGGGGGGGAGCGAAGAATCCGCTTTTCCCTTCTTGTAATTCTGATGCGAACTTTTGGGACACCACACCGGGGTGGGAAACCTCGAACCCCAACCGGCTCCGTTCAACAGCAGCGCATCGGCCACCACTCAGTTGGTCGGCTTTTCCGGCGGCGGCATCGAAGCCAAAAACTGCCTTGCAAACTGGGCACTGTACCGCTCCAGCAGATGCTGTACGCGTTCCGGCTTGCTTGAGCACATAATTAACCCCGCGTGGTGATGCTTCTTGAGCCGAACCACGATCTCCGGCGCATCGAATGCCGACGTGTCGGGATCGGCCGTCTGGGCCAGGCATAGAACGCTGCCGGCATAATCCGTGCGCGTGCCGGGAGGCAGATAATCCTGCCCGCGAAGCCAGGCAACCTCAATGCGCGCCCACTCCCGCCAAAGGTTGACCCCGGTGGACACTTCAACCAAGTCTGAAATGAAGGCGCCGCCAACGCGCGCCGCAATCTCAAGAAAGTAGTAGCGGCCGTCCGCGTGGGCTTTGATGAACTCGGCGTGGGTTACGCCGCGCACCATGCCCAGCGAGGGCGCCAAGCCGCCATTGAGAGCGGTCAGCTCCATCCAGTCGCGGCTGCCCCGGTCCACAGTCCGAGTGGTGAACACCCCGCCCTCGTGCATCACCTGCAGGGGCGGACGGCCATACTGGTGCACCACTGAAAACAGCACCTGAGACTTGCTGACAATCGAGTCCACATGAAAGATGTCACCCGGAACAAACTGCTCGAGCAGAAAGTAGGTTTGCCGGTCCCCCAGGTCGTCCAGGGCGCGCCATAGTTGCTCCGACTCCTCGATTCTGCGAATCCCCAATGCCGATGCCTCTGACCGGGGCTTGAGCAGCCAGGGCGCCGGCACGCGGGCCATAAACTCGCGTAACTCGTCATAGTTCAGTACCCGGCAGAACTCGGGAACCAGAAATCCCGATTCTTTCGCGCTCACCCGCATGGCCAGCTTGTCGCGGTAATAGGCCGAGGTGGTGATTCCCATGCCCGGGATGCGCATGTGCTCACGAATCTGGGCTGCCGTCTCCAGATCGAACTCGTCCAGGGCAATGATGCGATCAAAACGCCGCCCCCGTGCCAGCCAGGAGACGGTGTTGAGTATCTGTTCGCGGTTCAGCCCGGGAGGCATGGTGACCACTTCTTCCACCGCCTCGCGCGGCCAGTCTGCGTCACGAAGTTTGTCCAGCGTAAGCAACAGGGGCTTGACGCCCAACTCCGCGCACTGGCGCAGAAAATCCTGCCCCTTCTCGTAGCTGGCTATGCAAAGAAACCGCTCACTTGCTTCCGGCATCGGTCCCTCGTTTTCACTCACTCTCCCCGATAAGGGGGTAGTTCCACTATAGTTGCGGCAGGTAGTCCGGCAAGCCGCCCACCGAGGATGCTCAAAGAGAATGCTCTCCGCGGAGACAATTGTAAGCCTGCAAGACCGCAAAACCAGCGCCTGGCACCTGTTTGACGCCGGCCCGGGTCACAGCCCGGATCCCAGCCCGGGCCCCAGCCCGGAAGCAAACCAGGACTGGCTCCGGCTGGTGGCCTCGCAGCATCGGGCCAACTTCGACCTGTGGCACATTGAAGACGAGGCCCGTGCCCCCGGCGCCAGCGATACGGAACTGGCCGAAGTAAAGCGCCGCGTAGACCAGACCAACCAGCGCCGCAACGACCTGGCCGAAGAACTGGACCGCGTCCTGCTCGCCTGGCTTGAGGCCCGCAACCTGCCTGACCCAGCAGCGCCCCTCCACTCCGAGTCGCCGGGGTTGATGATTGACCGGCTCTCCATCCTGGCGCTGAAGATTTACCATACCCGCGAAGAGACCAAACGCGCAGACGCCTCTCAGGACCACCTGGAGCGCAATCGCCTTCGCCTTGCAATACTCGAGGAACAGCGCGCAGACCTTGCCAACTGCCTTGATGCCCTGTGGCGCCAGACCCTCGCTGGTGCGCGGCGCTTCAAGCTCTACCGCCAGTTGAAGATGTACAACGACCCTGCTCTCAATCCAGCAATATACGGCAAACAGCTCCGATAGCTGGGCCGGTTGCCCCCACTTTTCGCCCCCCCCATTGACGGATGCCCGGGTTGTGCGTATAAAAGGGGCCTGAGCTACGAAAATCCCAAAGGCGGGGCTCTGCGGGCTGAAAGCCGGCAAAGCCGCGGTCTTGGGATGTCCGCTCCCGGCAAACCCATGACGCAAGAGGCCAGAACCGCGGCGACCGGCCGCAAGAAAACTCCGCCCACCCCCGCTAAAACCGGCGGTCATGCCACAACCGCCACGGGACCGGCTTTCCAGCAGTATCAAGCCGCCGTGCAACTGCTCCAACAAGGCAAATTTGAAAAGGCGTTAGGGGCCTTTGAGAAGCTTTTGCCCGCCGCGCCGCCTGAAATCAAGGAACGCTGCCAGATGTACATCAACACCTGCCAGCGGCAAATGGAGTACGCCCGCCTGACGTTCCTCACCCCGGAAGAGCACTACGACTACGCAGTCTCCCAGCTGAACACCGGAGACTACGAAGATGCGCGCGACCAGTTCAACAACATCCTTGCCTCGTATCCCCTGGCCGACTATGCCCTTTACGGCCTGGCTTTGCTCGACGCGATTACCGGGCACACGCAGGATTGCCTCGGAAACCTCGCCAGGGCAATCGAGTTGAACCCCAAGAACCGCCTTCAGGCCCGCGCCGACAACGACTTCCAAAGCATGGCGGACGACCCCCGCTTCACCGAGCTTCTGTATCCTGAGATTCCTTAAGGCGCACTGCTGGGCAGATGCCAGTTGGGTCCCGCCGGCTGGCAGAACCTTTCCCAGTCGTTTTGGGCTTACGGAAGTTCTCTCCAATTCGCACAAGACATCGCACCCCTGAGACTTTGTTCGAGGGTCCCAATCGGCGGTGGGAGAATTGATATACTCTCTAGAAACATGCGATCTCAAGCGACTGCGGATGCAAAACAGCTCTACAGAACAGATATCGACGGCCTTCGCGCGGTAGCGGTCCTGGCCGTGGTTGCGTACCATTATTGGGGACAATACTTCACTGGCGGATATGTCGGAGTCGATATTTTCTTCGTGATCTCCGGGTATCTGCTTAGCGCGATCATCATTTCTGAAGTCAAGGCAGGACGCTTCTCCCTCAGCCGGTTCTATGAGCGTCGAATACGGCGCATATTCCCTGCGTTGTTTGGGCTCCTGATCCTGGCCACTCCTCTTGCCTGCATTGTTCTCTTGCCGGGCGACCTGATCACTTACAGCCGGTCGATGTTGGCTGCAACTTTCTCGGCATCGAACTTCTATTTCTGGACCACATCGAATTACTTCAACGGCTCCGGGAATACCAATCCCCTGCTGCACACCTGGTCCCTTGCTGTTGAAGAGCAGTTCTATATTGTCTTTCCCTTGTTCATCCTTTTTGTCCACCGCTTTTTTCCCCGGTACTTGCGCGCCGTGGTCACCTTGACCGCAATCGCTTCACTGGCGTGGAGCATTGCCGACGTCAGGATTAACCAGACTGCCGCGTTCTACCTTCCATTTACCAGGGCTTGGGAACTGCTGTTCGGCGCCATGCTGACGCTCCGCGTTATCCCCGTTCCGCGTTCAAACCTATGGCGCGAAATCCTCGCCGCTTCCGGAATCCTGGGCATAGCAGTCTCCATCTTTGCATTCACCGGAACTACGTTGTTTCCGGGAGAATGCTCCATTTTGCCCTGTGCCGCGGGAGGAGCAATTATCATGGCCGGCCAGGATCAACCGACAATAACCGGCCGCGCGCTATCGTGGAGGCCAGTTGTTTTTATTGGGCTCATATCGTATTCACTCTATTTATGGCATTGGCCTTTGCTGGTGTTTTTTACACACGGTGTCGCGTTTCTGAGGCCAATCAGGGGAATCCATGCAATTCTGGCCGTCCTGTCAATCATCGTCGCCACGGCTTCCTGGAAGTTTGTAGAAACTCCCTTTCGCACCGGGCCCCGCAGGCCGGGGAAACGAGAGGTATTTGTCTTCGGCGCGCTGTGCGTGGTGGCGTCTGGCGCCTGTGCACTGGTTCTTTCCAACACCCGGGGGCTGCCTGGCAGATTTCCGGCCGCAGCAGATTCTGTTGCCGCTTACCTGGATTACAAGACAGCCTTCCCATCCGATTTCGCAAAGGTGTTCAGATCCGGCTGCTTCATCGATCGACAGGAACCTCTGGCCCACTATGACGAACGCCGTTGCCTTGCCCCGGCCGAGGGGAAGCGTCAAGTGCTGCTTTTCGGCGACAGCCATGCAGCAGATCTCCAATATGGACTGGAGTCCTCGATTCCTGGCGTTCACTTTCTACAAGCCACATCCGCGGCCTGCCATCCTACGATCGGACCAGGGCGATATCCCAAATGTAAGCAATTTCTCGATAAGGTTTTCAACGAGTATATTCCCAGGTATTCCATCTCCTCGGTGGTGCTGAATGCGGATTGGGGCGCGGACGACATTCCCGCCCTGACCAGGACAATCGATTTGATCTTGCCCGCGCAAAACGTATCCCTTAGCGAGCTGCTCTAATGCGAAGGGGTAGCGAAGATGAGGAATGGGAAGCGGGGCAGGTACACGCTGGAGTTCAAGCAGGAAGCGGTTCGACTTGTGGAGTCGGGCC
>CAIWFH010000056.1 GCA_903911925.1 uncultured Acidobacteriaceae bacterium
AGATTCTCCTTGATGTGTGCTTGGCGGCTCACCTCTTGGAGTTTCTTGGATGGACTCCCGAAAATGTCAAACTGCTACTGCCACCCCGGCAAAGCCGGGGGAACTCCCGGTTGGATTAGAGCGGTTCCGCAATTCACGTGCCCACTTGGCGTGGTGCAAGGTTGTTCCAGGGTAAGCAACTGTGGAACCGCTGCAGACTGCGCCAACCGGTCGGGCTGATCGGATGGCGCAGTTGATTGGCTATCATTTCGCAGTCGCCTAGAACTCAAGACGTCCGGAGAATTGGATTGTACGCGGTGCGCTGGTGCCGCCGTTCCAGGAGCCGAATGGGTTCTTGGGGTCGCCAACTTTGGAGACGTCTGTTACGAATGCAACCGACGGTCCACCATAGTTGCCGCCCTGGGAAGCGATCAGGTAGTGGTTGTTGAAGGCGTTGAAGAAGTTGACGGCGAATTTGAAATGCACTCTCTCAGCGATCATCGTGTTCTTAGCCAACGAAATGTCGAAATTCTTGTAGCTTGGGCCATAAACGGAGGTAACGGCATTACCCGTGCCTGTGTATCCGAAGGTTCCAAACGCGGACGCCGATTCGAAAGCCTCCGAGTTGAAATACTGGCCTCCACTCTTCGGGTCGAATCCATTTCGTCCGTGTTCTTGTACCGTCTTGCCGGCCAGAATGCCCGGAACGCAACCTTCGCGCAGGGCGGGAGCATCCGTTGCGGTAACGCATGTGGACGAGTAAAAGGAGAACGGCGTTCCGTAGTCGTAGTGGAAGAGCGGGATCAATTGCCATCCTCCTACGAACATGTTGGACGCCCCACCGCCACCGGCGAACCGCTGGCCTTTTCCGAATGGCAGATCGTAAATCAATGTGGCCTGAACCGTGACCGGCACATTATCCGGCACAATTGCCCATGCACGCGGCTTTAAGTGGAAAGGCGAGAACTGGCCGTTGTTGCCCTGGTTCCCGGTGCCCGAGGTGTTGCCCGACTGCACCGTGTCGGAAGCGTCGGTATACATCCTCTGTATCGTCGTGTCGGCAAGCAGGTACAGGCCATGAGAAAGATGGTGCTCTACCTTGGCTTGGAACGAGTGGTAAATGGAAGTGGCATGCTGCTCGTTTTGTCCCTGCAGCCGGTTGCAGAGCATCGGATACGGCAGAAGCGCCTGCGCAACCGTCGCGCAAGACTGGCCCAGGTCCGACACGAAGTTGTCGTAGGGGATTGAGACGCCGTCCAGCGTAGTCTGCCCCGGCGCGAACACGTCTTTCAATTGGTCGCCAAGCGCCATGACCGTCGGGTTGTTGGGGTCAAGGACGTTCAAAGGGCTCAAAGACGAAGGCAGGTGAGTTCCCTTGGTACCTACATAGGAGACTTGAAGGAAGAAGCTGCCCGGCAGTTCACGCTCCACGGTGAGATTCCACTGCTGTGAATATGGCCGCTTGTTGCCGTCCAGTGGGCGATACTTGATGGTCGTTGAACCGTTGTCAAAGGTTGAGCTGATTGTGGCCGCTGTTGAACCTGTCTGGGCTGCTGAGATGCCGTCGTTCAGGTATATCGCCGGCGTCTTGAAAGGCGACCCGCTCTGGGTTGATTCCGAGACAGTGACTGTCTTGTTGAAACCGTCCTGGCTCATGCCTCCGTCCCAACCGGGGTAGAAAGCCTGTGCATAGTAGATGCCGTAGCCGGCGCGAACAACGGTCTTTTCGTCAAGCGAGTAGGCAAAGCCGACACGCGGAGCAATTCCCTTTTTGAACGGTATCTCAGGATACGGCTTGCCGTAGCTGGCATCGCCCCACCCGCTCCCGGCGTAGGCCAGGCGGCCAGGCAGGTATTTACCCGTGGCCGAATTCAATGCGCCGGGGTTTGCGCCGACCGGATCGAAGAATGACAACTTGTTCTGCTTATCGGCGAACGGCGTAATGTAGTCCCAGCGCAGGCTCAGGTTGGCAGTCAGCTTGCGGTTCACGCGCCAGGCGTCGCCAAAGTGAACTGCGTAGCCGTATTGGCGAGGGTACTCCGCCGGCGCGTTGTAGTAGACCGTTTGTGCCTGGCCTACGGCGCCAAGATAGAAGGATGCCATGTCGTCGCCGGGGCAGCCCGTCGCCGTGGGGCACAGTGACGCATCGGTTGTGCCGGTCGTGTCTGGATCGAAGGTGAAAGTTCCGCCACCATTGGTGCCGTTATGGATGCTGGTGCCGGCCTTCTTCCATTCATAGCCGCCCTTGAAGGTGTGCCGGCCACGCACGAAAGTGAAGACGTCGGTCAGCCCGTAGGTGCCGCGTGTGGTCAAGTCGGCGGCCGAGTCGGCCGGGCGATTGGTGCCGAGCTGAGTATAGTTGGTAAACGACATTTGGGGCATGTCCTTGTCGCTGGAAACGCCGTTTATCTTCGGCAAGGCGGAGTCCCGGTCAAGCTGGTAATAGCCCTCATTGCGATTCAGGTAGCCAAAGCTGAAGTGGTTGGTCATCGAACTGTTGAGTGTGTGTTCCCAATTGAAGCGCTGAATGGGTGCGTTTTCGGGATTGGCCGGCCCGGCGTTGGAGAGTGCTATGGGAAGATCGGTGTTTGTGTTAACTCCTGCATACTGCCACCAGTATGTGTAGTACAGGTGATCCTTTTGGCCAATGTTCAGGTCGGCGCGGGCAAAATAGACGTTTTCGCTGTTGGTCAGCGAGGCCTGGCCGGACTTCGGAATCACGTAGTTGCTTAATTCATTGTCGTTGGTGGGAGTGGGCAAGGCCGCTATCCACTGCGCCGCAGTTTTGTCTTCGAAGATTGGATCAATCTTGTTGCCGGGAATTGCCGTTCCGGCAAGAGCGCCGAACTTGACCGGATCGTTGGGATAGAAAAACTGGCTTCCCCAGCCGCTAAAGTCGCCCCCGCGGGCCGCAGTCGATGTGATCGAGTCGACAGCCTTAACTGCGCCTCCGTGATCCTGGAACCCTTCCCAATTGAAGTAGAAGTAGCCCTTGAAGAACGACTTGTCGCCATGGAAACCCGGGACATACCAAGGCCCGCCGATGTAGGCGCCGAAGTCGTTCTCCTTGTCAGGACCTTTGGTGCTGCCGTACTGGGCAGCGTTGAAGGCGTCGTTGCGGATGTACTCGTAGCCGCCGCCATGGAAATGCTCGGTGCCGCTCTTGGTTTGGATAATGAGCTGGCCCGAAGTTGTGTTTCCATATTGCGCGTCATAGTTGGCGGTCAGGATCTTGACCTCGCTGGTGATGTCGGGCGACATACCGAAGTCGGTTTGCAGAGCGACCATGCCGCTCTGGTTCATGAATCCTTCCGAAGTGGTCACGCCGTCGACGATCGCTTCGTCCCCTGTGATGATGCCGCCGTTAATGCGCGCATTGAAGGCGTTATTTCCGCCGGCAGAGGTCACGCCAGGCATCATGGTGGCTACGGCGACCGATGATCGCGGCGCACCTGAGACTACGAGCGGAAAGTCCTACAGAGCCTCTGGGCTCACGCCGCCTTCCAGCGTCTGATTTTCGTAGTTGATCAGCGAGGTGTCGGCGGTGACCGTTACAGTCTCATCCGTCCTGCCGACGGTCAGGTTCACGTCGACGCGCGCAGCCTGGTTGATCGCCAGTTCGATGCCTTTCTGCGTAGACGATTTGAACCCTTTAGCCAATACGACAAGGTCGTACTTGCCTGGGGTCAGATTGCGAAAAGTGTAGTCGCCTGTTGCGCCCGACACGACCTCGGCTTTAAACAAGGTTGCTACGTTGGTTAGGGTGAGTTGGGCTTCCGGGATCGCGGCGCCACTGGAATCCATGACAGTTCCACTCAGCGAGGCGTTAATATCCTGTCCGTAGCTTAGCTTGCTTGCGGTCAAGATGTACATGGCCAGAAGGGCGAACAGCAGGCAGTTGGCTGCTCTCTGTAGTCTCTTTCGCATAGCGTCTCCTTTGTCTCCCTTTTGAAATTCTCTTATCACTCTCCTCGGTTGCGTTCGCTGCCCAGATTCAGGATCTTGGACAGGAGAGCGCGTGGCTTTCTGTGCTCGCGGCTAGACTGCGCCTGCCCCCAAGGAGCATTCGCTGTGTCCCGCGTCTTTGGTCTTTTTGTCCGCTACTCCGATTTCGCGAGCTGGGAAGTAGCTCTCGAAGGAGTCCATTGTTTGTAGCTCGGTCCACGTTGAATTGGCAATCCCCGCCGCATAATTTCTTGTCGTTCTAACAGTCTCTGGCCAGGGTAATCAAGTAAGCCGTTTGGTTGTATGTATTTACACCGAATATGCTCATGCCGATATCTGGAATGAGATAGCAGCACAAAACTCCGCTCGCAGAGATTCCTCATGGACGTTTCGGGTTGGCATTCAGAAGAGTTGAAGACCGGAAGCCGAATTCTCCAAGTCGGGAATCCGGTCTCGACAGTTGTTCCGTCTGGGTTAGTAATTCTCGCGGAGCCAGTTCCTAACCAGTCCGGCAGAACAACCTACAAGGTCAACCTGTTAAATTATGCCTAACGTCCGGTGGTTCAATCACGACCCAATTCGATGAGGTAATTTGAACGCCACATTTCCGCGCGAATCAGTGGCCGGCTGTCGGGTGAAATCCCGGATAAAATCCAATGTGTTGCAAACCCATACTTGTCGTACTCGTTGCCGCATCCGTTATTGAAGCCGGCTCTTGTGCTTTGGCTCAATGGACTGCGCAAGCTCAAGGCGCGAACGCATCCCAGCGGCCGCAGGTGAGTGATCGCGCAGTGCCGCATGCGCCTCCGAGTTCGCAGCCGGCTCCCATCAGATTTGAAGATACGATCGATCGTTCGGGAATCCAGTTCGAGCTGAGAAACAACGTGAGCCCGCAAAGGTACTACATCGAGACAATGCTGGGAGGCGTTGCCGTCTTCGATTACGACAACGACGGTCTGCCAGACATCTTCTTCACAAATGGCGCCACAATTCCTTCTCTCGAAAAATCGGATCCAAGTTTTTACAACCGCCTCTATCGCAATAATGGTGATGGAACCTTTACCGATGTTACACAGAAGGCTGGCGCAAAGGGGGCGGGCTATTCGATGGGGGTGGCCGCAGGAGACTACGACAATGACGGTTTTGTTGACCTCTATGTAGCTGGCGTGAACCGCAACCAACTGCTCCACAACAATGGAGACGGAACGTTTACCGATGTGACCGGGAAGGCTGGCGTCAGCGGCGAGATTCCCGGAGCGGGCAAGCCGTGGGCGGTGGCGGCCGGCTGGTTCGACTATAACAATGACGGGCTGCTCGATCTGCTAGTTATCAACTACCTTGACTACAGTATCCCGACAGCGAAACTTTGCTCAATTGGTGGCGTCAATACCTATTGCGCCCCAGGGAACTTTAGGGGGACCGCGAACATACTCTACCGGAATAACGGCGATGGGACGTTCACCGACGTTTCGAAGTCATCGCACATCTCGCAATTCGTCGGCAAGGGCATGGCGCTGGCATTTGCCGATTACGACAACGATGGATTTATGGATGTATTCGTCTCCAATGACACCTTTCCGAACTTTCTTCTGCGTAACAACGGCGACGGCACATTTAGCGACGTTGCCCTGGAAGCCGGGGTCGCCTACACAACAAGCGGCAATGTGGTAGCTGGGATGGGGGCTGATTTTCGTGATCTCGATAACGATGGGCTTCCAGACATTTTTCATACAGCGATGTACGGGAACACTTTTCCAATTTACAAAAACTTCGGCGGTCAGTTTGAAGAAATGACAGAGGTGTCCGGAATCACAGCGTTCAGCCGGCACATGACTGCATGGGGCACCGGAGCATTCGATTTCGATAACGATGGTCTCAAGGACTTGTTCACGGCGGGAGGCGCGATCCTCGACAACGAGATGGAGGTGCTTCACCGGCCCACAAAGATTCCCAACGGAATGCTGCGGAACATGGGCAACTTCAGGTTCGGTGACGTCGGTTCAACGGCTGGAGCGGCTTTTATCGATCCGCGGTCTCATCGGGGTGCCGCCTTCGGAGACCTCAATAACGACGGGAAGATAGATATCGTTGTCTCTACGCTGAATGATAAACCGCAGTTATTCCTCAATCGCACAGCGAATGCAAGTCACTGGATTTTGCTCAACCTGGTGGGAACCAAAGACAACCGGGATGGTTTGGGAACAAAAATCAAGATCACGACCTCGGAGGGTGTGCAGTATAACGAGGCCACAACAGCTGTCGGCTATGGCTCGTCGAGCGACAAGCGGGTCCACTTCGGGCTAGGCAAGGCTGCGATGATCGACAGAATAGAACTCTCCTGGCCCACCGGTGTGAAGCAGGTGCTGACGAACGTGAAGGCTGACCACGCATTAACGGTTGTGGAGAGTCAGCAAGGCGCTGCTGCAAAGTGAGCCTGGGTTGTGCGCAAGTCCTTGGGTCAGGGCACTTCGCAAAGCCATCGACGCAGCCGTCGCGGCAAACGCAGACACAATAGATCTGCGCGTCAGTTGAGCCATTTCGCAAGGAAATCGGACGGAATGGAACGCATCGAATCCTCCTCATGACCTACGAATTCTAACATCGCAACGCCAAGCATAACTCGCATCCTATCATCGATGTGATCTGGTTGGTTGCCTCGCGGCCGGCCCGTCCGACCCGCAGAGCTTACTCCCGCACAGCGCTCCGGTGATACCTTTGCCCTCAGTCACCGTGTAGATTCGGTCCACCGCCGGCAACTTAAAGGCTTCCGAGGCGCCGGAAGGCCAATGAATCTCGACCAAGCCTGCATCAATGGCGTCACCCAACCCAAAATGAACTCGCAGATCGTTCGAGGAGAGATAACTTCCGCCACTGAGCACGTCTTCGCGTTGGCGGATTCCGTCCGCGTTGAGATACGCGGTTGCCCCTACGGCATCACGTGGACTCTTTTGACCTCCGATCAGCTTCAGCTCGACCCAATGATGGTGGTCGGGGTTCACATTGCGGAGCAGGACAGGAACACCATCCATATTGTTGATGACCACGTCGATCTTGCCGTCGTTGAAGATGTCGCCAAACGCAGCGCCGCGGCCGACAGTGACCGCAGCCAAGCCGGTTCCTTCTACTGCGGGAACCAACTCGAATTTGCCGTTCTTCAGGTTGTGGTAGAGCAACGGCCGCTGGGCATAGCTTTGTCCCCACTCCGGGTGCTGGTCAGCTTGTGGGTACACGTGTCCGTTCACAATCAGCAGATCTTTCCATCCGTCGTTGTCATAGTCGAGAAATCCGTCACCGAAGCCCACAAAGGGTATGGAAGACCTGGCGATTCCGGCCCGATTACTTACATCCGTGAAAGCCCCTGTACCATCGTTCTGAAAGAGTATGTCGTAATCGTCGGCAAAAGTAGTAGTCACCACGGACAGGTGGCCGTTGTTCTCGTAGTCTCCGGCGGCTATGCCCATGTTGGCGACTTCCCTGCCATCCTGATTGAGCGCAAAGCCGCTGAGGTAGCTGTCGTCCTCGAAAGTCCCGTCGCCCTTGCTCATATACAGAAAATTTGGCGTTGAGTCATTGGCCACCAGCAGGTCCGGCTTGCCGTCGCCATTAACATCAACGAAGAGAGTGCCGAGCCCGTAGTATCCACTGGGATCGTCGACACCCAGTTTCTTGCTGACGTCGGTAAAGGTTCCATCTCCATTGTTATGAAACAGATGGTCATGCTCACCCTTCAAGCCGCGCGGGCCGCACATGACCTCGACCCCACGAAACTGGCAGGATCCGTAGGCGACCGCCTTCGATCCCGAGACCGGGGGGTCGGCCAAGTCCATCTTTGCATAGCCGTCTACAAAGAGATCCAGAAGTCCGTCGCCATCATAGTCGCCAAATGTAGCTCCGGCTGACCAGGCGCCAATCGTCACGCCCGCCTTTTCGGCTACGTCTGTAAATCTGCCGTCGTGGTTGTTATGGTAGAGGCGATTCTTCCCGTAGTTGGTCACATAAATGTCAGGCCAGCCATCGTTGTCGTAATCGCCAACTGCGCAGCCGAAGCCCCACCTGTCATTTTCTAATCCGGCGCTTTTTGACACTTCTGTAAATGTTCCATCGTGGTTATTGTGAAAAAGAGCCGCGTGCGGCGATGTGGCCTTGCCCCCAAGTGCATTGTAGGTTGAGCCATTGACAAGAAAAATGTCCAACCAGCCGTCATTGTCGTAGTCCAGCAGGCATACGCCGGGCCCCTTGGCCTCGAGGATGAGGTGTTTTTCCGGCGTACCTGCCCTGTGGCGCCAGCCAGTGAGGCCCGCCGCTTGGGCTACGTCCAGGAACATCACCGGTCCACTGGCTACAAAACCGCCGGCTGTAATCGGGCGATGCTGGCTGTCGAATTGGGCCTCCTGAGGTCCTGCGTTAGCCATCCCTCCATGAGAGGTTGGCGCACCGTTCTGTGGGCGCTCGGGAGGGTTCGGGGATGCGTTGCCACCGGCCGATGGCTCTTGCGGATGCAAGGCCAGTAGTGCGACCAAAACAAGCATCATGGGGAGCACGAACGGCCCATATCTATTCCGCAAACGGCTCTGAAATCTACCGCTGAATCTAGAACTTCGCCGCCAGGTCACATTGAATCTCATGCTTGCTGCTCCTCCAGCGAGTCGTGGACTCTATTTCCGATTTACAGGCCGCATCAAGGAGTCGAAGGCGGATGGAGGCGCAGGTAGGTTTTGACCTCTTGGCGGGCGGAGGATTCCTGCCCCAACTTGCGATAGATTCGTGCCAGCGCCATGTGCGGCTCGGCGAAAGCAGGATCGAGACGTGCTGCCTCTTTCAGTTCCTCCAGGGCAGCCTCCGCTTTTTGCAAGCTTTCCAAAACAGTCCCCAGTTGAAAATGTGCCTTTGCGAAACTTGGATCCAGCCGGATTGCCTCGCGCAGATTCTTTTCGGCGTCACTGAGTTGATTCAGAAACTGCTGCGTGATGCCCAGGTTCAAATACGGCCATGCGGACGGATGCGGCGAGACGCGATCCAGTTCGATAGCCTTTTGGTAGTTCTCAACGGCCAAATCATTCTGGTTCTGGTAGAAGTAGCAAAGTCCGAGGTTGTCGTAAGCCCGCGCCATGCCTGGGGCAAGCGCAATCGCGCGCTGAAAGTTCAGAACGGCCTGGCTGTATTCATGCCCGTCATAATCGAGGCGGCCAAGCCAGTAGGGATAAAACGCCTCATTTCCGTTCTGCACGGCCAGAGATTCCAACACTTTACGCGCCCAGTCCGGATGGGCCATGCGGATATAGGCCATGGCCAGCGAAAATTCGAGTTGCGGATCGAGCGGGGCGATCGCTTCTGACTTTTTCCAAGCAATGGCCGCGTTCATATAGTCCTGGTTTAGAAAGTAGACAGTTCCCACGAAGGCCAGTTGGCGGGCGGCGGTGGCCGAACGAGGGTCTCGCTGGATCTCAGCTAGCAAGAGTTTCTCCGCCGTAATATAATCGCGTCCGTCGATTGCTGTCTTCAACTGCGAGGCCTCTGCCGGCGTGAGCCCAATAGAACTTACTTCGGATGAAGCCGGTGCAGGCTCGTCGGATGCCATTTGCCCTCGCGCGGCCATAAAGAGAAAATCAAAGAGCATCAGGGTTATCATCGAGCTGCGACACATCTTGCCGTTTCTCAACATGATGGGACTTAGTTTATCGAATCGGAGTGGGAATGTGATAGCGGACCGGGACTCTATGAGTCACTCACTGCTGACATGGGGTTGGCGCCTCACGCGCGCCCGCCGTCCTGCTCCTGTATTGTTTGCTTTATTGCTTTCTGCAATGCCTGCGAATTCTCAAACGGCCGCGCAAGCCTACCACCAGACGGTGGTTTCCATTCAGCAGCAAATTGAGGCCGACAACTTCGAAAGAGCCCGAACGATGATTGCCGCGGCGGCCAGGAAGTATCCCTCCGATGGCGGTCTCGACAACCTGCTCGGCGTCGTCGAGATCCAGCAGGGGCATGTCGAAAGGGCGCGCCAGGCCTTCTCGACAGCAATCAAGCATAACCCGCGTCTCGCCAGCGCCGTCATGAATCTGAGCCGCATCGACATGCAAGCCGCGTCAGACGACCTTTCGCGCCGCGCCGAGGCCCGCCGCCTTAGCGAGAAGGTTCTGCAACTGGATCCGTCGAACGATGAAGCGAAATATCAGTTGGCTACGATCTTGGCCTGGGATCACAGCTATCGGCGTTCTCTCGACTATCTTGAAACGCTCGGGCAACAGGCGCGCGAACAAGTGGGCGCCGAGGCTCTTCGCTGTTCAGATGAAGCTGCGCTTGGTCTTCGCGAGGGCGCATCAAAGGCCGCAACTGCCCTGGCAGCAAACCCTGACCTCACGGAACAGGATGCAATGGTGTGCCTGCCTGCGTTGCGCAAGGCGCGACGAGCCGACCTGATAGAAGTGCTCTTCGCTTCGGCCGCGGGCCATCAGACCCTCTCCTCCGCGGGTCTTCGCATTCTCGGCCTCGCGATGGAGGCGGAAGGCAAACTGAAGCCGGCCCTGGCTATGCTTGAGAGCGCGTTCGCCGCCAACAGCAAGTCAGTGGCCGTTCTGGTAGATTTGACCCGGGTCGCTGAGGCCGCAAGCGATCACAAAGGAGCCCTGGGGTATCTCGCGCACGCGCGCGAATTAGAGCCCGACGATGCAAGCCTGGCCTACGAGTTTGGCGTGATCTGCTTCAAGATGGATCTCTATGGAGAGGGCCGCAAAGCGATCACCGAAGCCGTAAATATGGCCCCCGGCAATCCCACCTACAACTACGAGTTGGGAATGATTGCTTCACTGGGAAACGACCCGAGTGAAGCGCTCTCGTATCTGAACAAGTTTCACAGTCTTCGGCCCCACGACGAGACTGGAATTCTCGCACTCGGCGTAGCCTACTTTCGCGCCAAGGATTACGACTCAGCTCTTAATTGGTTCAAGCAAGCTGTCTCAAGCGCAGCCACAGCGGCCGATGCGCACTTCTATCTGGGACGGATCGCCCGCCAGGAGGGCCATCTTGATGAGGCAAGTCGCGAGCTAAAACAATCGCTGTCAATGCGCGGGGATTCAGCGGATGCACTGGCGGAGCTGGGACAGGTCTACTTGGCTAATCGCGACAATTCCGATGCCGATTCGTCCTTTGAGCGCGGCATTCAGCTCGATCCTGACAACTATACGGCTAACCTCGGATTGCTCCAGCTCTATGCTCGCACAGGCGACCAGCGCCGCGATCGGCAATCGAAGCGCTTCGATGAAATCAAGAGCAAGAAGGAGCAGCACGACCGCGAAATGATGCGCACCATTGAGATTCGCCGCGATACCGGTTCCGACGACCTTCAATAGGGCTCTAGCAGCGAGCATTTCCAATTGAGGATGGAGAAAAAGATGAACCAGGAAATGAGATGCCGGAACGTCGGTGCTGCAGCGTCGTTGCATGGCCTTGCTGGGCTGTTACTTTCTCTTGCTTTGCTCGCAGCTCCCGCTTACGGGCAGAGCTTGGCCGGTCGCTGGGCAGCAACAGGCGGCACCCTTTCAAACTGGGAAATGCGAAAGGTCATTCTCGATCTCACGCAGGACGGTGATCAACTGAGCGGCACGCTGCAATCGCTTGGCTCTATTAGAGATGTGACCGGCAAGGTAACCGACGAACACTTCGAGCTGTGGGGTGTGGGTTCGAACAATCCCAAGCCTTTCGTGGTCGGGGATCTGGTAAAGGGCGAGTTGCACGCGTCCTATCGGGGAAATCTGATTGTCGCCCACAAGGCTACCGCAGCCGACGAAATCCCCCCCCGGTTTACATCGATCCGCCCGCGCTGCACAAGGTGAAGTCGAACGGATTGGCAACGACGCCGCCTATGGGATGGAACAGTTGGAATCTGTTTGCCGAAAAAGTCGACGATCAGACCGTGCGCACAATGGCCGACGCAATGGTGTCGAGCGGCATGCGCGACGCCGGCTACATCTACGTCAACATCGACGACACCTGGGAAGGCGTCCGTGACCCGCAAGGCAACCTGGAGTCAAATCACAAGTTTCCCGACATGAAGTCCCTTGCGGACTACGTTCATTCCAAGAGACTGAAGCGCGGCATTTGTTCTTCGCCTGGGCCGCGCACCTGCGCAAGTTATCCGGCAAGCTATGGACACGAGGGGCAGGATGCGAAGATGTGGGCTTCCTGGGGCATCGACTACTTGAAGTACGACTGGTGCAGTGCGCGCGCCATCTACAAGAACGACGCGCTGCAAGCCGTCTACCAGAAGATGGGGGACGCGCTCGTTGAAACCGGCCGGCCCATTGTCTATACCTGTGCGAATACGGCATGGGCAGCGTCGAAAGGTGGGGCGCCGATGTTGGTGGCAACTTGTGGCGCACCACTGGTGACATCCGCGACTCATGGGACAGCATGATCTCCAACATTGAAAAGCAGGTACCCACGGCCCCCTACGCCGGCCCCGACCATTGGAACGGTCCCGACATGCTGGAGATCGGCAATGGACACATGAGTGACGATGAGTATCGCACCCATATGAGCCTATGGGCCCTCACAGCCTCACCTTTGCTGGCAGGCAATGACATCCGCAGCATGTCGCCCGTTACGAAGTCGATCCTGATGAACAGTGAAGTTATCGCAGTCGATCAGGATCCGCTCGGCGAGCAGGCATCGCCTGTCAAGCATGGAGAACTCGAGACCTGGATCAAGCCGCTGGCCGACGGCGGCGCTGCTGTAGGCGTTGTCAATCTTGGCCCTGCAGGGACGCAGGCTACGGTCCATGTTTCCGATTTGCACCTTGGTCGCCCGGTTGCGAAGGTGCGAGATTTGTGGAGCCATCAAGAAGTGAAGTATCAAGACTCGATTCAATGTATCGATACATTGGGACCTTCCGTGACAAAAACGCCTACTGCGACACGAGGCCGAAAATGGCCATTTTCAGAAAGCGGCATCACCGAAGTAACTTGGGCCTGGCGAGGGTAACAGTGACCGTTCCGATCCTGCAAAGGGCTTGTAGCTTGCGGCGCGGATAAGACGAACCAGCAACTCAGGCTGACCGTCATCCAACATCCTGGCCGGCAGAAGAAACTGCCGGCTGATCGACCATATATAAAGAAGCTGGCAGATTGCTGCAGGTGATCCGGGCGGTGGCTTCGGGCGCGGGCGCGCGAGGGTTTTTGTGTTGGGCGGGACAGAGGGACCTGGTTATTTCTGCATGGCTCCGCGTCGGCGGTCTACTTCCTCGGCCACCTGGCTGCGGGGCAGCTTGTTGTTCTCGCCCAGGATGCGGGCGGACATGTCGGCGGCGCTGGTGCCGACGGAAGAAAACCCGAAGCGCCGGCCAGGATATTCGGCCAGGGTGATGCCGCCTCGTGCCACTTCCTCGACGGTGCCGGAGATCTCATCGACCGGAGCAGTGAAGTGCCGGTCGCTCATCCTGATCACCACTCCCGGGTCTGCTTCACCCTCCTGAGGATCTTCTCGTACTCGATCTCAAGCTCGGTGTGGCCATGGGCCTGGCTGCCGACCTTCTGGCGCCAGGTGTTGTACTCGCGCGAGTAGGGAGCGACATCGGCCAGGATGGCCAGCTTGTGGATGTCGGGATAGTCTTCCGGGTTAAAGTGAAAGCCTTGCCACCGGTCCCGGACCATCTGGGGTACTGGCGGCGGATACTCAAAGCCGTATAAGCTCACCTCTGTAGGAAGGGGGTGAGTTGGATCAAGCAGAAGGAAGGAACAGGAATCAAGCGCGCGAACATCAACGTTGAAGTTAGCTTGCACAACGCCTTCAAGGCCGCAACTGCGGCGCAGGGTGTCGATATGACGACCGTCCTGATGGAGTTCATCCAGAACTATGTTGCCAAGCATGGGTCCTTCACCCCACAGAAGAAGGGACGGCGCGGATGAAGCGCGCCGCCCTTTACATGCGCGTCTCAACCGTCGATCAGCATCCGGAGACGCAACTGCTCGACCTCCGGCAGATGGCCGGCCAGCGCGGTTACGAGATCGTCCACGAGTACACCGACAGGATCAGCGGCGCGAAAGCAAAGCGGCCGGGCCTCGATCAGATGATGACCGACGCACGCCGCGGTCAGTTCGATGTTGTCCTGGTCTGGGCATCAGATCGGATCGCCAGATCGGTGAAGCACTTCCTTGATGTCCTCGACGAGCTGAATCGGCTCGAAGTCGACTACGTCAGCTTCCGGGAGAATATCTACACCGGTGGTCCGCTGGGCCGGGCCATCGTTATCATCATCGGCGCCATCGCCGAACTGGAACGCAACCTTATTATCGAGAGGGTGCGCGCCAGCATGCGGCGCGCACGGCTTGAAGGTCAGCACATCGGACGTAAACCGTTGGAGCTGGACCATGCCGCCATCCAACACGACCGCAGCCAGGGACAAAGCCTTCGCCAGATAGCCAAAGGGCATCGCGTCTCAACGGCAACCGTACAGCGCGTCCTCCGGAAGTACCCGAACCAGGACCTCAAAAAGTCAGCCTGACTCACTCCAATCGCCCTGTAACAAAAGGGGTCCGAAAAGCCCTCCGCCAAATCCAACAAAACAAATGGCCGGATCTGCCAATCCGGCCGTATCAAAAGGCGTACGTTCTGGCACAACCTCTGCACGGCTCACGATCAGCATCACACTTTGCATCGTAAATGGAGAGGC
>CAIWFH010000057.1 GCA_903911925.1 uncultured Acidobacteriaceae bacterium
CCGATCTCACCCCAGCGACGAAGACCTGTCGCTGGGGTGGTTGGCCGGCCGGCGCTACTCAGGGTTGCGTTCAAGCGCTCAATTGAGCGGTTCGAGAATGACAAGCGCTTGGGCGATACGCGCCAGGCAAATGTCGCGACCGAGGACGGCCATGGTTTCGAAAAGGGGCGGGGCGTTTTTGCGTCCGCAGACGGCTACGCGGATGGGCTGAAAGGCCTGGCCGGCTTTAAGGCCCAAGCTCGATGCTGCGGCGCGCAGCGCCTGGTCGAGTGAATCGTGATCGAAGCTGACACTGGGCAGCACTTCGAGGGTGTGCTGGAGGACGCGGCGGACCATGGCGGCGTCGCCGCCTTTCGCCGGAATCAGCTCGGCTGGATCGTAGGGGGCGAGCTTATCGAGGAAGAAAAAGTCTGCTGCAGCGGGGGCTTCGCCGAGGAGCTTGATGCGCTCGCGGATGAGAGGAGTGACGGCTTGGAGCTGCCCGGGCGTGGGATGGAAGCCAGCCTGCGCTAAGAAGGGGGCTATGGAGGCCTCCAACCGCTCGACGGGGAGGGCGCGGATGTGTTCGGCGTTGAGCCAGACTGCCTTGGCGTCGAAGGGGTCTTCTTCAGTGAAGTTGATGACGGCGTTGGCGCGGTTGACTGCTTCGAGAGTGAAGGCCGCCGTTAACTCGTCGAGAGTAAGGAACTCACGGTCGTTTTTGGGCGACCAGCCGAGGAGGCAGAGGAAGTTGATGAAGGCCTGGGGGAGGAAGCCGGCATCGCGATAGGTGGTGACGCTCACGACGGGACCATGTTTTCTCTTTGACAGTTTGGCGCCATCGGGGGCGACGAGCAGCGGCAGGTGCGCGAACTGGGGTGCGGAGGCGCCGAGGGCTTCGAAGATGAGCAAGTGCTTGAAGGTGTTGGAGAGGTGGTCCTGGCCGCGGATGATGTGGCTGATGCGCAGGTCGGCGTCGTCGGCGCAGGAGGCGAGGTGGTACGTGGGCATGCCATCAGAACGCAGCAAGGCAAAATCTTCGACCTCGTCGGCTTGTTTGGATTGCTCGCCGTAGACGCTGTCAGTGAATCTGAGGGTGCGTCCTTCACCGCGGGGGACGCGGTAGCGGAGGGCGAATGGTTCCCCGGCGGCGGCGCGGCGGTCGCTTTCTTCGCGGGACATTTCGCGCATGCCGGGATTGAAGAGCCACGCGCCTTGCGCAGAGGATTGATTGTCGTCGCCTGCGTGGGCGGGGGTGAAGTCGCGATAGGCCAGGCCCCTGGCGAAGATGGCTTCAGCCTGCTGGCGGTGCAAAGGAATGCGTTCGGATTGCTTGTACTCTTCGTCCCACGAGAGGCCGAGCCAGCGCAGGCCTTCAAAGATGGACTGGACGCTGGCTTCGGTGTTGCGCTCGACATCGGTGTCATCAAGGCGCAGGACGAGAGTTCCCTGATTGTGGCGGGCATAGAGCCAATTGAAGATAAAGGTGCGCGCGCCGCCCACATGCAGGTAGCCGGTGGGCGAGGGCGCAAAGCGGACGCGGGGGAGCTTGGATGGAGAGAGGTTTTCTTCGGGCATCATTAAGGATGTTCTCTCTTTGATGCTACCAGTTCCGGACCATGCGCAATCGCGGGCGAGAACGTGGCGTCTGCCGGAAACCGTCAATCACTTCGGCGCGACATCCTGTGATTGACGTTTCACTCGAGCGGCAGCCCATCGAGCGAGAGCAGGCGGCCCACCGGATACTCGCCGATGCGGTTGGCAAGGTACCACGGCGAGTGCTCGTAGAAGAACTCAAGGCGCGCCCAGGGGTTTGAGGCGAAAGCTGCGTCCGTCTGGAGGCGGTGTTCAAACTCGGCTTTGAGAGCGGGGTCTTTGGCGAGATTTTCGCGGGCGAGCTTCTCAACGACGTAGGGCTCGCCGTACTCTTTTTGCTCGAAGATGGAGTCGAAGAAGCCCCAGCGTAGAGCGGAGTCGGGCGCATCCGGCTCGATCCAATGAATAGCGACCTTGGAGAGGCGCTGATTGAGGGCGACGACCGCCGAGCCGGCGGGGAAGGTTACGGTTTCAGTTGCCGGAGTGCATTCCCCGTATTGGCCGGGCTGCCCGTTTGCGCCTTCGCCGGCAAAGATGGGATGGCGGCCTTCGAAGGGAGGGGCCTGCCATTTCATTCCTGCACAGTGATAGCGCTCGATCTTGCCGGTCCACGGGGCGGTGGTGCGGCGCATGGTCACGTCGTGGGCGGCGAGCACCTCGATCACATGGGTCCACTGAGGCGGGATGATGTAGGCGGCCGGGGGCGTGGTTAAGGCGGTGATTTTGGCGCCGGTCTGCATGGGCAGGGTGGTATCCCAGGGCTGATGCGAATAGGAGACCCACATGGCGCCGGAGACCTCGCTCATGGCGCGCGTGAACTGGAAACCGCGGAAGGCGACGGGCGTGGTTTGGCCGCTCCAGCCGTAGGCGAGAGGGAACTTCTGCGGGCTCGAAAATTGAGCGCCCAGACTGGCGGCCGCAGCGTCGGCATCGCGGTTCAGCGCGATCAGCTTTTCAGTGTCGCGATTGAGCACTTCAAGCAGCGCACGGAGAATTTCATAGTTGCCGGTGACGCGCGTCTTGTAGTCCTTGAGCATGTGCAGCTCGACCAGCAGGCCGGGGCGGTTTTCGAGGATCATCTGGCCGGTGGAGAAGCGTGGCGCGTTGCCTCCAAAGCCCAGTCCCTTGGTTGGGTCGGTATCGTCCTTCAGATCGATAAGGGCAGGGAAGGAAAGATGCCCCGCCGCGTTCACCCTCTTGTCGAGATCCGGCGTGACGGAGTCGTGAATCCATTTCGCGGTGGCCGGGGCCACATCGGGCGATTCGTCGAGCATGAAGGTCACGTCGTACTGGTAATCCATGCCGTCGGTGACGTGATCGTCTACAAAAAAGTCGGGCAGCCAGCGGTGGAACATCTTGAGGAAGGCGCGCGTTTCCGGTGCGTCGGCTTTCATGTAGTCGCGGTTCAGGTTCAGGTTGCTGCCGTTGGCGCGCCAGCCGGCGATGGCGGGGCCGTTCTGGTTGATGCGGTTGAAGGCCGAGCGGCGCTCGTGACCGTCGATGTTGTAGACGGGGATGAAGACGAAGACTACGCGGTCTAGAAGAGCGGATTTGGTTTTGGTGATGACGATATCGCGGAGCAGAGCGAGGCATGAATCTTTGCCGTCCATTTCGCCGGCGTGGATGGAGTTCTGGACAAGGAGGATGACGCGGCCGGAGGCATGAATCGCAGCTGGATCGAAAACTCCGTCTTTAGAAGCGATAACGATTTTCAGGTCGCGGCCTTCGCCGGATTTGCCGAAGTTCTCTATCCTGACCTGGGCGGGCGCAGCGGCGGCGATGCGCTCAAGGTAAGCGATGGTTTTGGCGTAATCGGGTGTGGTGGTGTAGTTGCTGATTTCGGTTGGAGTGCGCCAATCGGTGGTGGTCTGGGCAATGATAGAGCAGGCGGCTGCACAGAGCAGGAGAGACAGGCCGAGCTGGGCAGGCTTGAGCATGAATGGGTTCCTTTGATGGAGTTCTGCGCGCAGCGTGAGACTTTGATTTTACTGGAGCGAGTGGGTGCGGTGGATTGCGGTGGGGCAAGCTGTGGGATCCGTGAGACAGTGAGTCAGTCTTTCACTGGTCGTTCCGGTCCAGACATTTAGTGTTGTTTCGCTGGTTGGCGACCGCTTTGCGGTCGTGGCGAGTTCGCAGGTTCGCGGGATGTTTTTTTGCGAGTCAGCACGTCAGCGAGTCCGCAGGTCAACAGGTTTGCAAGTTGCGGAGTTTGTGGTATCCCAGGTCCCGAAAGCGGGACCTCCACCCCGCGAACTAAGACCCGTCCGCGGGGGCCCCGGACCTGGGGCACCCAGCGTGGAGGTAATGATCAGGGTGAAAAATACTAGGCGTTAGTGACAGTTTCTACTGTGTACTTGTCGCCGGAGCCGAGCCAATCTATCGGGATCTCGGCGAGGGCCTGGCCCTGGCCGAGTACGGCGATGCGGAAGGTGCGCACCGGCTTGCCGTTTAACTTGAGCATGAGCGGCCAGGTAACGATTCTGTCGATTTGCGGATTCTGGTCGCCGCTTTCGGCGAGGATACGGATGGTCTCGTTGGTGTTACCTCCTTCGACCTTCACGATTTTCACTCCGAAGTCGATGGGTTTTGAATCCACGAGGCTGATTTCAGTGGGGTGTAGGTTCCATCCTTCGGCGATAAGGTGAGGCTGGCCGCCGTTCAAGAGGCCGGTGCGGAAGGTAACGGTGAGATGCTTCTTTTCTCCGGGAAGCAGTGTGAATGAGTTGTCGTTCCAGAAACAAGGCAACACCTCGGCACCGCGCTCGCCGGCCAGGATTGACAGGGCAGCGTTGACGGCTGGAACAGAACTCTTGTTTTCCGCGAGCAGATGATAGGTGGTTTCGTTTGCGTCGGTTGCCTGGCTCTCGACAGACAAGGTGAGGCGGGTGGGTTCGGCCTTGAGCAGTTCATGCCACTTGCAGTCCTTCTGCATCCAGGTAACCTGACGATCCACTTCCGCTCCGTCCTTGTCGCGAAGCGTGAGCCCAATGAAATAGAGACGGCCATCGGCGACTACATCGGGGAGCTTGCCGACGGGAACGGTTAGATCGGCGGGCACATCGAGGGTCCATTCTTTTGAGGCAACTGTTTTGCCGTCGATGGAGCAGATTTCAACAGAAACGTGCATGGCCTTTTGGTCTGCGGCCAGCGTGCTTGCGATCTGGATGCCGCAGTCGTCAATGCTGGTCTGCACATGGATGGGCTTCAATGCCGCCTTCATGCCATAGAATCCACCGTTGCAGCAAAGGTACCAATCGAAGACCTGCTGCACCATGCTGGGCCACGCGGCGTTTGTCTTCCATAGATGGGTGCCGGCGTTGCGCGGGCGCGCCTTGTTGGCGGCCTCGTAGATGGCGCGGTAGGCGGTGTTGGTGTAGAGGTCGCACATGGAGAGATATTCGGCCACGCTGGAGGCGACGCCGAGATCGGCATGGACAATTTCAGGCGTGGCGCGGTAGTAGTGGTCGGTGCCGTCGTGATAGCTGAGTTCCTTGTCGGAAACCGCCGCGCCGTAGGGATTGGCGGTGAAGAGAGGCATGGGTCCGGCGAGCGAGTTGATGGGCGGCGGCGAGGTGAGCCCGATTTCATTCTTGCAGGTGAAGGCGGGGTCAGATTCATATAGGCGGAAATACTCGGGCAGGCGGATCAACTCATACGGGCCGCCGCTGGACATGTGGATGGGTTCCTTGGCCCAACCGGGGTTGCTGCTGGAGCAGGGAAGCCAGGGGCGCGTGCCGTCGAGTCTGGGCAGCATTTCATTCTGAACCGGCTCGCCGAAGTTGCGCTGCGGAGCCGCCTCGTTGCAGCCTTCGTAAAGCAGGAGGCTGGGGTGGCTGCGCATTCTGAGGACGCAGTCTTCGGTGTTGCGCAGCAGCAGCGCCGCGTCGTCGGCGGAGACGGTACCCCAAACGTGCGGCTCTTCCTGGCGGTAGCTTTTGGCGTAGCGGGTCTCGACCGAGGTGCGGGAGAGATCTTGCCAGACGAGAAGGCCTTGCCGGTCGCACTCGTCAAAAAAGACTTCAGGCGGGATGATGCCGCAGCCGTTGACGCGGACCACGGTATGGTTGCCAGCAGCCATGAGGCGGGCTTCGTCGCGATAACGCTGCGCTCCCCAACTCATGAGGAAGTCGGGAACCCACGCGCCCCCGCTGAGGCGGAAGAGGCGGCCGTTCACAGTCCATGCACGACCGCCGCTGGGCAGAACCAGGGTGCCGACGGTGCGCACACCGAGGTTGGACTTGGCGGAACTCGCCATGACGCCGGAGGTCCAGATTTCGACGGTGAGGATGTAGAGAGAATGCTCACCATAGCCCACGGGCCACCAGAGCTTGGGATTCTGCATGATCAGTTCCGGATGGTCCGCAGCGTCAAGGATGAACTCCCGCGGGGTTCCGGGTTGCACGACGATTTTCTTGCGCAACTCGATGGGTTTGTCTATGAAGCCATCCGGCTCGATGCGGATGCGCACTTCGGCGTGGATCGGTTTGGGGGCCGCGCTCTCGCAATGGAACCTGACTTTCAATTTGGCGGAATCGTTTGTGGGGGTGAGGGAGGTGACAAATCCCGCGGGGTCGCGGACGGCGACTTCGCCTGTGCCTTCAAGCCAGATGTGCTGCCAGATGCCGACATTGCGGTCACGGGAGGCGGCAATCCAGTCCCAGCCGATGGAGCAGTATTGTGTGACATTGCGGAGGATTTCGGCATCGCCGCCATTGGGGCCATAGATGCCCATGACGCCGCCGAGTTGCTCGTCGATCGGGTCGCCGCAGAAATCGAGTGGATGGATGCGCACGGCGATGGCGTTGGCCCCGTCGCGATGAATGACATCGGTCACGTTGAAGCGAAAGCGCTCAAACATGCCGGCCACGTCTTTGTGGTCGCCCACCTGCTTGCCGTTTACCCAGACATCGGCGCGGTAGTTGATGCCGTCAAGATGGAGCCAGACGACCTTGCCTTTGAAATCCGCGGGAAGATTGAACTCGGAGCGGAACCAGTAAGGCTTGGACCACGGATTCTGATTGCCGGGAAGATGGCTGAATTTTGAAAGGCCGTAGCGGTCGTTCTGCTCCTGGCAGGCGTCGGGAATCTGCATGTTATTCAGGCCGACATATGGGTCGGGATAAACGCCCTGGCGAATCAATGTGGCCTGCGTCGTGGTGGGCACGGTGGCGGGATACCAGCTTTGCGTTGCGGAGAATCCTGGCTGAGAGAACGATGCGCCATGGTCGCCGCAGATGACTTCTTCGCGCATCTGCCAGCCTTTGTGGAGCACGACTGCCTTTTCTGAGAGGGTGCCAAGCGGGGTTGCTTCGATTGTCGGGAAGCTTGGCGGAACAGCGTGCTTGGATACCGGGGTTTCAACGCCGGCCAGACCTGAGCACTTCGCCTTTGAGGCAGCGGCCAGAGCCGCCATTGTGATACAGAATTCTCTGCGATTCATGGACGTTCTCCTTGCTTAGAACTCTTGCGCGCGCCCGCCGGCTCACGGAGTTTTCGGAGCACTCAGGGGCGGGTGGTTTTGACAATCCAAACATCATACATTCATTGCGGCGAGGCGGTCAGGAATTGTTTGTGCCGGTCCATTTTTCGGCCGAGGGCACCGGACTCGCGCTCCTTGCTATAAGGAAGTTTCTCTCTGCGTTTTCAAGGTGCGTGCGCATCGCGCTGCGCGCTTTCTCAGGGTTCCGCTCGGTGATGGCGCTGAAGATGCGCAGGTGGTCGCGCAGGCCCTCCACCGGCCCGGAGGGGACGATGGGCGTGGCAGCTCTGAGTTGCTCGGTCAAGGGTGGCACAACCGACCGCCAGACCATCTCAGCAATGGGGTTCTTCGACGCCACCACTACGGCGGTGTGGAAGTCGATATCGGCCTGGTAGGGAGGCTCTCCCTTCATCAAGGCTTCCTCGTATGCCGCAATGCTCTTTGACATGGCGAGAATGTCGAGATGATCGGCCTTTTCAGCGGCCAGCGACACCAGCGCCACCTCAAGAATCTGGCGGAACTCAGTCTGCGCATCCCTTTGTTCAGAGTGAATGGCGGCGGCAAAGAGGTAGGCGTTGAACCACGCGCCTGGCGAAGGCTGACAGACAACGGCGCCCACGGCCGCGCGGACTGACACCAATTGCAGGGCCTGCAGCGACTTCATGGCTTCGCGAACGCAGGTTCTGCTGACCCCAAGGCTCTTTGTCAGCACTTTTTCTGTGGGGAGTTTGTCGCCGGGCTTCACCTTTCCTGATTTGATTTGAGCGAACAGGTAATCGAAGACACGCGAGGTCAATGTTTCGCGGCGGATCATTCTCGCTCTCCTTCAGGCTGCGGCGGTGGAAGTCTGCAGATATCTTGTTGACACTATAAATCGAATTGTCATACATTTGGGCAAATTCATCCAGCGATACAATTGGGGCCGGACCGGATTAGAGGGCGAACTCTACGCGCAATGTGAAGTTCGCCGGAGGAAGAATGCTGAAGCCAAGTGCGTGTAAAGAAACGTCGAATCTGCCGCGGCGCGCGGTGCTCAAGTCGCTTGCCGGTGTTGCTGCAGCGAGCGCGTTGCCCCTGTCCCTGTCGGGGCTCGAGGCTCGGGCAACAATCGCGAAAACGGTTAATCCGAGGTGGTACGGCTTCAATCTGCTGGAGTATTTCTCCATCGACAAAGACTGGATGGGGCATTTCCCGTACAAGCTAGGCGATTTTGTTGAGGACGACTTCCGCTGGATGCGCGATTGGGGCTTCAACTTCGCGCGGCTGCCGATGGACTATCGGCTTTGGACTGACAGCAAAGACCTGATGAAGATCAGGGAAAAAGACGTCGAGCCCATTGACCGCGCCGTGAAGCTGGGCGAGAAGTACGGCATACACGTCAATATCTGCCTGTGCCGCGCCCCCGGAGAGTGGATTATGGACGGGGCCGACGCCAAACTCTACGGAATCCGCCAGGACTCTGAGGAGACCAGCGTCTACTCCGAAAAGGCGACGTTCGCCGCGTTTGTACGCCAATGGGACTTTTTCGCCGCGCGTTACAAGGGCATTCCCGGCAGGCAACTCAGCTTTAACCTTGTGAACGAGCCTCTTGAGCACGGCGTGGATCACGCCATCGGACTGAAGGACTACACGCGCCTGGCGAAAGCATCTATCGACGCGATCAGAAGCCGAGATCCGCAGCGTCTCATCGTATCCGATGGATATCAGGTTGGAGTCGAGCCGGTTGCTGAGCTGTATCCAATGGGAGTTATTCAAAGCTGCCACGACTACAAGCCAGGCGAACTTACCCATTTCCACGTGCCATGGGCGCGGCCTATGTCCGACCAGGTTCCCGTCCCAACATGGCCGCTGAAGGATGCCGGTGGCAAGGACATCTGCGACAAAGAGAACGTGCGTGACTGGTTGCTCAAGTGGACGGAGCCCGCGAAGCACGGCGTTCCCATTCATTTTGGCGAGATGGGCTGCGGGGGGCATACGCCGCCCGAGGTGGTTTACGCGTGGTTCAACGACACGCTTGACGTGATTAGTGAATTGAAATCGGGCTGGGCGCTTTGGAATTTCAGAGGGCAGTTTGGGATTCTGGATTCAGGACGCGAAGGCACGGAGTACAAGAACTGGCGCGGACACCAGTTGGATGAAACATTGCTGAAGCTGCTGCAAAGCAAGATGCGGGCGTAGGAGACTTTTCCGAACAAGGCCAGGGGTAGGACAATGAACTCTCGACAACGAACACTGGCGGCGATCCATGGGATGCCGCACGACCGGGTTCCGGTGGCGCAACACAACTTTGCCTTCGTGGCCAAGCGTGCCGGGTTGAGCATGAAGGAATTTGCGTTCAATCCGGACAAGGCGGCGCAGGCGCTGGCCGATGCAGCGCATGACTTTGGCTACGACTGCATCATCATCGACTTCGACACGTGCGTGCTGGCCGAGGCGATGGGAGCCACGATTACCTTCCCCGGCGGAGAACCGGCACGCATTGCGAAGTCGCCGCTGGAGACGATTCAGGACGGCGCGCATTTGACGGTTCCCGATCCGCAGCGCGATGGACGGCTGCCCTTGTGGCTTGAAACAACGCGCATCCTGCGGCGCATGGTTGGCGATGAACTGGCCATTATGGGACGGGCCGACCAGGGGCCGTTCGGTTTGCTGGGGCTGTTGCGCGATCCGCAAAAACTGATGATGGACCTGATCGAAGCACCCGAAGAAGACATCTTCGCGGCGTTGAATATCTGCGTGGATGCAGGCGTGGCTTTCGCCAAGGCGCAAATCGAGGCGGGCTCCGACCTGACATCGATCGGCGACGGTTTGTCGGGACAGTCTCTGATTTCGCCGGCCATGTATATGAAGTTTTCGCAGCCTTTCGAGAAGCGTTACAAGCGGGATCTCGGCAACGGAAACCTGCTGTCGCTGCATATCTGCGGGCGATCGAACCTGATTATCGAAGGCATGGTGGATACCGGATCGGAGGTTCTGGAATTGGATCACCAAAACGATCTCGACCGCTCGTTTGGAATCATCGCCAACCGTAGTTGCGTCTTCGGCAATATCGATCCGTCCTCGGTCCTGTATTCGGGGACACCGGCGCTGGTAAAAGAAAAATGCCGCGCGGTGATTGAATCGGCAAAACGGCACAAGGCGCGGTTTGTGCTGTGTCCCGGTTGCCTGGTGATGGGTACCACGCCGCCGGAAAACATCCAGGCGATGACGGATGCTGCGAAGGAATTTGGAACTTGGGACGTGTAGTTGGGATGTTCACAACAGCGTAGCTGGAGGAGAAATGCAAGACGACAGTCCTTCCGGAGCATCGAAGAGCATCTCGCGACGGGCGGTCATAGGGTCCATTGCAGGCATGGCGGCGGCAAGCGCGATGCCCGAGGTCTTGATGGGCCTTGAGAAGCCCGCGCCGCTGCCGGGTTCGATCAACCCGCGATGGTTTGGCTTCAACCTGATGGAGTATTTCTCCACCGATGCTGACTGGATGAATCACTTTCCGTACAAGAACGACGGCATCTTCCCGGAAGACGATTTCAAGTGGATGAGTGATTGGGGATTCAACTTTGTCCGCCTTCCGATGGACTACCGCTTCTGGACCGACCCCAACGACCTTCTCAAGGTCAACGAGAAGATGATTGAGCCGATCGATCGGGCCATCCGGCTTGGCGAGAAGTATGGCGTGCACGTGACCATCGGCCTGCACCGCGCGCCGGGCTTCTGCATCCTCGATGGAAACGACGATCAGGCATCCGGCATACACATCAAGCGAGAGAAGACGAGTGTCTACCGCGACCAGGGAACGCTCGACGCCTTCATCCACCAGTGGGTCTACTTTGCCCGGAGGTACAAAGGAATCTCCAACGCTAAAGTCACCTTTAATCTCGTCAACGAACCCATCGATGTGAAATGGACGCAGCCGAGCTCAGACCTGAAGGATTACATTCGCGTGGTGCGTGCTGCGGTCAGTGGCATCCGGGCGGAAGATCCCACGCGGCTGATTGTGACTGATGGGTACGATGCAGGGCGCACGCCAATCCCGGAACTATACGACACGGGCATCCTGCAGAGCGGACACGATTACTCGCCTGTGCAACTTACGCACTACCATTGCGCCTGGGCGCGGCCCGCCAGCATGACCTGGCCTCTGCCCACATGGCCGCTGAAAGACGCCAGCGGAAAGGTGATTGCCGACCGGGAGACACTGGCGGCGGAAGTCGCGCCCTGGAAAGATCTAGCGAAACGAGGCATCCCCATTCACTTTGGCGAGACGGGATGCAATCGTTACACGCCGCCGAAGGTTTACTACGCCTGGCTGAGCGACATGCTCGACGTAATCAACGACCTCAAATGCGGCTGGGCGTTTTGGAATTTCAGAGGCGTTGCGGGGCCGCTCGATCCTGACCGTCCGGGCACGGAGTACAAGAACTGGCACGGCCACAAGCTGGATTTCAAGATGTTGAACATCATTCAATCGAAACTGAAATCGTAACCAGGAGCGCAAGAATGGAAAAGCAAGAGAAGGATCAACACGGAATGACAGGCGAGATTTCGCGGCGCGCGGTGCTTCAATCGATGGCAGGTCTGGCGGCGGCGGCGGCGCTGCCGCTGTCTCTTTCAGGTCTGGAGAAAAGAACAACAATCTCGAACTCGATCAATCCGAGATGGTACGGCTTCAACCTGCTGGAGTATTTCTCAACCGATCCGGATTGGATGAAGCACTTCCCGTACAAGAACGACGGGATGTTTTTGGAGGATGACTTCAAGTGGATGCGGGATTGGGGATTCAACTGGGTCAGGCTGCCGATGGACTATCGCTTCTGGACCGACGCGAACGATCCGATGAAGATCAACGAGAAGATGGTCGAGCCGATTGACCGGGCGATCAAACTGGGCGAGAAATACGGCGTGCATGTAAATGTGAGCCTGCACCGCGCGCCGGGATTCTGCATCCTCGATGGGGCGGACGAGAAGGCGCAGGGAATCCACATCACACAGGAGAAGAACAGCCTGTATCGGGACAAGGCAGCGCTGGATGCGTTTGTCTATCAGTGGGTTTACTTTGCCGAGCGGTACAAGGGAATCTCAAGCGAGAAGGTCAGCTTCAACCTGGTCAACGAGCCGATCGAGATGCTTGATGGGAAGCCCGCTCCGGATGGCGAGAAGCACTATGTTCGCGCGGCTCGCGCCGCTATCGAGGGCATTCGCGGAAAGGACCCGAAGCGGCTGATTGTGACCGATGGGTACGAAGTGGGAACGGTGACCATTCCCGGGTTGTACGACACCGGCATCATGCAGACCTGCCACGACTACTGGCCGGGACCTGTGACCCATTACCACGCGGAGTGGGCGCGGCCAGCCAGCATGACATGGCCAGTGCCGACATGGCCGGAACTCGACGCCCAAGGTAAAGTCATCGCCGACAAGCAGATTGTGGTTGACAGATTTCGCCCCTGGGCGGAGCCGGCAAAGCATGGAGTTCCGATTCACTTTGGGGAGATGGGCTGCAACCGGTACATCCCGCCCAAGGTGGTCTATGCGTGGTTCAATGACGCGCTGGATATGATCGGCGGCCTCAACTCCGGCTTTGCGCTGTGGAACTTCCGCGGTCCCTTCGGCATTGTGGATACCAACCGGGAAGGCACCGACTACACGGATTTTCATGGGCACAAGCTGGACAGCACCTTGTTGAAGATCCTGCAATCGAAGATGAAGGCCTGAGTGCGGAAGCGGCATGTAGCGCCCGCTTCGATGAGCCCCGGCGAACGCGCATTGTTCGCCGGGGGGCTCGGACTGCATTGATTCGTTTGGACCTCAATTCTCAGGTCGCTCTTGACATTCAGGTTTCGCCCCTCATACGCTCGTTTGTCAGATCAAGAGGGATTCTTCGATGAACGGAAGAGAGCGGCTTATCAAGACTTTTCGCGGCGAGCGGGCAGACCGCATGCCGATTGCGCCTTTTATTTACAACAACAATATCTTCGAGATGTTCGGCTACAAGCCGGATATCGACACCTACATGAGTCCTCCGGACTTTGATCTTCCGGAAAAGTACGTAGCGTACCACGATTTTTTTGGTTTCGATACGCTGTTTGCGCCGGGTCATGTGTGGGACCGCTACATACCTCCCTCGGCGGAGAACTGGGACGTATCGATCACCAAGGAAGGCGACCAGGACAAGCAGCGCCGCGCGACAATTGTGCGGACGCCCGGCGGCGAACTGCGCCAGGTGATCAACTTCATCCGCAGCTCGACGCACATGATTGTGCTGGCCCAGGAGAAGTACCTGATTGAAACGAAAGAGGACTTCGACCTCTTCTCAAGGTACATTCCTCCGGCGCAGTTTATCGACTGCGATCTTTTGCGCCGGGCAAAGACTGCGGTTGGCAACAAGGGATTGGTGAACGTGGCGACGCAGGGCGCGTTTAATACGCTAAACCAGTTTCGCAAGCTGGACCAAATGTTCATGGACCCGATTGAGGACGAGGGATTCTACCGGGCAATGATGGAGTTCCTCCTGGGCTGGAACATGAAGCACCTGCTCGAGGTGATTGCGGCGGGATCCGAGTCGGTGGAGATTGGCGGCAACCTGGCCACCAGTGGCGCGGGGCCGAGGTTTTTCCAGAAGTACGTGAGGGACTACGAGAACCGGTTGGCGCGGCAGATTCACGAGGCGGGCGCGTTTGTGGTTTATCACAACTGCGGCGACGCGCAGAAGATCATGCACCTCTATAACGACATGGAGATCGATGTGTGGGGCTACATTACCGGTCCCCCGTTTGGCGATGTGATTCTGGACGACGTGCTGCGCGTGCTCAGGCCCAACATGGCCCTGCGCGGCAACATCGACCAGGTACAGTTTTTGCGCACGGCTGCGCCGGACGAAGTAAAGCAGCGCGTTCGCGGACTGCTCGAAAAAGTGAAGGGCCGCGGCAACTGGATTTTGAGCACTTCCGATTTTCCGTTCGACGGGCAACCCTACGAAAACCTCCATGCCTTCGCCGATGCTGGACGCCAACACGGCCGATACGACTGAGGATACGAATTCAAGGAGAAAAGGGAATCATGGACAGGCGCATATTTTTGAAAGGCACGGTTGCGGCCGGCGCGGTTGCAGCCGCGGTTCCGGGTGATGCTCTTGCAGCATCGCACAAAGACAAACAGCAAGCTGCCGCAGCAGACAAGGCGCCAAAGGCCGGCGAAACCATGGGCGATCCGCGAGACAGCGGAATCTTCGGTCGCTGGATTGCCGATGAATTCGGTTTGCCTGCATACCGCTACGAGATGGACCACCTGAACGACCCGCGAGGCACGTGGGATACACAGATGACGGGCAAGTCAAACCGGCATTGGCACCAGATTGGAAACGATCGCATTACGGCGATCGCCGCCAATGAAGGGTGGATTCAGCTTTACTCGCACGAGTTCGGGCCGCGATGGATTAACATGCACCGGCCCGAGTTGCACTCCTATGCAGGAGGCAATTCATTTCTGCAAGCAGGCGACCAGATGCTCTCAACGGTCTACCGCTGCCAACCCAAGGATGCCAAGGTGGAGAGGACGTGGGGCTGCTCATACGCGCGATTTGCGGTGGAGCAAGCGAGCCTGCGGCTGGAGAGAACCGTGTTTGCACCTTTTGGCGACTCGCCCTTCCTGGTGGCCTGCGTGCGCATTACGAATACCGGCAAGACATCTCAGGCCGTTACGCACACTGAGTACTGGGACCTGAACATCAACAACATCGATTACCTTACCCTGGCTCCTTTTGCAATGGACCAGGGGTACAGAGACAACACCAGCGCGCGGCTTTATGCAGGGTATATTGCTGCATTCGATGACAGTCTGGGCGCGTTGATTGCGCGGCATCCGCTGGCTGTGCCCACAGGCGAGGATTACGCCAACTGGCCCGCTCCCACGGTACACAACCGGCCAGATGTCCTGCTCGCTCCGATGGGTGTAAAGCCTGACAAGTTCATCACCCAGCGAAAGGAACTGCTCGAATTGGTGGGCCGCGAACTTCCCAGGTTCATGGGCGATGCTGCTGACAAGCCTGGCGCTGCAACGGCACAACCTGTGATGGCCGCTGTATCAAAGCACACGCTCGCCCCGGGTGAAACTGTGGTTCTTGGGTATGCTTATGGCGCAACTCCGGCACAAGAGACGGCCACCGAGTTGAACAATCTGGACCGCTCGGTGGAGCGGCTGTTTGAAAACAACATGAAGGCGTGGGCAGCTTACGTTCCGGCTGTTGACCTGGGGGACGCGAGCCTCAGCCGCGAACTGGTTTGGGGAGCGTATTACGTGCGTTCGGGCGCGGCTTACCACCGCTTGTACAAGGCACACACGCTGCCGCAGGGCGGCGCTTACCAGTACATGGGCGGAGTGAACGCAGGGCCGCGCGCGACTCTGCAACACGCACTGCCGCTGATCTGGCTGGCGCCGGAGATCACCAAGGACGTCTTGCGGTTTACGCTTGCCGAGACGCATCCCTCTGGCGAGATTCCATATGCCGAAGCGGGCACCGGAATGATTGACACTACGTTGGACTGGCTTCCCTCGGACAATGATTTGTGGCTGCTGTGGGCCGTTTCCGACTACGTTTTGGCGAAACGCGACCGCCAATTCTTGACTGACGTTTGTTCGTATTACCCTCCGCCGTACACGCGGCCCGAGCCGGTTTGGGACCATTGTGTGCGCGCTTTCCAGCATCTAACCGAGACCATCGGCTACGGTGCTCACGGGCTGGTGAAGATCCGGACCGCCGATTGGAACGACACGGTCACATTCGATGGCAAGGTTCCTATGAACCGGATTTGGGATGAGGGCGAGTCAACATTGAACAGTGCGATGGCGGTTTATGTTCTGCGCCGCTTTGCCGAGTTGGCACGCTATGCAGGCAAGCCCGCCATGGAAAAGAAGGCTCGCGCGCATGCCGACAAAATCGCCGATGCGGTTCGCGCTGCGTGGAAGGGCAAGTTTCTCAACCGCGGCTGGCTCGACAGCAAGACGGAGATCGGTGCCACGGACATGTTCCTGGAGCCGCAACCCTGGGCGCTGATTGCCGGGATTCTGGATGAGAAGCAGGAGGCAACGCTGGCGGAGGAAATCAAGAATCGACTGGCCGATCCGCTGGGCAGCCGCATTCACGATGCCAACAATGGCGGAGAAGAAACGCCGTCGCACGCATTCAATGGGATCTGGGCTTCAATCAACTCGACGCTGGTGTGGGGGCTCTCGAAGGTGTCGCCGGAGCAGGCGCGGAAAGAGCAGTTGGCCAACACGCTCTTCAACCACGCGCGCACATATCCGGCGAACTGGTTTGGCATCTGGTCGGGACCTGACGTGTATTTCAATTCCGACTCAAAGCGCCCCGGGGAGACGTATTCGTTCAACGCTGCCTTCGCCATGCAAGGCTGGCCGGTGCAGATTCTCTTTCAGCACTCAGAACCGCTGAACAGTTCTCTTTGGGTATTGGGGATCGAAGCCAACGCGGAGGGGATTTCAGTTAGGCCGAAGGTGCCGCTGAATCATTGGTCGTGGAAGGGATCGGGGCTTTCGCTCAGCTATGACAAGGGGCGCATTCAAGGATCGATTTCAAGCGTAGGGACCGAAATGATCAAGGTGACCCTGCAACTGCCTGCCGATTGGAAGGGCGGCCCAGTTGTGATTGAGGAGGGCGGCGTGAAGAGAAAGGTCGACCATGCAGGAGCAGAGGAAACGTTAGCTCTTTGGGTGGCGCCCAATACTCCCGCGGAGTTTGCGGTCAGCAAAGGGTGAGGGGTGAGGAGTAGGTTGATCGGCTCGAAAAAATGGCGGCCGCATTCGATTTGTAATACCTCAGGGGTTAAAACCCCTTGTCTTTCAGGCCCTTTTCGGCACGACTGAAGTCGTGCCCTGACACGAAACGAATTCTCAAAACACTCTCTCAAAACAAAGATGCCGGGGCGATTTTGCCCCGGCATTTTTGCTGATGCAGTTTAGTGGAGACCTTCGCGAAGGCCGGTGGTTTGGAAGGGCAGCCCGGTTACGGGCCAGCGGTCTGGCTGTGCGTCCAGGTTCGGCGCGATGCTCACGCCGCCTGATGTTGTGGAACCGACCGTAACATTCCAGCCATCGACCATGACCAATGGCGTCTCGCCATTGAATGCGCTTATTGCCGCTTCGATGGTGATGGTTCTGGATTCATCGGGAACCAGCGAAATGTAGTTGTCGCTGCAGTAGACCGGCAGTACGCGCTCGCCGGAAGTTTTGCGGCGCAGTTGCAGGTGGGCCATCACGGCCAGGTTGGCGCTCGCGTTGTGCAGGGTGATGGTTACCATGCGTTTGCCATCGGCGTCATTGGTCTGTGCCTTGGTATCAAGCGTAACGGTGGGCATCTTCTCCATGGCGGTGAAGTCATCGGGATGATCGGGCAGCGAACGCCAGTAGAAGTTGCGAGAGACTAGCTTGCCTGCGGAGTCTTTCAATTCCAATTTAAGGAAGTGGACCGCGGAGACGGTGGCAGGGAATTGAACCGCGCCGAGGTTGGTTGCCGATGACGGCGGCGCGGTGACCGGCGATTCGTGATGGTAGGCGACGGTTCCATCGAGATTGTAGACGGTGACGTGGGCGACTGCGTTGTTAAGCGGCTCGGGAAGATTGTTGATCACCTGCAGTTCGCCATTGCCTTCGTTGAACTGGATGTGCTTCATTTCGCCGGCGCTTCTGACGGCAAAAAGAGATGAGTTCGGCTCGAGGTCATAGTGATAGATTTGCCAGACGAAGCTGGGCTGCGCCGGATCGCTCATCCAGGTGATAACGCCGGTCAGCGGCTTGAACAACTGAGCGTTGCGGCCCTCGTACATAGCGCGGAAGGCTTCGTAGTTCATTAACTGCGCCTTGCGCACGAAGTCGGGCAGATTGGCGACCTTGCCGTAGCGCGTGCCCACGGTGATGGGGTACTTGTCGCCCTGTTGCGCGCCGCGGGCCATGTCATGCTCGGCCCAGTCGTCGTTAATGATTTCCCAATCCTTTTTGGGCATCATGCCGTGGATGGATTCAAGCGTGGGCACAGAGACGCTGCCGGTTTCTGTTTTGAAGTAGTCGTCGGTGATTTTGTAGAACTCGCGCGGCGTGCGCCAGAAGTACGGACCGGCGGAACGAACGCCTGCGCCATCGGTGGAGCTTGGCTGGTAGCGGCGCGTGGGTTCAAGTTCAGCCAATTGCTTGCGGAGGATCGCGTCGATTTCCGGCGGCGGGAAGCCCTCGTTGCGCGCGCACCACACGGCGATGGAAGGATGGTTGCGGAAGCGCAGAATCTTCTCGCGCACGTTGGCAACATAGGTGTCGAGGTCTGTTGGGTCGGGGCCGTCTGCCGGATTGGGCTGGAAGAACTCGTCCCACAGCATGACGCCGTACTTGTCGCACATCTCGTAGAAATCTTCGCCGGTGCTTTGACCCACCCAGTTGCGGATCATGTTCATGTTGGCCAGCGCGTGCATGCGGATTTGCGCTTCAAGCCGCTCGCGAGGGATGCGCTTCATGGCTTCGTCGAGTCCCCAATCGCCGCCGCGCACGAAGACGCGAACACCATTGACCGAGATGGTGAGGAACTCGGAGTCGGGAACCGAGTATGTCATTTTGCGAACGCCGAAGCTCACATCCTGAGCGTCCGATACGCTGCCTGCGAGGTTGAAGCTGAGCTGGAGCTTATAGAGATTTTGCGGGCCGTAACCGTTGGGCCACCACAGGCGCGGATGTTCGATGTGTAGCGCTGGCGTGTTCTTGGAGTCGAAGATGACCAGCTTTTTGCTATGCGGGGCCAGTTCGACATCCTGCTTGAATGCGATGTTCTCAATGCTGCCTTCGAGCACGCCCTTCTGCGGCGTGTCGCCGACGTTTTCAACCGTGGTCTGGATGGCGACATCGGTGGAGTCGGTCCGGGGCAAAGGCAGATCGGTTGTAATCAAGGGGTCCTTCACCAAGACCGGGCCTGTGGCTGAGATGAAGACTTTTTGCCAGATGCCGGCGTCACGATCGCGAATGCCGGGAATCCAGTCCCAGCCGATGGTGGAGAGAAATGTGGGACCGTCGATGGCGGTGATGCCGCCGTTCTTTCCCAGACCGTTGTGAATGGTGTGTTCGATTGGGTCGCCGGGATGTGGCTGGGGCGAGATGTGTACGGCGACCGCGGCCGGGGTTCCCGGCTTCACATGCGACGAGATGTCAAAGATGCCGCGGCTGAAGGCTCCGCGCATGGTGCCAACCTGCGCGCCGTTGACCCAGATGGTTGCAGAGTAGTTGATGCCCTCGAAGTTGAGCCAGATGTGCTGCCCTGCGTAGGAAGTGGGAATCTGGAACTGGTTCCGGTACCAGTAATCCTGGCGAGCCAGGCTCTCGGGGATAACTTCGGGCCGGTTGTTCTCTCCGTAAAGAGGCTCGGGATAGACATTGTTATTGACCAGAGTGGTGAGAACGGTGCCGGGTACAGTGGCTTTGTACCAACCAGCGGTGTTGAAGCCAGCAGCCGCGATTTGTGTTCCGGTTTGCGGCACCTTGGCGGCGTATTGCATCTGCCATCCGGCCGAAAGCACGACAGCCTGATTGGCAACCGGCTTTGCATTGGCGGGAATTGCCGCCATGACCGCAACGGCAGCGGCGAGAATTAAGAAGAGCGAACGGGCAAAATGTGTCTTCAACGGATTTGTCCTCATGGGTTTTCTTGACGGGTTCAGTATCTTTGTGTGCCGGGCGCTCGCGACTTATAGTCGCACGAGGGTTTGTCCAGGAGACAAAGCGAAATCATATCCGGGGCACCGCGCAAGTATACTCCCGCTGCGGCAGCCTCTCAAGAACGCAAGGGAGCGGAAAGGCCGGTCTTCAGCAACGTGTCATTGGGGTAGATCTTATCTACATTCAGTGGCGTAACAAGCTCGTGATCGGTGAATACTGCCGGCGGAACGCGTCGCCCGTTCAGGATATCCAGTGCGAGCCGAATCACTCGATTCCCGTATGTCTCGGGAAAGTATGCGACCGAGCAGATGAACCGCGTCTGGCGGCGCCTCATCTCTTCTCGAGCTTCAAGACAGGCGCCCTGGCCGGCGATGGCGCAATTTTCTTCAGCACCGAACTCACGGAACGCCTGCAAAGCGCCAAGTGCTGTGGGATCGTTGACTGTTCCTACGAGGATTTTACGAGCCGCGTGCAGGCGGATATGCCTTCTGAACCCGTCAAGCGCGTTTTCAAAATGGCCCTTGGTGCCCAGGTGAAAGACTGGCGCATGGCGGCAATCGGGCAGAATCTTGAGGATGCCGTCGTACATCCCCGTGAGCCGCGCATCCAGGGCGTGTCCTGACGCATCGACTTCCGCGAAGACGATCTGATCGACCTCTCCATCCCAGTGCTTCGCAGCCCATTGCGCCAGGCATTGGCCCGCAATCTTGCCGGCCTTGTAGTTGTCCGCTCCAAAATAGTTGGCGCCGGGGTGCGGGACATCGAGAGCGATATACGGGATGCCGGCGCCGGAAAACTTGCTGGTGAGATTCGCCGCGACCTTTGTTGATATCTGGGATTCGATTACAAGGTTGACCCCCTCGGCAATGAACCTATCTGCATTGCGGAGCGCCATGGTGGGGCTGTAACTATTGTTCAAGACAAATAAGTCGACATTTGCCGCATAAGCTGCCTCTATCAAGCTATCGGTAACTACCGAAGTGAAAGGCACCACCGAACTCTGTGACGCATAACCTATTCGATAACGCTTCTCAAAGACAGGTTGAAGGCGCGAACGATAACCCCGGGGCCCCACGCGATCAACGAGTTTCTTCTCAACCAGCGTATTCAAGATGCGAAAGACGGTGACCTTGTTGAGGCCTGTTCGCTCGGCGACAACCTTGAGATGAAGCACGTCGGAGCCGCTTCTGAATGCGGCGAGAATGTCGCATGCGCGCGCCACTGCTTCGACTCGATACGAGCGGCGGCCTTCGCCTTCTTTGGCGAGCGGTTCCAGAGTAGTTTTCACTGTGCGAAACAGTCTATATGCCGATTGAATCGACTGTCAAAGCGTCGTTTCGATGCGGACAGAGACGGTTCTTTCGATGGATCGACCTTCGAAAACGTGAAGTTTCGGCTCGTGGAATATGGCGTAGGCGTGCTCGAGTTGCATTTCGCGCTGTGCGTCAACGTCGTCTGGTTCTCTACTCATGAAGTGGCGCTTCTGAAAGGTGTAGGGGCGGCACAGAATATTCGCGCGGCCCACTTGATGCGTTAATCGCGTTGAAGAACGGTCGGCTCTTCGATTTACTTGAGATATTGACCTGCGGAAAGCTCTGCAAGAACAGGGATACTGCGTCGCCTTGCCAAACGCACTTGACGCCGACTAAACTTGCACAGTCGCTCTTGCCCCGCGGTGAAAAAAGAATGTTCCGCAAACTCCTCATTCCGGTGCTGTTGCTGAGCCCTGCTCTCTCAGTACCGACTTTCGAAGTGAGTACGCCCAAGGGAATCGACTTTGTGCTGGAACACTCGCCAACGCCCAAGAAATATCTTATAGAGACGATGGGCGGCGGGGTCGCTTTTCTTGACTACAACAATGACGGGCTTCTTGACGTGTTCTTTGTGAATGGCGGGAAGATTACACCGGCAATGCCGTTGCCTCTGTCATTTGACCGTAATAACCCAAAGTATTGGAACCGGCTTTACAGGCAGAACAAGGACGGAAGTTTTACCGATGTTACCGAGGCGGCCGGGCTATCAAAGGCTGGCGACGGTAACTACGGCATGGGCGTGGCCGTGGGGGATTACGACAACGACGGCTATGCCGATATCTATGTTACAAGTTATGGAAGGAATATCTTATATCATAACAACGGCAATGGGACTTTCACCGATGTTACGGCAAAGGCGGGCGTGGAGGCGGGCGGCTGGTCAGAGTCGGCGGGGTGGGTGGACTACGACAACGACGGTCATCTTGACCTGTTTGTGACGCGCTACATGGAGTGGGACCCGGCGCACAACAAGGATTGCGGCGGATACTTCCATACCTATTGCCCGCCGGCCGAATATCCGATGACGACCAACATCCTGTATCACAACAACGGGGATGGAACTTTTACCGACGTCAGCAAAGCATCGGGCATTTCCAAAAAGTCGCGGTCGCTGGGCGTAGCGTTTAACGATTATGACAACGACGGATATGCCGATATCATGGTAGCCAACGACGCATTGCAGGAGTTTCTGTTCCACAACAACGGGAATGGAACCTTCACTGAAGTGGCATTGGACGCGGGGGTGGGCTTTACGGATAACGGGAGCCCGGTTTCAGGGATGGGCGTTGACTTCCGCGACTACGACAACGATGGGTTGGCTGATGTTGTGATTACCGACCTGGCCCGCCAAGTGTATGCGCTCTTCCATAACGACGGAAATGGAATGTTCAGTTACCGCAGCATGGAGACGGGACTGGGCGTGCTGACGGCGGGGAGTTCAGGCTGGGGCATGCGTCTTGAGGATTTCGACAACGATGGCTGGAAGGATTTGTTTGTAGTTCAGAGCCACGTGATGGACAATGTTGAACAAGTGACCCCATCGATTCATTACCTGCAGCCTCCGTTGCTGGCGTTTAACCGGCAGGGGCGCTTTGAAGCTGGAGACCCTGGGACAACCAGGCCGGTTGCAGGCCGAGGCGCGGCTTTTGGCGATGTCAACAACGATGGTTGGATGGACGTAATGGAAACCGCGTTTGACGAACGGCCTCTGCTCTTCAAGAACCGCGGCGGAAGCGCGCATTGGCTGACGCTCGCGCTGCGCGGGACCAAGAGCAACCGGGACGGATACGGGGCGAGGGTGCGTGTGAACGGACAGAGCCAATACGCAAATGCCGGGGGCAGCTATCTGAGTTCGAGCGACAAGCGCGTCCATTTTGGACTGGGCGGTGCAAAGACCGCCGATGTTGAAATACTTTGGCCTTCAGGCATCCATCAGGCATTGAAGGGTGTTCAGGCCGATCAAATACTTGAAGTACGTGAACCGGAGAAGCCATGATTCATGCATTGGTACTGTTTTTGGCAATTCAAGCGGGTGGCGCGCAGAGCGCGGATCAGCATCAGGAAGCCGGCGTGGCCGCGCTGAAGGCGGGACAAGTCAACGACGCCAAGGCTGAGTTCAAACAAGTCATTGAGTTGGACCCGACCAGCGCACCCGCTTATTTTGGACTCGGGGTCGCTTTTATGCAGAGCGGCGATTACGGGGATGCGATTCCGCAGCTCAAGAAGGCGCTCGACCTGGATCCAAACCTGGCTGTTGTGCATAAGCCTCTGGGCTATGCGCTTCTGGGACAAGGCTACGCAGCTGAGGCCGTGCCGCAATTTGAAAAGGCCGGCGACAAGGTCGGTCTGGGCATCGCGCAGCTCCAGACGGGAGACTTGTCAAACGCGGTTGAGAACCTGCAAACCGCGGCAAAGTCGAGACCGAACGATCCCGACCTTATCTACTATCTGGCTCGCGCCTCGGGATTGCTTTCAAAGCAGTTGTACGATGTTCTGCTGTTAGCGCATCCCAACACGGCTCGCGCAAACTTGGCGGAAGCAGAGAACTATGCAGCCCTTCGGCAAGGGGAAGAGGCTGAGGCACACTACAAGGCGGCTTTGAAGCAGAATCCAGACTTGCCCGGGGCGCATTTGGCCCTGGGCCAGTTCTACGCTACCGCAAGCAGGTGGAAGGAAGCCGAAGATCAGTTCCGCACCGCGACGAAACAGGAACCGGGCAATGCTGAAGCCGCGTATCGGCTCGGCGCCGCGCTGTTGCAAGATGGAAACGCGCACGACGCCCGCGTGGAACTTGAGCGCGCAAACCACCTGCTGCCGGATATGCCGGAGACCCTGGTCTCGCTCGGCAAAGCTGAATCAATGCTGGATAACGCTGCGGCGGCAGAGAAAGCGTGGAAGCGTGTGGTCGAGCTTGAGAAGGCCGGGCCGCTCGCAACGCAGGCGCATTTTGGCCTTGCCGCGATTTATCGCAAACAGGGAAAAACCGAAGATGCGGCGCGCGAGATGAAGCTGTATCAGGAAGCCAAGCTGCCTGCGCTCACAGCGAAATAGACGCCTGATTGCAGACGTTGATTCGGAGGAAACTCAATCGCGCGGAGCAAGAGAATAGCCTTGCTCCAGCGCCATGATGGCTGCCCGCATGAATCCCAGCGTGTGGGCCATTCCGGCATGCCAGGGTGCAGAGCAGGTCATCTGCGGACTGTGGTCGGGAATCATCACGCCATCGAATTCGTTTCTGTGAAGAATGGCCAGGACACGAATCATGTCGATGCCGCCATCGTCGATAAATGTTTCGTGGTAATGCGGCACTTTTCCGCTCACGTTGCGGAAGTGAATATAGGCGATGCGCTTTTGCCTGCTGTAGACGTCAACCGCCTCGTAGAAGTCGTCATCGGTCATCTCTGCGAGTGTGCCGAGGCAGCACTCAAGCATATTGCTCGGGCTGGTTGAGATGTCGATGAGCCGCTGATACATCCTGGGCTGATAGACAAGCCGCGGTTGCATGCGGACGGTGGGCATGGGCGGATCGTCAGGATGGGCAGCCATGCGTACGCCGGCCTTCTCTGCCACGGGAAGCACTTCTTCCAGAAAAAGTTCGAGCCGGCGCCAGAGTTCCTGGCGCGAGATGGAAGGCAGAAGACCCGGCGGCGCGTTCTGGTCGTAAATCATGTTCCAGATGGTCCCGTTGGGAATGGGCGTATCAACAGGGCCATCCATGCCGACAGAGATGGCGCCGCCTCGCGCCCAGGGTCCGCGCACTCGGCCGCTGACTCCGGCCAGACTGAAGTTATAGCCGAGAGTGGGGATGCCGGCCTCGCCCATGGCGCGCAAGATCGACTGGACGTTGCGAATGTGCAAGGCGCGATTGGGTCCGTCGAGAAGAATGTCGTACCAGTGCGCCGGATCGAGATTTTCAATGGCCTCGAGCTTCAGGCCTGCGGCCTCAATTTGCTTGCGCAAGTTTGTGAGTTCTTCCGCTGTCCACAGGCGGTCAGGATCGCCGGCTACGCCCCAGGGTTGATCCTTTGCTCCAGTTGGCTGGTTGTTGGCGGGGTTTGCGTCGCCTTGCTTGAAGTAATCGACAAGGTGAGCGATCACATGGGTGCAGCCGGCCTGGACGGCGAACGAGTAGTACTCATCGTTCAGCATGTGGCGATAGAGGCCCAGGCCCAATTTCATTTGCTGCTCCCACACTGTGTGATGGACTGAAGTCGTGCCCTGACACAAAGCGGATTCTTGAAACACGTTCTATTCATTGCAAATGGCTTTCACTTCGGCTTGCGCTGACTCTCGCGCGCATCCGCGACAGCTTTCAAATAGGCGCTGGAGGCCGCAGTGATGATTTCAGGTTTTCCGGCGTCGATGGCGGCGAGATTGACCAAGTCGCTGCCTACACCCAGGGCGCGGGCTCCTGCCTGCAGAAAACCAGCCGCGGTTTCAAGCGTGACACCGCCGGTAGGGATCAGGTTGAGTTGCGGGAAAGGCGCAAGAAGCGACTTCAAATAGCTGGCGCCGCCCATGGCCGAGCAAGGGAAAATTTTTACGTAGTCTGCGCCGGCGCGCCACGCGGTAATGACCTCAGTTGGAGTGAGCGCGCCGGGGATGGAGAGCTTGTTTCTGGCTTTGGTGGCGGCTATGACTTCAAGGTGCAGGCTGGGGCTTACGACGAACTCGGCCCCGGCATCGATGGTGGCTTCAGCTTCCTTTGCCGTTGTGACCGTTCCGGAGCCGAGCAGGAGTTTATCTCCGTACTCGCTTTTGAGTTCTTTCAGCACATCCAGTGCGCCGGGGACGGTCATGGTGACTTCAACGATGGTGATGCCGCCGGCGATCATTGCCTGGACGACCGCAAGCGCCTGTGCGGCATTGCGTGCGCGAAGGACAGGAATCAGTCCGACACGTTCGATGGTCTGTTGCGTAGTTTCGATCATGTGTTCCTCCGGCATCTTTTCGTTTATCGTGCGATGCGTGCAGACCCGCCGTTGATGATGCGTTCAACTTCAGACAGCGTGGCCATGCTGGTGTCGCCGGGGGTGGTCATGGCCAGCGCGCCGTGGGCCACGCCGCAGCGAACCGCCCACTCAATGGGCTTGCCGGCGAGCAGGCCATAGATTAGGCCGGAAGCAAAGCTGTCTCCGCCGCCCACGCGGTCGAGAATCTCGATTTCGCGCTGAGGCACATGGACGATCTGGTCCTGATAGATAGCGATGGCGCCCCATCCGTTGCGGCTGGCGGACGAAGCAGTGCGCAAGGTGCTGGCGACCAGTTTCAGATTTGGATAGGCCGCCGCGACTTCGCGCAACATCTCTTCATAGCCGGCAATGGGCAGTTCGGCAAAGTCTTCACTGACGCCTTTGATTTTGACGCCGAGCATGGCTGAGAAATCCTCTTCATTGCCCAGCAGCAAATCAACCTTGCGAACCAGTTCGCGGTTGACTTCCTGCGCCTTGGCCTTTCCGCCGATGCTCTTCCAAAGCGAATCGCGAAAATTCAAGTCGTATGAGACGGGGGTTCCATCAAGGCGCGCGGCATCCATGGCTTCGGCGGCGACCTCGGCGGTGGAAGCGGAGAGAGCGGCGAAGATGCCGCCAGTATGAAGCCACTTTGTGCCGTTTTCGGGTCCAAAAATCGATGGCCAGTCGAAATCTCCGGCTTTGACCTGGCTGATGGCGGTGTGGCCGCGGTCAGAGCAGCCAGCCGCCGCGCGTACGCCGAAGCCACGCTCGGTAAAGTTGAGACCGTTGCGGACGGTGCGGCCGACGCCATCGTACGGAATCCACTTGAGCAGGGAAGTGTCCACGCCGCCCTGCAGCATGAGGTCCTCGACGAGGCGGCCTACAGGGTTCTCAGCCAGCACGGTGGCGAAGGCGGTGCGCAGGCCAAAACAGCGGCGCAGGCCGCGGGCCACGTTGTACTCGCCGCCGCCCTCCCACACCTGGAACTGGCGCGTGGTGTGGATGCGGCTCTCGCCGGGGTCGAGGCGGAGCATGACTTCGCCAAGGCTCAGGCAATCCCAGCGGCGGGGAGACTCAGGAATAGCGATCGGATTCATCGGTTAGATGTCTTTTCTGCAATGCACTGCGGTGAAGCCGAAACCAGACCGAAACAGACCGCAAGCGCGATGCACGACCATCATAGCTCATCGCCAAATCGATGCGTCTGTGCGAGATGGCCCTCACCGGAGGCCTCTCTATTGCATGTTGCGGGTGCGTTCCCGAATCCGCTTAGCAATTGCCATATTTTCATGAGATTCTATCTTGTGCCATTCGCCGCAACTTTCAAGGTCGGCTGGCGGATGCGGCAAGGAATGAAAGGCTGGCATGACGATCGTTGCAGAGCAGGACAGAATCAACCACAAGTATGTAATTCTTCTGGCAAGCGCCGCCGCTCTGGGCGGATTGCTTTTCGGCTTCGACATCGCCATCATCACCGGCGCCGGCCCGTTCCTTACGCGGCACTTCAACCTGAATGACCTGAGTCTCGGTTGGGCATTCAGTTCGCTTCTTTTCGGGTGCGTCGTGGGTTCTGTGCTGGCCGGCCGGTATACCGACCGTTTTGGGCGCAGAAAGCTGATGCTCTGGGTCGCAGTGCTGTTCGCGCTCACCTCGGTTGGAACCGCGCTTGCGCCTACGTTTACCGTGTTCATCGTGGCTCGATTGCTGGGCGGAATCGCCGTGGGCGCGGTATCGGTTCTGTCTCCCATTTATGTTTCAGAGGTGGCGCCCGCCCGCATTCGCGGGCGGCTTGGCGCGCTCTACCAGATGTCGATTGTCTGCGGTGTTCTTGTCTCTTACGCCGTGAACTTCATGCTGCGCAATACAGGCGAGAACAACTGGCGCTGGATGTTTTTGACAGGCGTGCTGCCTTCGCTTGGATTCTTTGGGATGCTTCTGTTTGCGCCGGAAACGCCGCGATACCTGGTCCGGATTGGACGGGACAAAGAAGCGATGCGCATTCTTGGGCGCATTGGCGGGGAACACAGCGCACGGCTTGAAATGCCGGAGATCAAAGCTTCGCTGACTGAAGGGCGGCAGGACTGGCGGGAACTTTTGCAGCCGGGAATCCGGCGCGCGGTGGGTGTGGGCTTTGTGCTGGCGATTCTGATTCACGTCTCCGGCGTGAACACGGTGATCGACTATGCGCCGAAGATATTGAACTCCGCCGGATGGATGATCGACGGCGCGCTTTTCTCCACCGTGATTCTGGGCATTGTGAACTTCGTGTTTACGCTGTTGTCGTTCGCCATGATCGACCGCTTTGGGCGCAAGCCGCTTTACATTGTCGGCTCATTGGGAATGGGCGCTGCGCTGCTGGGCCTAATCGTCGCGATTCTCGGCGGCGCATTCCACGGCATGCTGGTACTGGTACTGGTGCTGGTGTATCTCTCGTTCTTTGCCTCTTGCATCGGCCCGGTGTTCTGGACGCTGTTGCCGGAGATGTTCCCGAACCGGATTCGCGGAACGGCAATCACTGTGCCGGTGTTTACGCAGTGGGTCACAAATGCATTCGTGATTCTCTTTTTCCCCATGGCATTCAGCCAGGTGGGCAAGGTGGCTACGTTTGGATTCCTGGCGGCGATGTGCCTGGCGCAGGCGATTTTCGCGTGGCTGTTTTTGCCGGAGACGAAAGGGAAATCGCTGGAAGAGATCGAGCGATTCTGGGGCCTGCTGGGTACTGCGAAATCGCGATAGCGTATTCAGGGCGGCGGCAATTGAACGTTAATGCCGTTGAGAGATCGAGACTCTCGTTGCGGTTGTTCCGCAGATCGCCGTGGATGTCCGGAATTTCGGATTCTGCCTGGGAAACTTCATCGGACGCCGAAAAGCTGGTGATGCCATAGGTTCCGCTGGGGCCCTCGTTGAATCCGAATCCGGGGTTCCCATGGGAAAACTTGTCGTTGGTAATCTGGAACTGCACCTTGCCGTTCTTGTAGGCGGTGATGGTGTTGCCGATGATCGTTCCTTTTATTACGTCACCGGTGTCAACGCCGTACTCGGCGCCTTTCAGGGATTTGAGAATGGTGTAGTGGGGAGCGGGGCTAGATGGGCCGTCCCAGGTTGCGATTGCCAGGTAGCGCTCTCCGGTATCATTTTTTGCGCTCCACATAATCTCGTAGCCGGTCGCGTCCTTGGGCGAGGTCCGCAGACGAATTTCTACCTCGGACCATCCTGAAGGGCTAACGATACGGACTGTAGCCTGAGCAGTCTGATCGGGCTTCCATCTTCCAGTCAACAGAGCTAGCGCGTCGCCGAACTGCCCCGGTTGAGTGGGTGGAGATGCGTAACCCGGCACAGTGGAGACCGAGGCAACGTGGCGGTCGCCTTTGCCTCCGCAAAGCGTGTCGTGCCAGTTGATGCCCGCTGTCTCGGCAGTGACCCAATGTCCACCCTCTGAGATAAGCGGTTCAGCTTTTGGGAAGTTGGTTGCGTAGCTGTTCGCGTGTGCGGGAGTTGCGGCGACTGCAAGGCATAGCATGAACGCGGAAATGGCGGCAATCGCAGTTCTGTTCAGAGAATCAGGTGATTGGAGCGTTCTGTTGCGGCGCGAACTGAAAAATCTCCGGCGATAAGACTCCATGTGCCTCCTTGAGTGAGCGGCGGCCTGACTCGTCGCGCAGGTTAATCGGCATAGACAAATCAGCCGCCATGACGATTCCATCCATCATGGCGGCTGGCGTGCAGATGAAGATGCGCCTACTCGGTCATCAGGACTGCGTCAGCGCCGGCAGCCACTGTGAGTGTAGCCAGCGTGTTGCCGCCTTCGGTGGTTACCGGCACTTGCTGTCCGGTCATCACGTTCTTTACCTTGTGTACGCCCTTGAAGAGAATTATTGCTGTCTGCGTTTCTCCCCAGTTGGTCAGAATTGCGGCCGAACCTGATGCGCTTGTCAGTCCGCGGAATAGCAGGTGATCCGATCCCTTCTTCATCTGGATCTGCGTCTCTCCCGCCTGCTTCAGCGCGGGCTCCAGAATCCACTGGTGCACTGTAGCGTTGCCGCGCTTGAGATAAGCCAGCGTCACCGACGACGTGAAGTACGTTACATGCCCCTTGCCGAACGTATTCTTGACTTCGAACGGATTCCCGTCCTCGTCTTTCAGCACCACTGTGCCGCCCTTGACTTCGGCAGGCAGCTTCCACAGTTCTCCGCCCAGCTCCATTTGAGGCGTTACCGAATAAGGATTGGATGGTTGAATCGCATTGATCTCGGCAGCTTCAACGCCGAACAGGTCCGTGAGCCCGCCGGGAATCGAGGCGCGAATCTTGCCGCGTTCGTCCTTCCATCCCGTGGGTCCGTCAGCCCAAAGCGTGCCACCTTGCTTCACATACTCTTTCAGCGCGGCGATCGTCGCGTCGTCCATGGAATAGACGGTGGGGACGTAGAGCACCGGGAACTGATTTACCTCGCCGCTCTTCAGTTGGTCGATGTCAACATACTGCGCCGGGATGTGCGCGCGGAACAGCGCCAGGTAGCAGCCTTTCAAAGAATTCTGCACATCTTCTGAGCGGGCATTTTCACCGTGGCGTCGAGACTGCCACTTGCCATCCAGATCGTTTACCACTGCCGAATGCCGGTCGTAGAGGATTGCCACCCTGGCCTGTTGTGCCCGCATGGTTGCCAGCGCTGGATTTTCATCGAGGACCTTTGCCACTGCCTTCACTGCGGGCAGGCGCGGCGTGGACTGGCCGTTCAGTCCCACGAGGCCCCACTCGCCGGCCTCGGTGCCGATGTCCCTGGGATGCCACAGCCAGAAGATCACCGAGTTCGCGCCAGCTCCATACGAGTCCCACATCCACCGCGTCAGATCCTGCGGCTTGGGCGTCAGCGAAAACTGCCCCGTGTAAATGGTCGGACCGCTCTGCAACTCGGTCACAAAAAATGGCTTCTTCGGCGTTGCAAACGCCGCGCTCGAAATCAGGTCGAGCCGGTAGGCATACAACTCGCCATAATTCTTTTCCGGCGTCTCAGGCGGAACAGCCCAGGCCGTATGCATTGAAACGCCCAGAATGTCGGTGACCGTTTTTTCCTTCCAAACGTCCTGCCCGTTCGCGTCGCCGGCGGGGTCTGTCTCGTTGAAGTGGATCGGGTGCTTCGAATCAATCGCCAGCACCTTGTCGCGAATCCATGCCAGGTTTGCGATCAGGTTATCCACGTTGAATTCTTTCCAGTCCAGCCACTCTTCTTCGTCCAGCCAGTAGTTCGGCGGATCGTGCTTCTCCGTCGTCTCCACTTCGTCAAACGACTTGATCGGCCGGAACCAGTGCTTGTTCACTTCTTCTACGGTCCCGTACTTTTTTTGCAGCCATTGCCCGAAGGCGTGGAAGGTAGCCGCGTCTTCGTGGTACTTGGTCGGCTCGTTCATCAACAGCCAGAAGCCTGTGCCCGGATGATCCTTGAAGTGCCCAACAAACTTCTCGATATAGGCCGCCGCGTGCGACTTCAGTTCCGCGTTATCCAAGTTCGCGCGCTGATGGTAGAACGTGGTCATGTCCATCCATCCAGGCGGGTCCTCTGTGCAAAGGGTCGCGCCAATCTTGATTCCGTTCTTCGCCGCGGCGTCGTAGATCCACTGGTAGTGCGACAGGTCCCACTCGCCCGGCGTGCGCTCGATGTCGTCCCAGATGACAAAGATGCGCACTACGGTGATGCCATTCTCGCCCATCAGCTTGAAGTGCTTTTCGACAGTTTCTTTTGTCTCGGTGCGATTGAGGAAGAACTCGGTGCCGACGTGCAGCTTGCTTTCCCATGCTGTGAGCGCGGGTTGCCGATCGCCTGCGTCAGCAACCACGGTTTGAGCTGCAGCGTGCATGGATCCAATTGCAAGAAACGCGAACACAGCAATGGACCACATGATCAGACCGCCGAAGAACGCCTGGCAACGAGGCAGACGCGATTTGTGCATTTCGGAATCAGGAAACAAGGTAAATAAATTCTGCGGGTTCCTCATGGCTGCTCGACTTCCCTTCGTGCGCGCGGTTTCAATACGAATTCTTCATCGTAATGCGCGACGGCCAATGATACCCGCGCAAACTTGAGCGGGTCAATCAAAACCGGGCGAAGACCGAGGGTGCTTGAATATGTTGCGTGATAACCTTAACAGCGAGTTTCAATAGGTGTTTTTCCTGCTCGCTGATGCGATTTTGTGAAAAGCATTGGAGGAAGTGCAATGCGCAAGGCAGTTGCTTTGGGAGTGGTTTGTTGTGCCCTGGTTGCAGGGGGATTTGGCATGGGCAGCGAGTTGGTGCAGGCGCAGGAATCGTCTGCGAAAAACGCCGTTCAGGCCCTCGATCACGGATGGCAGTTCCGGCAAGTGGCCGCAGGGCAGGAAGCAGAGAGCGGATGGCTGCCGGCTACGGTGCCGGGCGACGTTCATCTTGACCTGTTGGCGAACAAGAAGATTGCGGACCCGTTCTATCGGGACAACGAAGCCAAGCTGCAATGGATTGAGAAAGAGAGCTGGGAGTACAGGCTCAACCTCGCGGTAACGCCCGCGATGCTTTCGCAGAGCAATGTGGATTTGGTTTTCGACGGACTGGATGCGGCCTGCGATGTGTATTTGAACGGCGCCAAGGTGCTGACGGCAGACAACATGTTCCGCGTGTGGCGGGTGCCGGCCAAGGCCAATCTGCATGCCGGCAAAAATTTGCTGCTGGTTGTTTTCCCGTCACCGGATACGGCAGCGGCGAAGGCTTCGGCCGCCGATCCCTGGCAGCCGAAGACCAAGACCGCTGTCAAGACATACGTCCGCAAGGCTGCTTATGAATATGGGTGGGATTGGGGTCCGACGTTTGTGACCAGCGGCATCTGGCGTCCGGCCAAGCTGGAGGCGTGGGACAAGGTTCGCATTGCGGACTTTTCCATTCACCAGCGGGACGTGAGCAAAGACGTAGCGCACATTGATGCGCAGGTTGAAGTTGAGGCATCTGCTGCCGGTTCAGCAACGGTCAACGTGGAGTACATGGCCGACGGGAAGCCCGTAACGCTAAGCACCAAGACCAGTCTTCATGCGGGACGCAACGTGATCGACCTTCCGACCGAGATTACACAGCCCAGACTCTGGTATCCGGCAGGCTACGGCAAGCAGTCGATGTACGAATTCAAGGCGCAGGTCAGCACCGGAACGGTGGCGGCTGAAGAGCGCAAGGTCAAGGTTGGGCTACGCTCGGTTGTTTTAGACCGTCACCTGGATCAATGGGGACGGTCGTTCCAACTGGTCGTGAACGGCATTCCGGTCTTCGCCAAGGGCGCAGACGTGATTCCGTTCGACAGCTTCCCCAATCGCGTGACCACAGCCGACTATCGGCGCATTCTGGAGTCGGCGCGCGACGCGAACATGAATACCATTCGCCACTGGGGCGGCGGCTACTACGAGACCGACGAGTTTTTCTCGATTTGCGATGAACTGGGCATCATGGTTTGGCAGGACTTCCAGTTCGGCAATGATTGGCAACCGGGACTCTACAGTTGGAAGCAGAACGTAGAAGCGGAAGCCGAAGACCAGGTTCGCCGCTTGCGCAATCATCCCAGCGTTGCCCTCTGGTCGGGCAACAACGAGACCGAAGTTGCCCTGCTCTGGGGCGACAGGGCCAAGCTGGCGCCTGAAGTCAAATTCCAAATGTGGCAGGACTACCTGACCGTTTTCAGCGGCATTTTCAATCGCGTCGTGGCGCGCCTTAATCCGGAAACGCCTTACTGGCCCAGTTCGCCCAGCGCCGATTATGAGACGAGCTGGCCCACCGATGCAGTGATCAACTACGAGAAGATCGGCGCAGGCTTCGAGACCGGCGACATGCACGACTGGAGCGTATGGCACGGCCGCGTGCCCTTCAGCGACTACGAGAAGCACCACTGGCGCTTTGTCTCAGAGTACGGCTTCCAGTCGTTCCCGGAGATGAAGACAGTGGAAGCGTTCACCACGCCCGAGGATCGCGCGAGCATCTTTACGCCGGTGATGCTGGCCCACCAGAAAAACGACGAAGGCAACTCGATCATCCATGACTACCTGTTGAAGGACTACGCGGAACCGAAGGATTTTGCGAGCTTCCTTTACGTGAGCCAGGTGCTGCAGGCTGAAGGCGTCAAGATTGGCGCGGAGCACTTCAGGCGCAGCCGTCCGGAAACCATGGGCTCAATTTTCTGGCAGTTGAACGACTGCTGGCCTGTGGCGTCGTGGGCCTCGATTGACTACTATGGCCGCTGGAAGGCGCTGCAATACTACGCGCGCAGATTCTACGCGCCGATTCTCGCTTCTCCGCACGTTGAGGGAGGATCGGTGAAGGTGTACATCGTCTCCGACAAGGTGGAGGCCGCCAAGGCTTCATTGAACGTGAAGCTGATGGACTTTGACGGCAAGGTGCTGCTGGAGGAAACGCACGCGGTGGATGTGGCTCCCCTGGCCAGCAAGGTCTATCTCGATTGGCCGTTGAAGAAGCTGGCCGATGCGGGCGCGGCTGACACTTCCCGTTTTTTTGTTTTGGCGGAGTTGAGTGAAGGGAAGCAGGTGCTCTCGCGCAATATCACCTACGTTGCGCCAGTGAAGGAGATCCACCTGAAGCCTGCGGCGCTGAAAGTTGAGATAACGGAAGCCAACGGAGCGTACAAGATCCGCGTGAGCTCGGCGGTGCTGGCGCGCAGCGTTTACCTGGCATTTGGGGAACTCGACGTCAGCGTCTCGGATAACTACTTTGACCTGATGCCGGGAGAGACGGTGGAGATTACGGCCAAAAGCAAGGCAACGCTTGACGCGGTGAAGGCGCAGTTGAAGGCGGTTTCGCTGACAGATGCCTTTGCACCCGGCGCGCAGGTGACTACTGTAGCGCCCACGGCGAAGCCGCGGCAGTAAACATGTTGGTGCAGCAGACGAAAGAAAAGAGGGCCGGAGCGCGATGCTCCGGCCCTCTGCTTTTCTGATCCCTGATCTCTGTTTTTAGGTAATGTCCTCGGTGTCGTAGACGGGCGTGACGGTCCGCTTCTTGGGAACGCCGTGAACGGAACTAAGCAGGTCTTCGACCACATCTTCAAGCTGGTGCTGGCTTTCGATGACGGCGGTCATGCTTTTGAGGTCGTCGTCATCCAGGGAACGCTCAATGAGGGCAACGGCATGGCATTGGGCTACGTGATCCAGGTTCAGGCCTTCGGGGGTCTTGGCCTTGATGCTCACCTGGTCCATCTCGATGCCAAGGAGGTCGGCCACGCGGGAGCGCATCTCGCCGGCGATGGGCGAAATTTTGGGCATGGCAAGAATCAGAGTGGTATCGATGTTCACAATCTGGTAGCCCGCGTTTTTTAATTCTTCGAGGGCCAGGTTGATGAAGACGGCGGAGTCGGCGTCTTTCCAGCGCGGGTCGCCCGGGGGGAAGAAGGTGCCAATGTCGCCTGCTGCCACGGCGCCCAGAAGGGCGTCGGTGATGGCGTGCAGCAGCACGTCGCCATCGGAGTGGCCGGCGAGGCCCTCGGGGTGATCCAGGGTCAATCCGCCAATGCGCAGCGGGACGCCGGGCTTAAAGACGTGCGAGTCGTAGCCAAATCCGATGCGTGTATCCATGGTCCCCGTCGGTCTTCGTGCGATTGTTCAGCGGGCGCGCTGGCGCAGGTAGAATTCGGCCAACTCCAGGTCGCCTGGCTGGGTAATCTTCAGATTAACCTGAGAGCCGTGCACAACGGCTACCGGCAAGCCGGCGCGCTCCACCACCGAGGCCTCGTCGGTGCCCACAAAGCCGTCCTCGTTGGCCTCGGCAAAGGCCTTTTGCAGCAGCCCGTAGCGGAAGCCCTGCGGGGTCTGCGCCAGCACCACGAACTCGCGGGGAATGGTCGAAGTGACCAGCGCCCCGTGGGCGGTCCGCTCCACCTGCTTGATGGTATCCACGGCCGGCAGGCCCACAATGGCCGCGCCGTGCTGTTCGACGGCGTCAATGGTGCGCTCGATGGTGGCGGCGTCAATCAGGGGCCGCACCGCGTCGTGAACCAGCACAATGTCGTCCGGTTCGGCGGGCAAGGCCGCAAGAGCGTGGCTGACGGATTCCTGGCGATTGTCGCCGCCTTCCACGACCCTTACCTTTTCGGTAAAGCCGTACTCGGCTACCTGGGCCTGGACGCGCTCCATCTCGGTTTTGCGCACGGCTACGTAAATGGCTGTTACCCGCTCCACGGCCGCGAAGGCGCGCAGCGAATGGACGAGGATCGGGATGCCGGCAAGGGCCAAAAACTGCTTGGGCTGAGGGCCGGCCATCCTGGTGCCGAGCCCCGCTGCAGGAAGAATCGCAAATACTTGCATACCGGGTGGAGTATACAACGGTTGACGCTTTGTTTGGCACCATTGCGGGAGAGTGGCTGGCTGGCGAGCCAGAGGAGGGTGGGGTCCGTGGTCTCCCAGGTTTCAAAAACTAGACCTGGGGCACCCGGCGTTTCCCTTGTCCGGCTTATCATTTTGAGATGCGCCCCGCCCGTCCCATCCCGCTGCCCATCGACACTTCGCTGTTGAAGCCGGGGTTGCGCCTGGCCGTGGGTCTTTCAGGGGGCGCGGACTCGGTTGCCCTGCTGGGCGCCCTGCATGAGCGAAGCGGAGAATTGGGCCTGGTGCTCCATGCCGCCCACCTGCATCATGGCCTGCGCGGCGAGGAGGCGGATGCAGACCGGACTTTTGCCCGACACCTGGCAAGCGAACTGGGGATTCCCTTTCACCAAGCGCAGGTTGACACCGCGGCTGAAGCGGAACAGAAAAGGGAGACAATCGAAGAGGCGGCGCGGCGGCTTCGCTACGGCTGGTTCCGGCAACTGATGGCCGAGGGCGAATTGGACGCGGTGGCTACCGCCCATACCCGGGACGATCAGGCGGAAACCGTGCTGGCCAAGTTCCTGCGCGGCGCGTGGACTGAAGGGCTGTCTGGCATCCACCCGGTTGTGGATTTTGCCGAGGGGCGGATTTTGCGTCCTCTACTGCAAGCCACCCGGCCCGAGATTGAGGCCTATCTCAAAGCTTTGGGGCAGCGGTGGCGCGAGGATTCATCCAACCTGCACCTAACCTATACGCGCAACCGGATTCGCCAGGAATTGCTGCCGCTTTTGGAAGGTTGGAACCCCCAATTGCGCGAGCACCTGGCCCAGATGGCCGAGCTGGCGCGGGAAGAGGAAGCATGGTGGCAGGTTGAAATCGCCCGGCTGGCCCCGCAACTTCTACTGACTGGTCGTCCGGTACGGGGTGGAGGACGCGCTTCGGGCGAAGTTTTGGCTGTGGATGTTACCCGGCTGGCGGTGTTGGCTCCGGCCGTGCAGCGCAGGCTGTTGCGTTATGCGGCCGGTCAACTGGGCGCCGCGCCCGACTTTGCCGCCACGGAGGCGTTGCACTCCCTGGCGCTCAAGGGCAAGGCGGGGCAGAAGCGCGAGCTTGCCCAGGGCCTGGTGGGTGAGCGAACTTCGCGGGAACTTCGGCTGACTGTGTTACCGGTTGCCACAGATCAGGGGGAACCCCGCGAAAACGGGGAGGCAAAACGGGGGCGCGAGACCGTTCCCGAGTACACGTTCATGATCCCCGGAGCGATGGAGGCTCCTGTTTTTGATTTGCGGCTCCAAGTCGAAACTTCGTCAGACTGGAAAGCTGGCAGCCAGAAGGCTACCCTGCGTAATTGGAGGCCGGGAGACCGGGTGAGGCTGCGCTACTCAAGCGGGCCGAGAAAAGTGAAGGAAGTGCTTGAGCGAATGCGAGTTACCGGGACCGAACGCAGGGTGTGGCCGGTGCTTGAACTGGACGACCGCATCCTGTGGATGCGGGGCGTGGTTCTGGAGCCGGAACCCGGAATCAGCGTGACAGCCAGGAACTTGGCGACTGCCCGCAACGGTGAAGGTTTCGGCGCGCAGTAAGGGCAAGTCCAAGGCAGTGTTGGCAAAGCGGATGCCAGGCTGGGAGTGGGGTTTGGATTGCTGCACCTTCAGCCGGCTTGAGAGTACAATTCTACTTACTGCTCACTTCTGGCGGCAGGATAGCTATGCCTGCCGAACGGGCGTTGTGTACTTTCTGTAACTTCGAGGAAGGCGCGAACGTCTAAGAAGCGATGTAGGCGGTGTTGAAACTCCCTTGTGCGGATTCTCCCCCGCCGGGAAAGAGGAATCCTGGTGAATTCGACCGTAAAAACGATCATGTTCTGGGTCTTTATCCTCATAAGCCTCTTGCTTCTCTGGGGCGTGGTGAAAAACAGCACCGGTGGAGGCAAAGACGTTGAGGTGGGCTACTCGGATCTGCTGGACAAGATCGAGGCGGGTGCGGTGCAGGATGTAGCCATTCAGGGCACCGAGCTGCACGGCCATATGAAGGGGTCGAAGGACCAGTTTCATACCACGATCCCGGCCAACCCGGACAGCCTGACCAAGGACCTGCACACTTACAAGGTCTCCTTCACCATTAAGGACCCGCAGAACAACATCCTGCTGCCGATTCTGTTTAACGTGGGGCCGTTTGTGCTGCTGGGCGCCATCTGGTTCTTCATGTTGCGGCAAATGCAGAGTGGCGGCAACAAGGCGCTTTCGTTCGGCAAGAGCCGCGCGCGGCTGCTCTCGATGCAGCAGAAGAAGGTTACGTTCAAAGACGTGGCCGGCGTGGATGAGGCCAAGGAAGAGCTGAAGGAAATCATCGAGTATCTGCGCGAGCCGCAGAAGTTCCAGAAGCTCGGCGGGCGCATCCCCAAGGGCGTGCTGCTGGTGGGACCTCCGGGAACGGGCAAGACGCTGCTGGCGCGCGCGGTTGCCGGCGAAGCGAACGTGCCGTTCTTCTCGATCTCCGGTTCTGACTTTGTTGAGATGTTCGTCGGCGTGGGCGCAAGCCGCGTACGCGACCTCTTTGAACAGGGCAAGAAGAATGCGCCGTGCATCATCTTTATTGACGAAATTGACGCCGTTGGCCGCCATCGCGGCGCTGGTCTGGGCGGCGGGCACGACGAGCGCGAGCAGACTCTGAACCAACTGCTTGTGGAGATGGACGGATTTGAATCGAACGACGGCGTGATCCTGGTGGCGGCGACGAATCGGCCCGACGTGCTTGATCCCGCGCTGCTGCGGCCCGGGCGTTTCGATCGCCGGGTTGTTGTGGGCCTGCCGGACGTTCGCGGCCGCGAAGAAATTCTCCGCGTGCACGTGAAGAAAGTTCCGGTTTCAGACGACACGAATTTGAATATTCTGGCGCGCGGCACGCCGGGCTTCAGCGGCGCCGACCTGGCCAACATGGTTAACGAGGCTGCGCTGAACGCCGCGCGCGTCAATCGCAAGCAAGTGACCATGTATGACTTTGAACTGGCCAAGGACAAGGTACTGATGGGCGCCGAGCGCAAGTCAATGCTGCTGACCGACGAAGAGAAGCGGGTGACCGCCTATCACGAAGCCGGCCACGCGCTGGTTTCGTTCCGTCGCGAGCACTCCGACCCCATTCACAAGGTCACGATTATTCCGCGCGGCATGGCGCTGGGCGTAACCATTTTCCTGCCTGGGGACCGGCACAATTACACGCGCGAATATCTTGAGGCCAACCTGGCCATCTCGTACGGCGGGCGCGTGGCGGAGGAGATATTCCTCAACCAGATGTCGACCGGCGCGGGCAGCGATATTGAAAGCGCTACCGACCTGGCACGGCGCATGGTTTGCGAGTACGGCATGAGCAGGCTGGGTCCGCTGACATTCGGCAAGAAGGAAGAGCAGATATTCCTTGGGCGCGAGATCGCACAGCATCGCGATTTCAGTGAAGAGACAGCCCGGCAGATCGACCTTGAAGTGCGCCGCCTGATCGACGAGGCCTATCAATCGGCCCACTCAATTGTGGAGTCGCATGCCGATGCAATGCACCGCATCGCGGCGGCGCTGCTGGAGCGGGAGACGATCGACGCCGAGGAAGTGCGCATGCTGATCGAAGGCTTGGAACTGCCACCGATGCGCTCAAACCTGGCAACGCCCAGCGACACCGGCGGCAGCGTGCAGCAGGTGCTGAAACCGGAAGGCACGCGGAGTGGCCCGAACTATCCCGAGGGTTCGCCTTCGCCGGCTTAACTGCCCGAAGCAATAATCAACAAAAGACCATCCCCGCGGGGATGGTCTTTTGCTTCTACTTCATTGCCGGCTTTGGAGCAATCCCGCATACGGTGAAGGCCTATCCAGCGATCCTGGTGCAAACGTCCTTTGACGACTCGCAGGTCATGTACTGGGAGCCGTCAAAGCACGTTGCCAAGCTCTGGGCGCTCAAGACCGACAACAACCCGCTTGGGGGGCACGGCGGTTCAAGTGGGCGCTATGATCGATTCCGCGAGCAGGAAAGGCGATACGCCTTCCTGCCGACCCAGTTTGGGATCACGCACTAACGGGGGACGCGCTTCGGTTAAATGGAAGTTCGTCGATTGAAGTCGAATGGCGGTTCGCGAGCCGCGTTCTCAGAAGATTTTGTATCCGATGCCCATGCTGATGCCGTAGGGAGACAACGAGGTGTTTCCCCATTTGGGCCAGTATTGGTACTCGGCGTCGATGGCGCGGAAGCTGAACCGCCTAGTGAGCTTGATGTCTGCACCGCCGCCGAAGGCGACATCGGTAAAACGACCGGACGCGATGCAGTTCGAAGCGCATAGGCCAGGGTAGTAGCCCAGATTCATCTTGCCGTATCCTACCAGTGCTTTGCCATAAACATTCGCTTTCCAGAACCGGCGAATGGGCACCCTTGGACCCACAAGGTAGTTGTCCTGGTAGATGCCGCCGTTCGTAATCCCATATTGATTGTATTGGTTAAATCGCGACCAGCGGCCTTCCGCCTCAAGCTGAATCCAGCGGGTGAATTTTACGTCGACATACGCGCCAACGCCGAAAAGCCAAAAGGGGCTTGGATTAGAAACGGGCTGGCAATTTACAAGAGGAGTGCAGATCGAAACCGGATTGGTCTCGGCAACCCAGTCGCCCTGGTAGTTGGGCTGGAAAGCAGAGGCCATGCCGCCGGCGGTGATGGAGATGCGCTTTGCCGTTGCGGCGGGCACTGCTTGCGCATGAATTGAGATTGCGCCGACGAAAAACAAAATGCAGAACAAACCAAGAGGTCGTCTCATGAAGGCGAGCTACTTCCTGTCCGAGGGAGTTTAAACCAAGTCGAAGCAAAAGTGGAACGGCACCAGTATAGACGTTTCAGCCGGGATGCGCCGATGTGCGCATCCCGGCTGAAAACCGGCGAAGGAAAGGCAGTTATTGCTGCGGTGGATTCGAAGTGCCCGTAGTGGGCTGAGACGAGTCGCTTGGGGTTGCTTGAGCAGCAGGGGGAGTAGCAGGTTGGTCGACAGTCGTAGACGGCGGAGCCGTAGTTGCCGGCTGGTCTGCCGGAGCAGGAGGCGGTGCGGTGGTTCCCGGCGCGGGCGGCGCGGCGAGTTTCGAAGTGTCGTAGCGCTGCAGCTTGAAGAAGAGCGGAGCCACCTCAAGAGGCATCTTGTCGCGGGCATTCATGGGCGCGTACCGCTTGGCGGTCAGCATGTGCACCTTGTCGTCCCAGGGATCTGTTTTGAGCCAGCTGCCCAGTGGAAGGGCCGGAATCTGGGCGAGGTCGTCCCAGCTCAGCTTGGGCGCGCTGTGAGCAAGCTCTCCCATCCATGGAGTTCCGTCGGACCTGAGCAGCGAATCGCCGAGTTTGGGAGTGTTCAACGACTTCATGACCCTGCCGCGCTCAGCCAGTTGCGCCCAGTACAAGCCCGCACTGGGCATCTTGTCCTTGTACATTGAGGCCTGCAGATACTCCTGCCCCTTCTTGGCGGCTTCAGCATTGTCACTATCGGAGTGATACATGTTGATGCGCTGGAAGGTGGACTCGTCGGGGAACAGCAACCGGTCGTTAAAGGCGTAGCGGGTGTCAATGTGGTGGCCCAACGCAATGTGCGCCAGTTCCATGGCAACCACGGATGCGATCGACTCTTCGTTGGGCAGCGTGTCGATGAGGCCCTTGCTGATGAGGATGGTGTTGCCCACCGTGGTGGCTTCAATGGTTGTGGTGAGCAGAACGCGGCAGTGCACCGGGTCGGTAAACGCCAGGTTGTTGGGCACCGCGAGGTTGATAACAATCTGGTCAAGGACCGTGGTCTCGTAGCCGCCTGCATTTGCAGGGGCTACCAAGCCGGCCTCGACGAGGCGATCGATGACGTTATTCTCAGCCTGTGTAATCCAGGCGCGCGTGGCCTGCAGCGGACCCATGTCCTGCGAGTCATCGCTACGGTCGACCGCGTCATCCACCTTTACGCTCACGTTTTCGCTTTCGCGCGTAGGCAGTTTGAGAGCGTATCCCCAGAAGTGAGTTTGGGCTTTGAGGCCCACCGACTTCTCGCCTTCGATGCGCTCGGTCTCTTCAACGTAAACGCCGACCGGTAGCCAAATGCCTGGCTGCACGTTCATGCGCCAACTGTCGAAGTGGAAGTAGTAGCGCGAGTCATCCTCAGAGCGCGGAGCAGTGAAGGTGCCGTTGAACCGCACCACGTTTCCGTCCTGATCCTCGATCCAGACACGGCCATAGAAACGGCCCATGCCGTTGACCTTGGGATGCACATCGTAGACCCAGGTGCGAACCGAACCGAGAAACTCCCGTCTTACGAAGCTGAACTCGTAATGCTGGGTGTCAAAGCTGGAGGGGTCGAGGAACATCATCTCGGTAAAGCCGAGCGGGTTATAGGCGAAATGCGTGTCCAGTTTCAGCAGTTTGGTGAGATTGGTGATCGCGGAAAACGAGCCCTTGAATATGCCATGCTTGGCTTCCGAACGGGGCAGATACGCCTTGTCGAAGAAGCCCTTGCCGAAGTCGATGCGGCTCAGCATGTACTCGTCTTCAACCGGTACCTGGTAGAGCTTCACGTCCGGTCTTGTGTTCTGGATATAGGTTTCAACCAGGGGCGTGCGCTGCTGAATGTTTTTGATCAGCACCTTTTCGCGCCCAATGGCCTTTTGCACCAGAGCCGCCTGTTCGGGAGTGAGTTGGTGAGCCTGTTCGTACTTGGGTTGTTTCTTTGCGTACGCGCAGGAAACCACCAGGGTAATCATAAGGAAGGTGAGGGATATCTTCCGAAACATCATGGCATGCTCCTAGTGTGTGTCTTCCAAGTCTTCAATGGGCCGCTTGCAGCGCGAAGTCCGTTAGCGGCTGAATGCAGTCGATAATCCTTTGTACATTCTCGATGCTACGCCAATTGAAAGCTGATGGTGATATTGGTGGTTAAGTCGACTGCCTGCCCATTTCGGGTAGCCGGCCGGAAACGAATCTGCTGCGCCACCCGGCGCGCTTCTTCATCCAGGCCGTGGCCCAGACCGTGCACAATGCCCTGCACGACAACCTGGCCCGCGGCCGTGAACGTGACGCGCAAGATAACATCACCCTGAACTTTCAACTCTTTGGCTTCGGAGGTGTACTGCGGGGGTGGTTTTGAAATCACTTCGAGGTTGGTCGAGGCTGGCGTTCCGGTCATCCTGGGGACCGCAACAGCAGTGGTCATGCCGGGAATTCCCGTTGAGGCCACTCTGCCGATGTTCCCGCCTGACGAGGCGGTTGCGCCGGGAATGCCGGCGGAGGCTACCTTCCCGACAACTCCACCGTTCGAGCCGCCCGGCTTGATGCCGTTGCCGATTCCTGTGCCGCCGACCACTCCGTGCGGTGCAATGGCCGCGCCATTCATTCCGCCGTAGGGATTGCCGATGGCGGCGACAGTTGCCGGCCGTGTGGCGTTGGGATTGGGGGTAACGCCGAATGTCTGGCCCAGATGCACAGGAGCCGTCGAGACCCTTGTCTGGGGCACTTGCGCCGGCATGGGCGAGGCAAGGACCGCCTTTGGCTGCGGAGCCTCAACCACCGACAGCTTGGGCGATTTGATGACCGGAAGGTTGACCTTGGCCTCGATCTCGATTGGTTTGAGGTCCGGCTTGGGCTCCGGCTTGGGCATGTTGATCTTGGGAGCGTCCAGTTTCACGTCCGGCAGTTTGGGCGGCTCAACCTTTGGTGGCTCGGGCAGTTTGACCTTGGGCGGCGGCGGCGGTTCGTCCGCAGCCGGGACGATCAGCACCGTCTGCTCATATTGCCGCTGCTCAATGACTTGCCTGGCGGTTGTTCCGATATAAAGCAACAGGGCCAGGATCAATCCATTGATCACGATGCTGGAGATAAATGACCCCGGGCTGCGCTCGGGTTCGGGGAGCAAGCCGAAAGTTGCATTTTGAGAGTAGCGGTTCACCGGCATGTTCTCAGTCCTCGCTTGCTGGCTTCGGACACCGCATTGTGTCCTGCCTTCAGGGCTGTAATGTGCGACGGAACCGATCGGCGAGCGAGTTTGAGCTTCGAAGCGCCCAATTCTCCACCGGGATTCCGCTCGACCCTGAAGTTGGCTTGCTGTCTCCAAGGTGACGCTTCTTCGCGACCGCTTGCAGTGATCCATATCACTTGCTGGGGGTTAGTACCAGTATGCCTGCCCCGGCCGCGATACTCAACCAAAGCCCTCTCACCCGCCAACCAGACGGAACTTAAGGTCATTTTCCGGTTCACCTTCTGTGCGGATGGCTCCATGAAAAAGACAACGCTTCGAACGAGATCCCGATTACGGCGACCTTTGCCGCGCGAATCATCGGTTCCCCACAGTCCAGGCATTTTGAAGAACTCTCCAATCGTCCGCCAGGGCATCGATTCAAGAGGCCTGGCCCTTTTGCTGGTGGTACTAGGTTATCTCATGTGCCATGAGCAACAAAGAGCAAGACGGACCACTCCGTTCTTCTGGTGCGACCGGCCGGAATACAATGATGCTTATGGCATGCCGTCTGACGGACGGTCTGTAAAGCGGTTGCAGGTGCTTTGCCGTTGTGTTGTCCTGAGTTTAGACCAAAGTACCAAAGAAAGGTTTCCTTTTCGTGAAAGTACTGGTTACTGGTGGTGCGGGCTATATCGGCGGAACGGTGGCAGGCTTGCTTGCTGAAAAAGGGCATCAGGCCGTTGCATTTGACAACCTCAGCCACGGACGGCGCGATCTGCTGTCGCCCGGAGTTGAATTTGTCCATGGAGAGCTCGCCGACCGAGCTGCGATTGAGAGCCTCTTTATTGCCGCGAAGAACCAGGGTCAACCCTTCGAAGGCGTGCTCCACTTTGCCGCGCTGATCGAGGCGGGGGAGTCGATGGTTCACCCCGAAGCCTTCTTTCGCAACAACACCGCGTCTACCCTGTCTCTGCTTGAGGCTATTCTTGCCCACGGACCGAGGCGTATGGTTTTCTCCTCCACCGCCGCCGTATACGGCGAGCCGGAGACGGTTCCCATCAAGGAAGATGCGCGCCTGCTGCCCACCAACGCTTATGGCGAGTCGAAGCTGCTGGTGGAGCACATGCTGGGCTGGATGAACCGGATTCATGGCCTGCGCTATGCCTCGCTGCGCTACTTCAACGTTGCCGGAGCCCCCGAGGGCCCCGCCGGCATCATCCGCGGTGAAGCGCACGACCCGGAATCGCACCTGATTCCGCTGGTGCTGGATGTTGCGCTGGGCCGCCGCAAATCGATCCGCATCTATGGCGACGACTATCCCTCTCCGGATGGAACCTGCGTTCGCGACTACATTCACGTCTCCGACCTTGCCGACGCACACTTGCTGGCTCTGGACGCACTGGAGAATCACGAGCGGCTGATTCTGAACCTGGGCAACGGGCAGGGCTTCAGCGTGCAACAGGTGATTGAATCGGCGCGGCGGGTTACAGGGCACCCGATTCCGGTGGAGATGCATCCGCGACGTGCCGGCGATCCGGCAGTGCTGGTTGCCAGTTCGAAGCTGGCGATGAGCGAATTGGGCTGGGCGCCGCACTATACCAAGTTGGATGAGATTATTCGGACAGCGTGGGTATGGCACCAGAAAAGATATGCCCAATAGGTGGCAGAGCCAGGATTCAGGAACTGAAGCAAACTTCAGCCAGGGTGTCCGGCGAAGAGTCGCACATGCACTTCGCATAAGTCATAGTTCCCTGGATGATGCGGAGAGTGCGCGGCTCCATGCGATCATTCCGAGGCGCGGCATCGGAACGATTGGCCCATGGCAACGACAGAAATTAGCTTGACATTTATGGTTCGTCAAAGCAACGTAAGTTGTTGAAACGCCTATTCCTGCCTGCGCAGCGCTTCTTCCCCTTTGCTAAGAGCAGCGCGGCAAACCATGAGGTCGAACTCAAAATGGCATCGAATCCTGCCTTGCGCCCCGAAGCGGAGGCCGCTGACAGCCTTACCAAGGTTATTCTCGGCTCCTCGCTGGGAACCTTGATTGAGTGGTACGACTTTTACATTTTTGGGTCGCTCACCACGGTGCTTTCCTTGAAGTTCTACCCGACCGGCAACGACACCTTTGCCCTCATCGCCTACCTGGCCACCTTTGCGGTTGGTTTCCTGGTGCGGCCGTTTGGCGCGCTTTTCTTTGGGCGACTGGGCGACCTGGTGGGGCGCAGAATCGCTTTTATTCTCACGCTGTCGATCATGGGCGTTTCCACTGCCTCGATTGGTCTGCTGCCCACTTACCGCACGGCCGGATGGTTCTCGCCGATTGCGTTGATTCTGATCCGCGTGCTGCAAGGTTTGGCCCTGGGCGGCGAATACGGTGGTGCCGCAGTGTTTGTGGCCGAGCACGTGCCCGACAACCGGCGCGGCTTCTACACCAGCTTCATTCAGATTACTGCGACCTTTGGTTTGTTCATTTCGCTGGCGGTGATCGTGGCCACGCAGCAAAGCATGAGCCCAGCCGCCTTCCAGGCCTGGGGTTGGCGACTGCCCTTCCTGCTTTCCATCGTGCTGGTGAGCATCTCGCTCTGCATCCGGCTCAAGATGAAAGAGTCGCCCATCTTCGCGAAGATCAAAGCTGCCGGCATGAGCTCAACCAAGCCGCTGACAGACGCATTCACGCAGTGGGTCAACCTGAAGCGGGTGCTGGTCTCGCTGCTGGGCGCGACCATGGGACAGGGCGTGGTGTGGTACACCGGGCAGTTTTACGCGCTCTTCTATCTCCAAACGGTGCTCAAGGTGAACGGCAAGATGGCCAATATCCTGGTGGCTGTCGCCTTGTTGCTGTCTATGCCCTTTTTTACCGCGTTTGCCGCGCTGAGCGACAAGATTGGCCGCAAGCGGATCATGATGGCCGGCCTTCTGCTGGCCTGTGTCTTCTACATCCCCATCTACAAGGGCATGCAGCAGGCAGCCGGGAACAACGTGGTCCGGGTCAGTTCGATCAAGGACAAGGTGACCGGGGCCATCAAGCTGACGCCGCTAACCATTGATGCGGCAACCGGCAAGGAGGTTCCGGCCAAGGAAGCCGTCGGGGCCAACCAGCCGATGCTGGTGCTGCTTATCTGGCTCCAGGTCATCTTTGTCAGCATGGTCTATGGCCCCATCGCTGCTTATCTTGGTGAGGCGTTCCCGGCCAAGGTGCGCTATACCTCGGTATCGCTGCCCTACCACATCGGCAATGGCGTCTTTGGAGGACTGCTGCCGCTGATCGGGCTGGGGCTTTGCGCATCAACTGGCAATATCTACGCGGGGCTTTATTACCCGATCGGAGTGGCGGCCGTTTGCTTCGTTTTTGGGATGATCTTCCTCAAGGAGACGCACGGGACTCTGATCTGGAACGAGGCGGAGTAATCGGTGGAATTTGGCGGCCTGAAGGCTTGCCTGTTCTTTGGCAGGGGTCTCGAGAGACGCCTCAACTGCGGTGACTTGCCGTTTGTGCGTCAATCTCGGTAGAGTGACTTCCACGAGGATTCACTGCGGGCGCATTTACCGTGGCGCACCGCGAGCCGCATTAATTCTTCTTCCCCCAAAGGACGTTTGCATGTCTTCCTTGCCAGTTCCCGCCCCGCTCAATCAGGACATTGACTCGACGCTACGAGAAAACCGCGTCTTTCCGCCTCCAGAGGAGTTCAGCGCCAAGGCTCATATCAAGAGCCTCGCCGAATACGAGACGCTCTACAAGCAGTCCATTGACGACCCGGAGGGATTTTGGGCTGGCGTGGCAAATGACCTGCACTGGTTCAAGCCCTGGGACAAGGTTCTGGACTGGAATCTGCCCTGGGCCAAATGGTTTGTGGGCGGAAAGCTGAACCTGAGTTACAACTGCCTCGACCGACACCTGGACTCGCCGCGCAGGGACAAGACGGCGATTATCTGGGAGGGGGAGCCGGGCGAAGTGCGCCGCCTGACCTACGCCGAACTGCACGCGGAGGTGCAGAAGTTTGCAAATGCGCTGAAGGCGCTGGGAATCAAGAAAGGCGACCGCGTGGCCGTCTACATGGGCATGACGCCGGAACTAGCCATTGCGCTACTTGCCTGTGCGCGGATCGGGGCGGTGCACTCGGTCATCTTCGGCGGGTTCGCGGCAAATGCGATTGCGGACCGCGTGAACGACTCGGCGTGCGTGGCGATTTTGACGCAGGACTCGAGCTACCGGCGCGGCACTGAGATCCAACTGAAGCGGACTGTTGATGAGGCGATGGCCGCCTGCCACACGGTGAAGCACGTGGTCGTTTATCGCCGCACCGGGTCGCCGGTGACCATGGTGGAGGGACGCGATCACTGGTGGCACGACCTTATGGCTGCCGCAGATCCAGTGTGTCCTGCCGAAGAACAGGATTCGGAGGACCCGCTCTACATCCTCTACACCTCGGGGACGACGGGAAAGCCGAAGGGGTTGGTGCACACCACGGGCGGCTACGCGGTGCAGACCTACATCACCAGCAAGTATGTTTTTGATTTGTGCGACGAGGACGTCTACTGGTGCACGGCGGATATCGGCTGGGTGACTGGACACAGTTATGTGGTGTACGGGCCGCTGCAAAACGGCGCTACCGTGCTGATGTATGAGGGCGCGCCGAACTGGCCGGACTTTTCTCGCTTCTGGAAGATCATCGACGACCACAAGGTCACGATTTTCTATACTGCGCCGACGGCCATTCGCGCCTTTATCAAATGGGGTGATCAGTACGTTGAGAAGTTCAAACTGGACTCGCTGCGGCTGCTGGGCACTGTGGGAGAGCCTATCAATCCCGAGGCCTGGATGTGGTATCGAGAGAAGATCGGGCACAACCGGTGCCCCATCGTGGATACGTGGTGGCAGACGGAGACCGGGGCCATCATGATTGCGCCGATTCCAGGCGCGGTGGCGGCGAAACCAGGTTCGGCCACGCGGCCGTTTTTCGGAATCCAGCCGGAAATTGTGAACAAGGAAGGGCAGCCGGTGCCTGCGGGACACGGCGGGCTGCTGATTGTCCGCAAGCCATGGCCATCGATGGCGCGCACGGTTTATGGCGATCCGGAGCGATTCCAGAAAACCTACTGGAGCGATGTGCCGGGAAGCTACTTTACCGGCGACGGCGCGCGGCAGGATGCGGACGGATACTTCTGGCTGATGGGCCGCGTGGATGACGTGATCAATGTGAGCGGCCACCGGCTGGGCACGATGGAAGTGGAGTCGGCGCTGGTGGCGCATCCCAAGGTGGCTGAGGCTGCGGTGGTGGGCCGTCCCGACGAATTGAAGGGGCAGGCGATCAGCGCGTTTGTGACGTTGGAAAGCGGGAATCCGCCAAGCGAAGGGCTGAAGGATGAACTGCGGAAGTGGGTTTCAAAGGAGATCGGTTCTCTGGCGCGGCCAGACGATATTCGGTTTACCGAAGGACTGCCCAAAACCCGCAGCGGCAAGATCATGCGGCGGCTGCTGAGAGAGCTTGCGACGCACGGAGAGATCAAGGGCGACACCACTACGCTTGAGGATTTCACCGTGATTGCCAAATTGCGGGAGTCGGAAGAAGGCTGACGTTCGCACGCCGGAGGAGGGGGAGGAGAACGCATGTCAAATGCGAACAAGGAAGTAATCGGCGCGTTTATCGAGGAGGTCATCAACCAGCGGCGGCTGGAGCGCGCGAACGACCTGGTGAAAGAGGACTTCATCGAACTCGATCCGCTTCCCGGCCAGCAGCAGGGGCGCGAAGGCCTCAAGGCGGTGCTCCACCAAATGCAAACGGCGTTTCCCGATATGCGCTGGGTGGTTGATGAAATGGTGGCGGAGGGGGACAAGGTAGTGTCGCGGTTTCATTGGACGGGCACCCATAAAGACAACTTCCTCGGGATTCCAGCAACGGGCCGGAGCGTCAAGGTAAATGGCGTGGTGATTGACCGGTTGGAATCAGGCAAAATGGCGGACAGCCGCATCCTTATGAATAGCATGGGCATGATGCAGCAGCTTGGCGTGATTCCTTCCCCGGCTGGATGAGCGACAGACTCCGGTTTTCCACTGCGAATTCATGGCGGCGACCGCTGCATTAGAGGACGTGGAGCGATTGCGAATCAGGAGAACCGATGCGGCGACTACGGTTTGGCGTGGCCATGAGCCTGGACGGATTCATTGCCGGGCCCAAGGGCGAATATGACTGGATCGTGGCTGATTCCACGATGGATTATGTGTCCATGCACATGCAGTTTGATTTGTGCATAATGGGGCGAAAAACGTACGACGTTGCGCGGACCAGGCGGGCTTCAATGGAAGGCTCGGGGCAGCACTGGGTGGTGGTGTCGCGCACGCTGAAACCGGAAGAGCACCGGGACGTCACTATTCTCAGTGAGAATATTTTGCAAGCTGTGGCCGATCTGAAAGCTCAGCCGGGCAAGGACATCTGGCTCATGGGCGGCGGGGTGCTATTCCGATCGCTTCTCGATGCGGGGCTGGTGGATGGGATGGATCTGGCCGTGATGCCGGTGATGCTGGGGAGCGGGACTCAGGTGCTGCCGGAAGGGCAGCGGCAATGGTTTCGTCTGGAAAAGAGCGCGGCGCTGGCGAGCGGGATTCTTGTGCTCAGTTATTCCGTGAGTGGTTCGTCGGCTTGAGATTTCAGGCCAGCGTCGCGTAACGCAGGTATTTTGACTCCCCGTTCGCTGCGCTCAGGGTCGTTCCTGATCAATGGGGCCAGTTGAGTGTTGTGGTATCCCACCCATTCCGCAAAAAAACGCGGAATGGATGGGGCACGGTTTTTTTGTGGAACTTGCCGGCGGTCATGTTGGGGGCGTATTTCGCCTCTGCGAGTAAAGATGCTCAGGATGACAGCTTCCGTTTTTCGTTCGATCTTTTAGGGTACTAGCTCGTAATGAGCGAAGGCTGCTTGCGGTGGGTTAGCAGGTGCATCACTTGGGCCTGGGCTTCGTCTACGCTGACGCCGTACTTGGCGCGGAGATCGTCGATTTTGCCGTGCTCGATGAACTGGTCGGGCCAGCCGATGCGGATGACCGGGACTGGACTGCCCATCTCCTGCAGGGTCTCCATGACTACCGAGCCAAAACCGCCCATTTTGACGTGGTCCTCAATGGTGACGAAGGCGGAGACGCGGCCGGCGTATGCCTCGAGCATTTCGCGGTCGATGGGTTTGATGAAGCGGGGATTGATGACCGCGGCGGTGTAGCCGTCGTGCTCAAGGCGTGCGGCAAGTTCGCGGGCCATGGCGGTCATCGGGCCGAGGCCCAGGATGGCAACGTCGGAGCCGTCTTTGATCAGTTCTGCCTTGCCCAGGGGAAGGGCCTTTGCCTCTGCCTTGCGATCTACCCCGACAACTGTCCCGCGCGGATAGCGGATGGCACTGGGGCCGGGGAGTTCGAGGGCGGTTTGCATCATGTCGGCCAACTCATCCTCGTCCTTCGGCGACATCAGCACCATGTTGGGAATGCCGCGCAGATAGCTGATGTCGAAGAGGCCGTGGTGGGTGGGGCCGTCGTCGCCGGAGAGGCCGGCGCGGTCCATGCAGAACAGCACCGGCAGCTTTTGCAGGCAGACGTCGTGAATGATCGGGTCAAAGGCGCGCTGCAAGAAGGTGGAGTAGATGGCGCAGACCGGGCGGAAGCCGCGCGTGGCCATGCCAGCGGCGAAGATCACCGCGTGCTCCTCGGCGATGCCTACGTCGAAATAGCGCTTGGGGTGATGAGGACGGAAAAGGTCAAGCCCGGTGCCGTTGGGCATGGCCGCGGTGATGGCCACGATGCGCTCGTCCCCGGTGGCCATATCGGACAGGGTGTTGGCGAAGACTTCAGCATAAGTGGGTTTGCCGGCTGGAGCGGTGAGACCGGTATCGGGATCGTAGGGGCCCAGGCCGTGGAACTTCTTCTGCCCTTCGAGCGCCGGCTGATATCCGCGGCCCTTCTCGGTGAGCACATGCAGAAGGACCGGCCGGTCAAGCGTCTTGAGGAATTTGAATGTTTCAATCAGCAGGGGCAGGTTGTGCCCGTCGATGGGGCCAAAGTACTGCAGGCCGAACTCTTCAAACAGCAGCGAAGGCCACAGCATGCCCTTGGCCGCTTCTTCAGCGCGGCGCGCCACCGTGGCCGCCGTCTTGCCGCCGAAGCGCTCGATGAGCCGTGCCGCGGAATCGTGGAAGCTGCGGTATTTCTCGTTGGTGACCATGCGGTGGAAGTAGTTGGCAATAGCGCCGACATTGCGATCGATGGACCACTCGTTGTCATTGAGCACCACGATCATCCGCTTTGTCTGTTCCGCGATATTGTTGAGAGCTTCAAAGGAGATGCCGTTGGTAAAGGCCGCATCGCCGGCGACGGCGATGACGTTTTCGTTGCCTCCGGCCAGGTCGCGGGCAACGGCCATGCCTAAAGCGGCAGAGAGCGCGGTGCCGGCGTGGCCGGCGCCGAAGCAGTCGTGCTCGCTCTCGGTGCGCAGCATAAAGCCGTTGAGCCCGCCCGGCTGGCGGATGGTGGCAAAGCGGTCAAGCCGCCCGGTAAGAATCTTGTGGACGTAGGCCTGGTGGCTCACGTCGAAGACCAGCTTGTCTTCAGGCGTAGTGAAAACGCTATGCAGGGCCAGCGTGAGTTCAACCACGCCCAGGTTCGGCCCCAGGTGCCCGCCTGTTTTTGAGAGGGTCTGAATCAGGAACTCGCGAATCTCGCCGGCTAGTTCAGCCATCTGGACCAGGCTCAGAAGCTTCAGATCGGCAGGCGAGTGGATGGTCTCGAGCAGTGTTCCCATTTGCATCCTTCCCCGGAAAAGCACCCGGCATCCAAGAAAAGCCTCGGATGCCGGGAAGATTCAGACGAGCTTTGCTAATGGACAGTATACCAATGTGCTGGAAACGGGTGTGGTCAGTCCGAACCAGCAGATTCAGGGCGGCTTATGAACTCTGCCGGTCGCAGATGTTCTGAATCACCGCGAAGTAGCCGGTAACCTCTCCCCGCGAAGCGCGCACCGCCGTGATGCAAACTGTGGCCCTGACCTTTGACCCGTCCTTGCGCAAATAGATCAACTCGCGCTGGAAATTGTCCTTTTGCGGCACCGCGGTCCGGGACGGGTAGATTCCATCGAGCGGAGTCCCCGGCTTCTGGCCAAGTTCAATGGCTGGGGCGATCTCAGGCGCGGGAGGGAGGACTTCCTCAGGCGCGACATGCCCCAGGACTTCATTTGCCGAGTAGCCCAGCATCTTCTGCGCCCCAGGATTGAAGAGCGTGACGATGCCGTTCAGGTCGGTGCCGATGACCGCCGTCTCAGTGGACGAAGCTAGAATATCGAGGTAGTGGCTATTGAGAATATTGATGAATTGGTTGTCGCGCACGCGCGAGGTGACGTCGAGGAAACTGCTGAGCGCGGCGTAGGGAATCGGGTGGCCCGGCCGGTAGAGCGGCTGGCTGCTGATGCTGATCCACGTCCGGTCGCCGGCCTCGCCAACGCCCATCAAAATACCCTGCTGCGGCTTGCCGGTCGCAATCGCGACCATGGCGGGGTGTTCTTCGGCGGGGAAGGGGCTGCCATCTTCATGCACCGGATTCCAGGCCGATTCAAGGCCGGGCATGCCGGCGAACTCGTCCATGGTGATGCGCAGAATGTTGCAGGCGGCCATGTTGACGTCGATGATTTCGCCGTTGGAGGCCTGGACAATTATGCCAATCGGGAGGCTCTCGAAAAGACCACGGAAGCGCTCTTCGCTTTCGCGCAAATCCTGCACCTGGCCCTCGACCTTGCGCTCCAGCACCTGCCGGTAGTTTTCGCGCTCCGACTCCAACCGCTTGCGCTCGGTGATGTTGTCAACCACCTTGACCACATGGCCCGCCACGGGCGAGTAGACGGAGACCGAAAACCATTGGCCGGTCGAGCGGTCAAGATACTCAAAAACATCCGACTCTCCGGTGCTGGCCACGCGGGCCAGGCGTTCAAGCAGGTCGCGGTCGGCCTCGCCATTGGGGCGAACATCGCTGACCAGCCTGCCAACCAGATTGTCGAGGCCTGTCTGGGTGCGGTAGGCGGGATTTGTATACAAATAGAGCCGATCAACGGGTTCGTTGCCCCTGAAAATGATCCTGGAGCAGCAGACGCCGCTTGGCATGTGCTCGTATAAATTGCCCAACAACTCGGCCAAGGGAGGCGTATCCAGCACTTCAACACTGGGCCCGGCGACGGTCAATGCGAGCGTCTTTAAGCTCTTTCGAGGCATGCTGTACTTTCTGGTTCTGTCGTTTGCCAGACGCCAAAAGGGGAGGGCGCTTGGTTGACAGAAAGAGAATTTTAGCTTGAGAGACGGGTGAAATCGGTGATTTGTATCACGGTGCGTGGTGCTGCCCGGGGGGAATTCGATCAGGGTAGGCTACTTCAGTGTTGCGGCCCTCCATCTATTGTGGAGTCGTGGTCGAGCAAATGGCTGGCTCGTGCTCCGATCAGGTGAAGTCGAGCAGGCCGAATTCGGAAGTAGCACACATAGTACACGCATTGAGGAAAACTGTCGTTGTAGCATGGGCATAGCAGGACTCGGTGCTTTCGGGGAGGAATGGCAAGATGGGTGGAATACGGAGAGGTTTCTATTGTGGGGTTGTTCTGGCGGCCATCTTGACCGCGGCAGCGCCCAGCGCGACGGTGGCCCAGCTTGCGTTTCCCGATTCAAGCGGCCATGCTGCGCCGAACCCGCTTACCGACCCCACTGCGAAGCCAGGCAAGATTCTGCTCTACGAGCTCGAGGCCCGGTTTGCAAAGGACGTGCTGGAGCGTGGTGGCGCGGCGTTTGCCGATTGGTTTGCCGAAGACGGAGTGGCCCTGGGCAATGGCGCCGCTCCGCTGGTGGGCAGGGTAGCGATTGCCAAGTCAGCCAACTGGTCGCCCAAGGCTTATCAGCTTATCTGGACTCCGACGGATGCGGTCATGGGGCCTTCAGGCGATGTGGGCTACACGTGGGGCCACTTTGAAGGGCACAGCAAAGACGCCAACGGCAACCCGGTGATGACAAGCGGGCGCTACATCACCGTTTGGCGCAAGCAGGCCGACGGCAACTGGAAGGTAGTTCTTGACGCCGGCGCCAATGAGCCGGCAGCTGCGGGCGATTGCTGCAAGCTGCCTGCGGGTAACTGACGCCACACGTTTTCAAAGAACTCATTGCGGTCAGCAGGCATTGTAAGAGTCTTGTGTTTTGATTTTGAATAGGCTTCGCGGCGAACCGAGAAAAACAGGAACTTTATCGCGCCTTGGTAACATCTTGTTTAAACAATTAAGTCCAAAGTAATGCACTTCAGTTGTAATGTCTGATGGCGGCATTTCCCCCAATTTGTGCCAGAGCCAATTGACGTTTTTTATCCGATACTAAAAATCGGGTGAGTGTATCCCATGTTCGCGATGCAAGGCCAACAACCAGAGGTGCGCAAGATGATGGCTTCGCGGTCAGAATTCGATATCTTCGATCGCAATCCAGACCCTGCGCTGGATGAGTTGACGGAGCTCGCCGCGGTGCTGGGCGGAGCCGATTACGCTTACATTGGATGGATGGACTTCGACCGGATGTGGTTCAAGTCCATGCACGGATTCCAGGCCACCGAGCAGCCGCGCGCCTCCACCGCCTGCCAATGGCTTCTTGATAAGGGCAAGCCGCTGCTGATCCGGGACGCCGGGGTTGACCCGCGCTTCCCGCCCATGGGGATTGAACTGGCAGGGGCCATGCCCTGCCGCTCCTATGCCGGAACGCCTCTGATTACCGGCTCACAGCAGGTTGTGGGCACACTGGCCATCCTTTCGCGCGATCCAAACCAGTTTAGTGAAGAACATTTGGCGCTTTTGGAGATTGTGGGCCGGCAGGCGACTACCCGCCTTGAACTTTACAGCCGCATCCACGCTCAGGAGCAAGCACAGCGGGCAAGGCAGCGTACCGAGCGGGCTTTGGCTATAGAGCGGTGTTTTGTTGCCGCAACGCTGGACTCGATTCCCGCGCTGATCGTGGTGCTTGACACTGCCGGCCGCATGGTCCGGCTGAACCACTCCTGCGCGCAACTTACCGGATTCAGCCTGGCCGACGCGGTCGGGCGCCCGTTTATTGAAGAATTCCTGGAGGCCGGCGATCGGCCCTGGGCGGCAGGAAAGCTGCACGAGGCAGCCGGAGGGCAGGTTTCAGGTCCTCATGAGACAGCCTGGCGCATTGCCGGAGGACACGACAAGCCCGGAGCGCTCAACCTGACCCGCCGCATCAGTTGGACGCTTCGCCCCCTCAAGGGACCCAACGACGAGATTCAATACCTGATTGTCAGCGGCCAGGACGTGACCGACCAGCGGCAGATGGAACTGGCGCTGCTGTCAAGCGAAGCACGCTATCGCGAAGTGGTGGAAGGCAGCCTGGGTTTTGTGTTTACCTGCTCGATGGAGGGCAGGCTAACCTCGCTGAACGCATTTACAGCTGAAACTCTGGGCTACAAAGCGCAAGACCTGACCGGCCGCGCCGTGGCCGATCTGCTGGACGCGCCCGGCGCGGTGATCTTTCAGGATTGCCTGCGTACGCTGGCAGTGAGCGACGAGTGGCAGGGCGCGTTGCCGCTGCGCCGCAGCGACGGCGTCTACCGCCGCATCGCCTTCCGAAGCCGGCGCATGGAGTTGCCCGGTGAGCGGCCTTTCATTCTGAATCACGGCATCGACGTGACGGAGCAGCACGAGGCCGAGGAAGCTCTTCACCTGGCCACGCGCCAGCGCGAGTTGATCCTGGAGTCGGTGGGCGACGGCATCTTTGGCATCGATCTGGAAGGGCGCCTGACCTTCATCAACCAGGCTGCGGCGCGCGCCCTGGGCTATACGCCCGAGCAGTTGACAGGGCGCGACGTTCACGACGTGATTCACCACAGCCACGCTGACGGGACGCCGTACTCGAAGGCCACCAGCCCGATTCTGCAGGCCATGCGCAGGCGCGAAACCATCCGCATGCGCGACGAGGTTTTCTGGCGGCAGGATGGGAGTTCAGTTCCCGTAGAGTACAGCGCCAGCCCGCTGGTTCAGGATGGACAGATATCCGGCATGGTGGTGGCTTTCCAGGATGTTTCTGAACGGCGCCGCCTGGAGAAGATGAAGGACGAGTTTATTTCGACCGTCAGCCACGAGTTGCGTACCCCGCTCACTTCGCTGCGGGCTTCTCTGGGATTGATTTCATCGGGCTCTCTGGACAAGCGGCCTGAAAAGCAGCGCCAGATGGTGGAGATGGCGATTGGCAATTGCGACCGCCTGATACGGCTGGTCAACGACATTCTCGACTTCGACAGCGTGGAGCGCGGACGGCTCCCGCTGAACCGCCAGCCGGTGGAAGCCGTGGATCTGCTGCGCCGCGCGGCGGATGTGGCCCACAACTCGGCGAGCCAGGTGCACATCAGCTTCCGCATCGATGCCGCGCCGGGCCCGGTGCTGGCCGACCAGGAGCGCATTCTGCAAGTGCTGAACGAACTTGTTTCAAATGCCATCAAGTTTTCGCCGCCTGAGACGGTGATTCGTCTGGCGGCTCAGCCTGCCGGCCCCGGCGAAACCTGCTTCATCGTCGAGGACCAGGGACGCGGCATTTCCGCTGAAAAACTGGAACGCATCTTTGAGCGTTTTCAGCAGGGAGACGCCTCGGACTCGCGCGCGCTGGGCGGAACCGGCCTGGGCCTTGCGCTCTGCCGCAGCATCGTGGAGCAGCACCAGGGGCGCATCTGGGCCGAGAGCGAGCCGGGCAAAGGCAGCCGCTTCCTGTTTACGCTGCCCGTCGCGTTCCCGGTAACGACGATCCGTTAGGAGATTTTCCTCTGGGCCGGACTGCTTGAGAGCCACGCAGGCCCAAACCTTCCCGCCAGATCCAGGTGAGCAAGGTGGGCGAAGACTGCACGGCCATGCCCCGTGCAGTCTTTCAGGGGCAGCTTCTCTCTACCGTGCCGCCCGATCCGAAAGACCGGAGCCCACCAGCAATTCGAATTGCCTTTGCATCTGCTCGCCTGACTCGGAAGCGTCCGGCTGAAGCCCGTGCGAAACGATTGTCAGCAGAGTCGAAATGACAAACCGCTTCACGAGCAGCGAGGGCACCTTTCCAGCAGGCGTTCCGGCGCCGCGCAAAATCGCGTCTAGCCGATTCTCCATTGCCTCCCGCACAACGCTTGCACCGGAGCCCTCACCGCCGCTCATGATGGCGCGGAACAATTGCGGCGCTTCCCTGACGTGGGCAAAGAACGAACGGCAATCCAGCAGCGAAGGCGACTCCGGGCAGGGAAGCAGCATGGGCACTATCACCCGCTCAACCTGCGACCTGAGCAAATTGTCTTTCGACTTGAAATGTGCGTAGAACGTTGCGCGTCCCACATCGGCCTTCTTGGTAATATCGCTGACGCGCAGGCTCTTGTAAGACCGGCGAAAGAGCAGTTGTACAAAAGCTGCGTCAATGCTTCTTCGCGTCGCAATGACTCTTGCGTCTCGCACAACGCTCGAGAGTTCCACGGGATTTTTCGCGACACTTTTAGATTTTTGTTTCATATCTGCCGCTGCGCCTCTTTTCCGGTTGCGCTAACTCCTGAATAACGCCATGATCACCTTCATGAGCGACACACCCGCAACCTCGCGCCTCAAGCCAGGATCATACCTTTTGATCCTCTTCCCTTGCTTGTTTGTCATTGTGTTTCTGCTGCACTTTAGACGGGCGTCCGATTTTTTTCACTTCCGGCTTCACTACGTGCAGCCCGATCCGACGCCCATCGTCACATCGCTGATCCGCGCGCAAAACCACTGGGCCATGTTTCACGACCCTCACATACTTGGTTATCTCGGACTTCCGCTGTTTATTCTTTGCGCATTCGCACTGTATAAGTTGTCGCGCACGGCTCGGCCCCGATTGAGCGCTATCGCAATGTTCATTACCATCTCCGGCACCATTTATCTCGGGGGGCTCTTTGGCATGTGGACCGCATTCTATCGCGGCCTTGGCGAAGTGGATCCCCGCTATCTCGACGGAGCTATTGTCACATTTCGCGGCATGACCGCGCCCCACGGCGCGTTTTTACTCACCACCACTTTGGCGAAATTGTCGTTTATCGGGCTCGGGCTGCAGAGTCTCGCGATGTGGAAGCTGCCTGATATTCCGCGCCGTTCCGTCGTGCTGATCGTGATGGGCTGCTTGCTGATTGTGGGATTCTGGGACCTGGACAACTGGATGCTGATCGGCATGCTGCTGATGATCAGCGGTTTCTTCCCGTTGATCCGGTTATTGAACAAGATCTAGTGGGGTGTCCCGGAAGTTCCGTGCATGAATTGAATATTCAAATGCCGGTCCTTCGACTACGTTTGGCCCAAAGACCGGCCAAACTCCACTCAGGATGACGGTTCTGTCTTGCTACGAGCTTCACGTACAGGGCTCTTGAGACTCGCCGGTCCTAAGGAATGCGGGCAGCGAGTTGAGCCGCAAGTGAAGCCGCGGCGGCTGGATCAGGCATGTTGGCATAGCCGGCCAGATACCTGCCTTTGCGGAAGATGCAGAGGCCCCCGAGGTACTGTGCTTTTGCCTGGAATGCTTCGTTGCCGACTTTGGCGTCGGCAGCGCCGTCAAAGCGCGCGCGGAGTTTCTTCATGACCTCGGCGGCGGACTCTGGCGAGGCCTCGAGCACAATGAACGCCTGACCCTGCTTGTACTTTGCCACGTAGCCGCGCTTGAGAAGCTTGAGGCCAAGCACGCTCTCAGGAATGAGGCCTGCGGAGACCAGGTTTTCTTGCGGAAACCATGCGAGGGTCTCGGGGGCCGTGCTGCTGCCTTCAAGACGGTCCGCGACTTTGGTGACGAGGTCCTGGAGCATGGCGTGGTTGTCGCTTGCAGGGTTGGCGGTGACCTGCGCGACTTCAACAAAGTACTTGCCCTTGGCGAAGATGGCGCTTTGCGTCTGAACCTGAGAGCCCATGCCGACTTTTACGTTGGGCAGATTGGGATCGCGGTTGGCGGTGAACATGCCGTAGGAGGAGTCGGCATCGTTCATCTGCGAGACGTCGATTTGCATGGTGTCGGCGCCCGATTTGCAATCGACGCTCTGCATGGCGACAAAGCCGAAGGCCAGGTAGCTTTCAGCGCCGCCGTCCTTGTATTCGTAGAGAGTGTCAGGGGAGTACTGACGTTTGGGGCCGGTTTGTTCCCAACCGGGCGCGAATGCGCAGTTGAGATAGTCTTGCGCGCTCGCCATTCCGGTTGCGGCCAGAATGGCAAGCAGCAAAGTTGCAGTCTTCATGCGAAGAGTTCCTGGGCGCGCGCCATGCGATCGCTGACTCTTACGCCGTGCGGGCACTGGACGGTGCATTCGTCGCAATCGCCGCAGCGGACGGCGCGATGCTCGGCGGCCAACTGCTGGAACCGCTCGCGGCCCAGGCCGAATTGGCGGTATCCATCGGCATAGGTGAGGATGCGCATCATGCCGGCGATGGGCAGGCCCTTTTGGCAGGCGCCATCGCACTCGCCGCACATGCGGCAGTAGATGGGCGCAATCTTTTCAAGGTGCGCAGCAAGGATTTTTTCGTCGCCCGATGAAAGAGGGTTGGCCATGGCTTGCAGGTTTTCATCCAACTGGTCCATGTCGGTCATGCCGGGAATGGTGGTGGCGATGTTGGGCCGGCTGAGGACCCACTTGAGCGCGGCCAGCATGGCGCCGTCCTTCTTCATCTTGGAGTAGAGAGGATCGCTGGGCCTGATGTCCTTGAATCCGCCCGCCATCACCTTCATGCCAACAATGCCGATGCCTGCCTTGGCGGCGGTGGCAATAGCCTGATCCATGGCAGTGTTCATGGCGAAATTGTAGACGGTGAGCGCGACGTCAAATACGTCCTTCTGCGCCATCCAGGGCAACAGAAGCTGCGGAGTGTGCGTACTTACGCCGGCGAAACGAATCTTGCCCTGCGTCTTGGCAAGCTGCTGCACTTCAATCATCTCGTCGGTGACGTCGGCGATCTTGTCTTTGGAGTGCAGATACCAAATGTCAACGTAATCGGTCTTCAATTCGCGAAGGCTGGTATTGAGTTCATCGACCAAACCGGCTTTTGTTGTGGCTTCCGTCTTGGTTGAGAGCACAGTCTGCTTGCGTTTGGCTCCGAGGGCCGCGCCGACCATGCGCTCGTTGTTGCCATGCTGATAGCTGCGGGCGGTATCGAAGTAGTTGACGCCGATGTCGGCGGCGCGCTCGATGACGCTGGGATCGGAGGTGATCATGCAGCCGAATCCGAGGGTGGTGACCTTCAAGCCAGTTTTGCCGAGGGTTCTGTATTCAAGCTTGGCGGGAGCAGATGGCTTTTCGATGGACTCTTCAGGGGATTTGAAAAATCCTGTGCCGGTGCTTGCAAGTCCCATGCGGGAGGTGGCGCCTACAACCGGAAGAAGGAGTCCGGCGGACAAGAAGGAGCGGCGAGACGTGCTTTTCGATTTCATGGACATACCTCAATTCGTTCGACAGAACAGGCTATACCCTGCGGGAATTTTGTGAAGTGGCCGCCGTCACGCAAACAACTCCTGGGCGCGGGCCATGCGATCGGAAACTTTAACGCCGTGGGGACACTGCACGGTGCACTCGGCGCAGTCGCCGCAGCGGACAGCGCGATGCTCGGCGGGCAACTTCTGAAAGCTCTCCCGGCCCATGGCGAACTGGCGGTATCCGTCGGCGTAGGTGAGATAGCGCAGCACGTCGGCCACGGGCAGGCCTTTTTGGCATGCGCCTTCGCACTGGTTGCACATGCGGCAGTAGAGCGGTTTGATCAGTTCAAGGTGCGCGGCAAGCGTTTTTTCGTCGGTCGTGGAGATGGCTTGAGAAGCGGCGAGGATGGCATCGTCAAGCTGATCCATGTCGCAAATACCTGGAACGGTGGTGTGAACGTTGGGGCGACTGAGAGCCCAACGAAGCGCAGAGACGTGAACGCCATCCTGCTTCAGCTTGGAGTAGAGGGGGCTGGAGGGCTTTTGAAAACGGAAGCCTCCGGCCATGGTCTTCATGTCGACGATGCCGATGCCGGCCTTGGCTGCGATCTCAAGAGCCTGGTCCATTGTTGCATCCATTGAGAAGTTGTAGGCAACCATGGCGACGTCGAAGAGGCCGGCTTTGGCCATCCAGGCCAGCATCTGCTGCTGGTTCGAGTGAAAGCTGATGCCGCTGAAGCGGACCTTGCCCTGCTGTTTGGCGACCTGCTGAGCTTCGAGCATGCCGTCGGTGATTTTGGCGGGTTCGGCCTTGTCGTGGTAGAACCACACGTCGACGAAGTCGGTTTTGAGCTCCCGGAGGCTGGTGTCGAGGTCTTTGAGAGCATTGGCTTTATCGGAGGCCAGCGACTTGGTGGCGAGGACCACCTGCTTGCGCCGTGCGCCGAGTCCCGCGGCGAGGGTGCGCTCGCTGTTGCCTTGCAAGTAGGCGCGCGCAGTGTCAAAGAAGTTGATGCCAGTATCGACGGCGCGCTCAATGATGCTGGGGTCGGGGGTGTAGCCGCAACCGAAGCCGAGCGGGTTCACCTTGAGGCCGGTGCGGCCCAGGGTTCTCATGGGCAGCTTCGCGACCGTCGTCGGAGCGTCTTCGAAGGGCGCTTCGGCCGGTGTCAGCATGCCGGTGGTCGTTGCGCCAAACCCCAGGCGCGCGCTTGCGCCGGCGACAGGCAAAATCAATCCGGCAGACAAGAAGGCGCGTCGAGACGTCTTTCCTGGCTTCATGACTACACCTCAATTGGATGGACAGACCATCGTAAACCTTTGCCGGGTTTGCTGAACAGGGGACGAGCCGGGCTGCGGCTAGCCCCGGTGGTTCCTGCAGAACGACCAACGCAAACGCAGATTCTTCGCTCACCACCCCCAAACTCCACCCCACAGACGAAGACCTGTCTGCGGGGACCCCGGAACTGAACAGCGTTTGTGGCCCTGTTCGCTCAGATGGGATGAAAAGGGGCGTACC
>CAIWFH010000058.1 GCA_903911925.1 uncultured Acidobacteriaceae bacterium
CCGGTACACCTTATATCCAGGCCAGCCCAGTACTCTCGTCCAGTCGTTCTCCCTCATGCAAACGAGTGTACCCGGAAGCACAAAATCTCAAAATCCCCGCAAAACGGCGCTTTTCCCAGATTCTCGCCAAGAGCCGTTTTTTCTTTCCATAACAGGAAGCAAGAAGCCCAAGGCCAGTTACCCAATTCGCCGCCAACGCTTGACAACAGGCTCCGGCGAGGAAGAAACTCGTTTCGCCACTCCTGCTGGAACTCTGTTGGGCCCCAAGTCACGCGCGCGGATAGGATTGACCTGCGTAACCAGTGACCAGGATTGACAATACCCAATAGGAGAACTGAAGATGCAAGGCAATCGAGTTTTCACGAGGCTGCTTAACCTGGCTCTACCTGTAAGTCTGGCAGTAGCACTCCTGACATTTGGATCGACGGCGGCCTTCTCGACCCAAGTTGCGGCTACGCCCACATTCTCACCTAAAGCAGGGCCATATACCTCACCTCAGTCGGTAGTCATTTCGGATACCACGGCCAACTCGACGATTTACTACACCACGAACGGCAGCGCTCCAACTACATCTTCCACACCGTACACGGGCCCGATCGCGGTTTCTGCCACTGAGACCATCAAGGCGATTGCCAAAGCTACCAACTATACCAACAGCGCGGTGGCTACCGCGGCTTACACCATCAATCTGCCGGTTACTGCCACGCCCACATTCTCACCAAAGGCAGGGACCTACACGTCACCTCAGTCGGTGGCCATTTCGAATACGACGGCCAATTCGACCATCTACTACACCACGAACGGCGGCACTCCTACTACTTCTTCCACACCGTACGCGGGTCCGATCACGGTTTCTGCCACTGAGACCATCAAGGCTATTGCCAAAGCCACCAATTACACAAACAGCGCCGTGGGCACAGCGGCTTACACCATCAATCTGCCGGTGGCGGCCACGCCCACGTTCACGCCCAAGGCGGGGACGTATACGACTGTGCAGTCGGTTGCGATTTCAGATACCACGGCCAATTCGACCATTTACTACACCACGAACGGCAGCGCTCCTACCATTTCTTCCACACCCTATACGGGCCCGATCACGGTTTCTGCCACGGAGACGATCAAGGCCATTGCCGCGGCCACCAACTACACCAACAGTGCAGTGGGCTCGGCAGCGTACACCATCAATTTGCCTCCGCCACCCACCATCGGCAGCATGAATCCGAATTCGGCACAGGCGGGCGCAAGCGTGTTCTCGCTGATCGTAACGGGCACAAACTTCACTTCGGCAACAACGGTTAATTGGAACTCGAATGCGCTGCCCACGACTTTTGTAAGCGCCACCTCGCTCACGGCCCGGGTGGCCGCCAGCCTGGTGGCCGGAACGGGCACGGCAAGCGTGACCATATCCAACGGCACAAGCACTACGTCCCCGGTCACCTTTACCATCAATCCGGCAAGCTCGAACTGCACTGCCGACGGCAGCGGCAACGCCAGGCTTAAAGGCAATTATGCTTTCCAGTTCACCCAGGTTTTGTTGAGCCATGGTGGCGCGGAAGGCTTCCTGATAGGCTCCATCACGACCGATGGCAACGGTAACATCACCAGCGGTTTGTATGACAGCAACGACCCGGGCAGTTCAAAACCCTCAGATGTCGACCAGGTAGGGACATTCACTGGAACCTACTCCGTCGGCTCCGACAACCGCGGCGTGATGACGGTGAGCATACCGCAGAGCTCCGGCCCCGACAATGTATATAGCTACTGCATCGCTCTGGACAGCATCTCCAACGGGGTAGCCGGCGCCGGGCGCATGGTGGAGAACGATGGCAGCCAGAATATCTCCTCGGGCGCATTTTATGCCCAAGGCGGCAGCAGCTTTAGCCTTGCGTCCTCCAAGGGTAGCTGGGTCTTCGGAATGCAGGGTGGGCTGTACGAAAACGGCCAGGTGGGCAGGACAGCGCAGGTTGGCTACTTGACCCTCGACGGCTCAGGAAAGATCACGGCTGGCGAGAACGACTTCTCTGCCGATGGGTATGACTCTAGTGGTAGCATTGGCAACGTCTTCTTCCAGCAGACGGGCTTCAGCGGTACCTACACGCTCAACTCGTCTACTGGGCGGGGCGTGATGACGATCATTATACCCAGCGGCAAGGGCGCCGGTACCTATCACGAAGTCTTTTACGTCGCCGGGTCGAACCATATGCTGCTGTTGGGAGCCGACGCCGGCGTTAACGCCGCCGTGACGGCTGGCGACGCCTATCTGCGCACCACCACCACTTTCAGTAACGCAACCCTCTCCGGCCCCGTCGTCTTTCTCAGCAACGCAGCCTCCGACCATAACTCTTCGCGATACGACCAGCTCAGGGTTGAGGTCGGGGTCATTAATTCCGACGGCAAGGGAAACATGAGCGGCTCGAGCGATGTGAACAACGCCGGATCAATCTCGCTCTTTGCCAATGACGCCTTCACAGCAACCTATTCCGTGGATTCCAACGGCCGCGTTACAACCAACGGAGGGCCAGTCTTCTATTTGATCGGCACCAACCAAGGCTTTGGCGTAGTGGGCGACCCTACGGTCAACTTCGTCGCCATCGAGAAGCAAACCGTGCCGAGCGGAGGCTTCTCCCCGGCCAGCTTTAATGGCAGCTACTCCCTGGGCACTCTCTGGTACGACAACAAAGCCGAAGGCGCCTTCAACGGTGAAGTGACCTCGAACGGCGCCGGGGTCGATAACGCAATCCTCGACCTGAATGCCAGCGGCTACCTGGCCTCCGATATCATCGCTACCCAGGCCTATTCATCCGCAGCCAATGGGCGCTTCCTGTTGAACCCGAATCCGAATCCCACCTACGCAATCTACTTTGTTTCTTCCAGCAAGGCCTACATGATGAACATCAGCAATGGGGGCTCCTGGATGCCGGTCTACGTACTCAACCATCAATAGCCATGTAGCCGGCGCGAGGGAATTGCGAAAACAGCAGAAGGGGAGAGCGCGAGCGCTCTCCCCTCTTGCTTTTCCAGCGGAAAAGAAAACTACTTCTTGGTGGGGGCGATGACGTCCTTGGCGGCCTTGGCCACGCGGAACTTGACGACGGTCTTGGCCTTGATCTTGATGGCCGCGCCGGTCTGGGGGTTGCGGCCGATGCGGGCCTTGCGCTCTGCCTTCACGAGGCGGCCGATGCCGGGGATCACGAAGACGCCGTTCTTCTTGGTCTCCTTGATGGCTGTCTCAGCCAACAGGTCCAGGAAGGCCGCGGCTTGCTTGTTGGTCAGTTGATTCTTCTCGGCCATCAGCCGCGTCAGGGCGGTCTTGGTCAGTCCAGTTGCCATGTGTGTTCTCCTTATGGGCTTGCCCTTGGGCAGCCGGTAATACGTGGGATTCCGTAGCAGGATGCGAACCGCTTGAAGGGGGTGCGACCCGGGTAGCACTGCACGAAACCCCTGTATTCATGCGGGTTCTTAAGACCCTGTCGTTCGTTACAATGCGACTTTGAGGGGGGTAAAGTCAACCGCAAAACGCGGTTTTTCCACATATTTCTTCGGTATTTGCCTGAAATGGCCGTTTTTTGCCTGTTTTTAGCCGAATTTGCTGGCTTTAGTTCGTGGTTTCTGCCCCAGGACCGGTCCAAAAGATAAAACTGCGGAGCAGTCAATTCAGGCCGAAAAGGACCTTTCTTTTGGGCGCGAGGGACGCGGCGATGGGCGTGTTCAGCGCATCCACCACCGGCGCAGCCAGCTTGAAATGCTTGATCAGCAGCGCCGCAAAGCCTGGCTTCAGCGCCTCGGCGGCCAGCAGCGTGGTGCTCAGCCCCCACTGTCGGCATTGAATCAGGTCAAGCGCCGGATGATCGCACGGGAAGCCCTTCGGCGGGCGGGTCAGCGAGTTGCCTTCGAACTCAGAAAACGCCTTGCGCACGGCAGGCTTCTTGAGAAGCGCGCGGAACTGCTTGTGATTGTCGAGCAGCCAATGGCGAATCGCGGCCAACTGCTCCTTCTCCGGCATGTAAGCTCCGGCGGCGATAATCACTTCTTTCGCGCTGATATGAAAGTAAAAACCAGCCCCGCTGGTCTTCTCCATCCCCTGGCACGACCACCACGCCGCCACGTGGGTCTTGTAAGGCAGCTTGTTGTTGCTGAAGCGCGTGTCGCGATAAATGCGGAAGAGGGACTTCTCAGCAGGGCGCACGAAAGCGGGGGCGAAGTCCTCCATGGCTGCGGTCACCTTGCGAATAATAGCTAACATCGGCTCTTTGAGCTCAGCTTCGAAGGTGGCCTTGCGCGGCGTGAACCACTCGCGGTCGTTGTGCTTGGCAAGATTGCGGAGAAAGGTGAAAGCCTCCGGGCGGAGGTAGGGGAGGGCGTTGGACGGGGGTTTCTGTTTGAGTGCCATGACAAGGAGAAGTGTAACGCGGTGGGGCTGTTGAGATTTAGTGCTAGAGTAGTCGGCATGAATGCCAGGATTTTCTGCATGTTGGTTTTGAGCGCGAGCCTGTTCGCGCAGACTCCTCGCACGTCGACAAGCACTCTGAAGCAATTGCTTGCGCAGCAGGGCTTTACCGGGGCGCTTGAAGGAAAGATCACGATCAAGCGCCTGGGTGTTTTCAATTGTGGATCGAGAACTCTTGAAGTCTTTTACCACACATGGGAAGAGTCACACCCGCCTGGTAAGGCGATTCATGCAGCCTACCGAATTGTCTTTTTGGAAGATGGCGACAAATATGTAGGACAATATATGGTTCAGGACCCGCCGACGAAGATTACTCGAACAGCGATTGTTTTCGGCTATCCCGCGAGCGACGAAAACACGATTCAATGTGAGGGTAACAGTTTGCCGGTGGGGGTTACGCTCAACGGAGAAGGCCGAGTTCTGGGTAGATAAACCCGCATGATCGATGATTGCTGGATCGATCATTTTTCCGAGACAAACGAAAGGCCCGCGGCTAAAGCCGCTCTTCCTGTACGCTGCCTTTTCAGGAGCCTGAAGGCTCCTGCTCCCTCCGCTTCGCCTGTTAAAGTTACTCACGTATGCAGCCACGGACGATCATTGCGGGCGGGGTTCTTTTTCTTCTGGCGGTTATCACTCTCAATCTCTACCCGCCGCACTACTATGCTCACGTGCCGCCGTTCGACCAAAGCGGCAAAGAGTCGCTGGTGCTGGCGGACTCGCTGACGCGGGGGCAGGGCTTTGCCAATCCATTTGCCGGGATGCCGACCGGGCCCTCCGCGCATCTGGCCCCGGTCTTCCCGGCGTTTCTGGCGTTTATCATCGCCCACTCCAGCAGCGGTCCGGCGGCCTACTACGCGATGGAGTGCTGCGCGACCTTCTTTGTTGTTCTGCAGGTCTGCCTGTTGCCGCTGCTGGCGCAAGGCCTGGGGATGGGGTTTTACTCCGGAGTGGGCGCGTCGATTCTGTGGCTGGTGGCGCGCGTGCCGCGGGAAGTTGTCTGGGAGCAGACGCTGGACGGCGTCCTGATCACCGGACTTGCATTTCTCTTGTATGCCGCTCTGCGGCACCCGCTTTCGATGCCGCGCGTTGTGCTGTGCGCCGTGCTTTGGGGAGTGCTGATCCTGCTCTGCCCCGTCGCATTGCTCGCCCTGGGCGCATGGATGGTCGCGCTTCAATTCGCCCGCCCGCAGACGCCAAAGAAAAATCTCGTGCTGGTGCTGCTCCCTTTGCTGATGCTTGCGCCGTGGATGGTGCGCAATTACGAAACGTTTCATCGCTTCGTCTTTGTCCGCGATAACCTCGGCATTGAACTCGAGGTCTCGAACAACTCCTGCGCTTCTTTTTCCTACGAGCTCAACCGCATCTCCGGCTGCTATGCGCAGCACCATCCAAACGAAAGCATGGATGAGGTTGCGCAGGTGGCGCAGCTCGGCGAAGTGGCCTATAACAGGCACCGGCAGCAGGTTGCGATGGAGTGGATCAAGGAAAATCCCGGTGATTTCGCGGCCCTCACGGCTAGGCGCGTTGCTGCTTTCTGGGTGCCCTCGCTGCTGATGTCGGAGCAGGGTGCGATCCGCAATCTGGCGTTCTATTCTCCGCTGCGCGACGCCATCGTGACCCTTGCCTCGCTTGGGTCGATCGGCGGGCTGATCCTGCTGTGGCGAAACAACCGCGGCGCATGCTGGGTGTTCCTGGTATGGCTAGCGACGTTCCCGCTGATTTATTACCTCACTCAATACAACGAGCGAGCGCGTATCCCGGTGGAATGGGCAATCCTGCTTCCCGCATGCTACGCGGCGGGCGAACTGTGGAAGCGATTCGCGCCAAAAGCTCAGACCCAGACCCATGGAGCAAGCTTCTGAAGGCTCATCCTGGTCTGGCCGGCACACACCCCTTGGTGACGTTTCCGGGCCCTTGTGCTGTCACTCGATGGTCAGGGGAAAGAGCCTTCGCGATGGCGTCCAGTCAGCGCAGCGTCTTCTCAAAATAGCGCACAGTTTTTGCCCCGTTGTGAATGGTAGCCTCTCCAATTCCGTGGAAGCCCATTGCCGCATGGAAGGCATCGGAAGCAGGGTTTGGTGGCTCGATATTCACTTCACATACCACTCGCTTGTGCCCTGCCTGCGTCGCCAAGTCAAAGAGGTCCTCGTAGAGAAGCCTCGCAATCCCCATCCCGCGCGCGGACTTCGCGACAATGACGCGATCGATGTAGATACACGGTTCGTGAAACGCGAGAAACCACGCAAAATTCGGATTCTGGTAGGAGGCGTTGTGATCGAGCGCAATCAGGAAGGCAGTTGCTCCCCGATCCAATCCCCGCGCATAAAAGGCCATGCTCAACAGCGCGGCAAGGCTGCCTTCATCAAGAGCGGAGGTCTCCTTTGCATGCGCATTGTTCAATGACAAGACAGGAGTCAAGTCAAGCGAACCGAGATCGTGAAGGCCACTGGCTCCTCTGGTCGCTTCCACAGACGTCTTCCCTCCGGCTTACCGGATCACCTTGAGCGCGCCGCGGAAGAGCCCGTCGAAGTCGGCGTTGAGAGCCTTGTCCTTGGCGATGGCCTGTTCGATGGCCTTTTCGGCGGCGGGGCGTTGGTAGCCTAGATTGACCAATGCGGAAAGAACGTCGTCCACTGCCGGTCCTGCGACCGAGGTTGGCGTGGGGGCGACGGCAAAATCGTCGAGCTTGTCTTTGAGCTCGACCACCAGGCGCTCAGCCAGTTTTTTACCTACGCCGGGAATGCGCGTCAACTGCGCGTGGTCCTGGCCGCGGATGGCCTGCACGGTGCGCTCGGGGTTGAGACCGCTGAGCATCTTGATGGCCAGCTTGGGGCCGACGCCGCTGACAGTGATGAGCCGCTCGAAGAGACGCTTCTCTTCGCGCTCAAGAAAGCCGAACAGGGCAATCTGGTCTTCGCTCACCTGGGTGTGAATGTGGAGCGAAGCCTCGGCGCCCACCGACGGCAGCGCCGTAAACGTAGGCACGGAAATCACTACGTCATAGCCGACACCAGCGGCCTCAACAATGGCCTGGCCGGGTTCTTTGTGGATGAGCTTGCCGCGCAGGTGAGCGATCATTGTGCCTCTATCTTAGTTTGGCTAGACGGGAGTTGGTGAGAGCTGTGGTGTCCCCGGTCTCAAAATCGAGACCGGGGGCACCCGGCATTCCCTCGGGGGCTAAAGCCCTCAATTTTCATGCTCAATCGGCGGCGCGGCTAAAGCCGCGCCCTTTCAAAACTGCGGCTATGAAACTGCTTCCAGCATCCCCATCCGCTTGGCAACGCGCTCGATTGTTTCGAGCGCCTCATCGAGTTGCGCCTTGGTGTGTTCGCTGGTGAGCATGAGGCGGATGCGCGCCTTGCCTTCGGGGACCGTGGGGAAGGCTATGCCCGTCCCCAGCACGCCTTCGTCAAACAGCGCCCGCGAGAACTCCATGGCCTTGCGGCTCTCACCCACAATAAGCGGTGTGATCGGCGTCTGGGTTGCCGGTGTCGTGATGCCGCCAACGTTGAAGCCGGCGCGCTTCAGCTCGCCCTGGAAGTAGTGCGTATTGTCCCACAGCCGCTGAATCCGGTCCGGCTCCCGCTCCAGAATGTCGAAGGCGGCGATGCAGGTGGCGGCCACCGATGGCGGATGCGAGGTGGAGAACAGGAACGGCCGCGCCCGGTGGTAGAGGTAGTCAATCAGATCTTTGCTGCCGCAGACGTAGCCGCCCAGCGCGCCGATGGCCTTTGACAAGGTGCCCACCTGCACATCCACCTTGCCGTGCATGCCAAAATGATCAACGGAACCGCGACCGTTGCGGCCCAGCACGCCTGAAGCGTGGGCGTCGTCCACCATCATGATGGCGCCGTACTTCTCGGCCAACGCGGCCAGCTTGTCTACGGGGCCAATGTCGCCGTCCATGGAGAAGACGCCATCGGTGATGACCAGCTTGCGGCCCGGCTCATTGGCCACCTCTTGCAGCAGTTCTTCGCAGTGCGCCGCGTCTTTGTGCCGGAAGACCTTGATTTTGGCCCGCGACAGGCGCGCGCCGTCAATGATGCTGGCGTGGTTCAACTCGTCCGAGAGGATGAAGTCGTCCTTGCCCAGGATGGAGCTGACCGTGCCAGCGTTGGCCGTGAAGCCACTCTGGAAGACGACGCAGGCTTCGACATTTTTGAAGCGGGCAATCTTCTCTTCGAGATCCATGTGGATGCGCATGGTTCCGGCGATGGTGCGCACCGCGCCCGAGCCTACGCCGAAGGCCCTGGTCGCGGCCAGCGCGGCCTCAATGAGCTTGGGGTGGTTGGCTAGGCCAAGATAGTTGTTGCTGGCCAGGTTAATTACCTGTTTGCCGTCGTAGTGGCAGACTGGCGCCTGCTGGTCGTCAAGAATGCGCAGGTTGAAGTGGGTTCCGTTGGCGCGCAGTTCATCGAGAATTGCAGTCAGGTGGGCAAGCTGCGGGCGCTCAGTGGCCTGGGTCATGGCGATGTTCCTCAATCAAAGAGGATAGCGCGAAAGGGCGGGGGATAGGGAAAAGGGATTAGGGGAAAAGGAATAGGGACTAAGGGACTAGGGACTTCGCCAGAACGTTCCTCACTCCCAGTTGATCGTGACTCGGCGGAGGCCGCGGACGGCGTTGGCCAGGAAGACAGCATCGGCCTGCCGCAGGTCCTGGATAGACAGAACCCGCTCTTCAATTTCCGGGCGGGTCTCAAGCAGGTGGCGGCGGTAGACGCCGGCAAGCAAGCCGCACTCCACCGGCGGCGTAAACCATTTGCCGTCTCTCTCAATGAAGATGTTGCTGATGGCTCCCTCGGTGACTTCGCCGCGGTCGTTGAGGAACAGCACATCGCTGAAGCCAGCTTCGGTTGCGGATTTGAAGGCCTCCGCATACAGAGGCCGGTGCGTGGTCTTGTGGAAGAGCATCGGGTCGGTGGGATCGGTGCGCTGGGATGCGATGCGCACCCGGCCGGGCTGGGCGGGAGCAGCAATGCCTGGCAGAGGTTCGTCGGCAATTTGCAAGGCTCCATCCGCATCGAGAAGGAGACGAACTTTGCGCGGAATTCCGGCCGATGGAGGTTCGTGGTCTCCCACCCTTTCCGCAAAAGGACGCGGAAAGGATGGGGCACCCGGCGGTTGTGAAACAACACCCGGATCGAGGTTGCCGAATTTTGCGGCATAGGCCTCAATGGCTTGCTTGACGGCAGCACGGTCGCAGATGAAGTCGAAGTAGCGAGCCGAGTCTTCGAGCCGGTCGAGATGTAGCTCGATCAGCGGATAGCCGTCTTGCCACAGCATGGTTTCAATCAAAGAGAAGTTACCAGGGAAGCGCTCTCGGCGGTCGCTGAGAAACGCCGCCTTCAACTGGCACTCGCGGAACTCCTCTGCCGCCACGGAGTCGATGACGATGCCGCTGCCCACGCCCATCCTGCCCTGGCCGTTCTCCAGTTCGAGGGTGCGAATAGCCACGTTGAAGATGGTCCGTTCCCGCGAAAAGAACCCGATGGCTCCCGTGTAGATGCCTCGCGGCTCCTCTTCCAACCCGGCCAGCAGTTGCATGGCCCGCACTTTGGGCGCGCCGGTGACCGAGCCGCAGGGAAACAGCGCCCGGAAGATCTGCTCGAAGCCCACCTCGGGCCGCAGTTCGCCGGTGACGGTTGAGGTCATCTGCCAGAGGGTTCTGAAGCTCTCAAGGGCGAAGAGGCTCTCTACCTCAACGCTGCCAAAGCGGCACAGGCGGCCGAGGTCGTTGCGCAGCAGGTCGACAATCATTACGTTTTCGCTGCAGTTTTTCGGGTCGTTGCGCAGCCACTCGGCGATTGCGCGGTCCTCGCGAGTCGTGCGACCGCGGGGCGCAGTTCCCTTCATGGGCCGGGCAGTAATACGCCGTGCGTCACCGCGCTCTTCAAGCAGAAAGAACAGCTCGGGGGAGAAGCTGAGAACGTGCCGGCCCGTCTGCCAATGCAGGAAGGCGCCGTAGTCCACCGGTTGGCGCTTGCTGAGGCGCGCAAAGAGTGCCGCGGGACTGCCCGCAGCCTGCACCCGCAATGGAGCCGTAAAGTTGAGCTGGTAGACGTCGCCCGCGCGAATCCACTCGTGGATAGCTGCGATGCGTTCGGCATACTGCCGCTCAGTCAAACCAAAAACGGCGTTGAGCGGCTCTTCGGCGGACGGTTTCTCGCCCGCACCGTCTTCAAGAGGCCCAGCCAGTCCCAGAGGCTCGCCGTCAACCCAGTGCCCCAACCAGTGATTGAACAGATAGCTGCGCTGGTAGATGCCGAACCATGCCAGCGGCTGCTCCGGCCGGCGGGGACGCATTTTTGCTTTTGGCTCAAAGCAGTTGCCGCACTCGTAGGTGAAAAAACCGGCAGCGAACAGGCCCCCGGCCACGGCGCTTTCTATCTCTGCGAACAGGCCCGGTAGTTCCGAGGGCTGGTTGACTTCATAGATTCGCAGCGGCGCCGTGAAAAGCCGGCTGCCGGGCTCGTTTTCAGAGCAGGGATTGGTTTGCTTTGCGGGCGGTCTTGCATGTTCAAGCAGCACCGTCGCCGGCGCACGCTCAACAAGCGCGTACACCTCCGGTGGAAGGGGATGCCAGCGGAGTGCGCTGCTCATGTTTTTGAAGCTACTTAACGGTCAACGCCAGCGTGGTGGAGCGAGTAATCGCGGTGACGCCGTTGGTGGACTGCGCGGTTACCTTGATCACATAATTGCCGGAAGGGGTGGGTTTGTTTGCCGGCGGGCCGTGATTGAGGTAGTAGTAGCGCGGGTTGCAACCCGTTGTGCCGAGGACGGTGACCAAGCCCACCAACGCCAGCAGCGAGAGCCGGTTGAGCCAGCGGCGGCGGCCTCCGAAGGCCAGGCCGGCAAGGGTCAGCGCTCCGGGCAGCAGGAACGCCCATGCGACGGAATTGGCGTTCGAGCGGGCAGCTGGAATGGATCCCACGGCTGATCCTGCCTGGGTTTGAAACACCATCGAACTGGTGACCGGATCGACGGCGGCTTGACGGATCTCGACGCTTCCCGGGGTGAAGGTACAGGATGACTGGTCAGGGTTTCCCGAGCAGGAGAGAGTGATAAACATCGGGCCGGAAAGCCCGCTGGCGTTTACAGGTGTAATGGTGGTGATGATTGTCGAAGCCTGGCCTGCGGTGAGCGAAAGCGTGGCCGCCGCGAGGGAAACCTGAAAGTCGGGTATGCCGACATCCTGGGCATGGACCCCGGACAGGGTCGAAACAGAGGCTTTGTGGGCCGCGTCGCCCGTGTAAACCGCACGCAGCTGGTGCTCTCCGGCAGGAAGGTCAAGAACCAGGTGGGCTTTGCCTTCATCGTTCAGCACCGTCCCGGCCATGTCCTTGCCAAAATCCCGAATGGCAATCGTTCCGGCGGCGGGATATCCGTCCTCGCCAATCACGGTAACTGCGATGTGAGCCTGGGTGCGCCCTGCCTCGTCGCGCGTCTCCGCGTCGAGCGTGGTTTGCGTTGCCAGCACGCGAGCGCTTTCCGCAGCCATTGCCAACGCAGGCATCGCCAGCGCTATTCCTAGTCCCGCAACCAACTCAAGCCGCAGACCGCGGCAGCGAATGCCTCTCACTTGCACCTGCTCCAAAACTCAAAATCGTGCGCCCCCGGTTCTTGGGGCATAGAAGACCATTGTATCTGGCCCAGCCGCGCCGGTGCCAACCCTGGGCTGGTGATTTGGCCTAAACGGGCATCCGCGCAAGACCTGCTTTGACAGGAAGCACAGCGGAGTGAGCAGGTTGACCGGAAGAATCCCTGGAAACGCCGGGAGTGGTATTCTTTTGGCCATCCCAACTTGTCTTCGCCATTGGAATGCCCAGAACCACGTGAGAGTGCGACATGAAGACCTGTCCCGTATGCGATACGCCCTTTTCGGTAGAATCCGGCACTTGCACCCCAAAGGACGAAGCACCACCGATCAGGACTCACGAACCGGCAACCGGACACGGGGCGCAGGGCAAGTCCAGAGTCCCGCGGACGTTACGCAGGAATGGCATGCGGAAGTTATTGATAGTGGCCCTTCTGTCGCCGGGCGCGGCGGCGATCGCGCAGGTAAAGGCGCCGCAAAGCGCTGCACCGATCGCCATCCAGCCGCGGGACTCTCGTCCAACCCTTCTGGTGGTGTGCGACCTACCTTGTAACTGGAAACTTGACGGCGAAGCGAAGGGCCGGATTGAGGCCGAAGGATCGGCCAAGGCCAAGGTCGAACTCGGCGAGCACCTGGTGGTTGCCGTGACCGAGGATGGGCTGGATCAGTTCAAGGTCATCAAGGAGGTCAAATCGACTGGGCAGACCGTTCTGGACATCGAGCTGAAGCCGATACGCGACAAACGGGTCAGTGCCGCGAAGCCAGTGGAAGCCGAAACTGGGCTTCTTCTGGTGACCTGCGACCTGGCTTGCACGTGGACACTGGACGGCGAAGCAAAAGGCAGGATTGATGCCGGAGGCTCGGTGAAAGCGCAGATCGCAGCCGGCCCGCACAAGGTGGTTGCGGTTACTGAGGACGGCAAAGACACGGTCAGCACAAGCGTGGATGGCAAGGCCGGTGCGCAGACGCTGGTGAGCCTCGCACTCCAGCCGGTTCGCGATGCGCGAAACAAGAAAAGGCAGGACCAGGACAAGGGTGCGCAGGCCGCAGTGACCGGGCTGGTTTGGACTGACCCGGCAACCCAGTTGACCTGGGCCACCAAAGACAATGGCAAGAACGTGACCTGGAAGCAGGCGACAGACTACTGCCGGAGCTTGGCAGTTGCCGATCTCGCCGAGTGGCGGCTGCCGACCATCGACGAGTTAAAAACCGCGTACGAACCGACTGTTGATACTCCGGGAATCGACGAGACGGGGAGTGCGGTGCCGATGCACGTGAAGGGCAATTTGCACCTGACCGGCTGGCAATGGAGCCAATCGCAGGCCAACATTTCCGGGGAGGCGTGGGGCTTCAGCTTCGCCACCGGCAAGCGGCTCGCCGGACGCTTCACTGACAATCTAGGCAATCGCGCGCTATGCGTTCGCGGACCTGGAAGCCAGTAGCGCGGCCCTATCTTTGAGTTGCCGCCGTTTCGTCCTGTCATCCGTCAGGTGACGCCTGTTCGGCGCTCCGTGATTCCGCTTTTATCACTCCGGCTTTAGCACCACTTTGATGGCCTCGCCGGATTGCAGCAGTTCCATTGCCTTGGTAAATTCGCTCAGCTTGAGCCGGTGCGTGATGGCCGGCTCAAGGTCGAGTTTTCCGGTGGCCAGCAGGGCTTCCATCTGGAACCACGTTTCGAACATCTTGCGGCCGTTGATGCCCTGCACAATGGCGCCCTTGAAGATAATGTCGCGAGCGAAGTCGATTTCAACGGGGCGCGACGGAATGCCCAGCAGCGAGGCGCGTCCGCCGGTGCGCAGCATGGCAAAGCCCTGACGCATGGCTGCCGGATGCCCCGACATCTCCAGCAACACGTCGACGCCTGTGCCGCCGGTGGCCGCGAGAATCTGCTCCTGTACGTTGTCTGTGGCCGGATCGAGTGTCAGATCGGCGCCCATGGTGGCGGCCACGCCGCGGCGGTGGGCGTTTACCTCAATAGCGAAGACCTTTGCTGCTCCGCATGCCTTGGCCACCGCGATGGAAAACAACCCGATTGCGCCGCAGCCGGTCACAGCTACGGTCTGGGCGGCGATAGGTCCAGCCAGCACTGTGTGCACGGCATTACCCAGCGGATCAAGCAGCGAAGCCCAATCGTGCGGTACCGAGGCTGGCAGCTTCCAGATATTCGTCTCGGGGATGAGGACATAGCTCGCAAAAGCGCCGTCGGCGTCCACGCCCAGGATGCGCACATGCTGGCAGATGTGCGCCTCGCCGATGCGGCACTGCATGCATTTGCCGCAAGCCACGTGCATCTCGGCGCTTACCTTGTCGCCTTCTTTTACGGTGGTCACGCCGAGGCCTGTCTCGGCCACTACGCCGGCAAACTCATGGCCGGGAATCAGCGGCGGCTTGATGCGTCCCTGCGCCCAGGGATCCCAGTTGAAGATGTGCAGATCTGTGCCGCAGACACTGGCCGCCTGCACGCGCACCAGCACCTGGCCGGGGCCGGGCGAGGGCACTGGAACTTCGCGCAATTCGATTCCGGCTGCTGCTTGAGCTTTGACTACAGCCTGCATGGTGCTGGGCATTCGGGCGAACCCTCCTCAAACACGAACAACTTAGTCTACAACCGCAGGCAGAGGTCAAAGCGGCTGGTTGCGGAAAACCGGTCCCACCTGGTCGGGAATCGCACTGCCTGTCTCGATGCATGGTGGCAGGTCATAAAAGGCCTTCATGCCAGGCGCGCACCGTGGAATGGTGCGCCGCCCACGCCTGCCACACCGACTGTGCCCACTGCTCCACGGCTGCTTCATGCTCTGCAGGTGTTCGCGCCGCAAGAACATGCTTTACCGTCAATGCGCCGCGCTTCTCCGGAGGCATTAGCCATGGATAGTGCTTCTTTTTTGCCGTGATCTGCGGCATCACGTCATTTACCCGGTTGATGGGCCAGCCGCGCTCAAAGAACAGCAACAGCCGCGCAAGGTGAATCCCCACCGAGTTGCGCGCCTGCTGCGTGTCGATCCCGGGATGCTGCACCGCGTACGTGTCGACAGCGAGGCGGTGTAGCCGCATATAAGCCGGGTCCTGGTACTCCCGCGCCAACACCTCGCCGTAGGCGGCCCAGCAACCCGGTGACGAAAGCATATAGGCATGCGTCGGGCTAACGACCTCGGCAAACTCGCCCCCGCAACCGCAACATTGCATCACTCTTTTACCCTCGGGGCTGAACTCTCATGGCGAAAAACTGGCCGGTCCAGGGTAGGTTGTTGCGCGTATTGCCCAGAGCGTGTTTCATGAATGGCGATGGAATTCCAAGCCACGGTTCAGGGGTAAAAACCCCTGGTTTAACGAGCCCAATTCGGCACGACTGAAAGTCGTGCCCTGACACAAAGTGGCTTTTGAAAGGCACCCTACTTACCGCTCACAATCTGTTCCGCGCGGCCATAAGAGCCTAGGTTGTAGGCGTTTCCGTAACCCAGGCCTTTCAGTTTCTTCACGGCAACGGCGCTGCGCATACCGCTCTGGCAGTGGAGCAGCAGCACCTGATTCTTCTCCTGTACGCGGCGCGGGAGGCTTGCCTCAATGCCGTCGAGCGGAAGATTGATTGCGGCCGGAAGATGGCCGGAGCTGAACTCTGCCGGCGTCCGTACATCGATTACCAATGCACCGCTCTTCAGGTGCGCCTGCGCGTCTTTCGGTGAAATCTGGCCCGGCCTCTTCAGGAAGAACAGCATCGCCAGAACGGCGAAGGCGACGATTATCGTTGTCCAATTCATATCTATCAGTCTACCGGGCGGTTTGGTCTCTGCGCGTGTTGTCAGGCTTTCGCGACCTCAACCAGTACCGAATAAAAGGTAGCTCCCGCGCCCAGGTCGGTGAGCCGCTCGCTGGAGAGCGCGTTCACGTTGCCGCCGTCTGCGCTCATCTTGGCCCAATCCATGTGCGCGGCCACCACGCCCTGGGGCACGCTGCCGTTCATCAGCGCGGTGAGATTGAGCGACCCGCGATCATTCCAAACCCGCACCGCGTCGCCGTCTGAAATGCCGCGCGCCGCGGCGTCGGCGGGATGCATCTCAAGCCGCTGGCTGGTCCGCGCCTCCATCTTGCGGTGGCCGTCGAGGTTGGCGAAGGTCGAGTTCATGTAGTTGTCCGCCTTGCGCCCGAGGAATTCCAGCGGATAGCTCTTCGCGCCCTCTCCCCACCGCGATTCGATCGGAGCGACAAAGGCGGGGAGCGGATCGAGCCCCTGCGCGGCTAGAGTCTCCGAATAGAACTCGATCTTCCCCGTGGGCGTTGCCAGCGGCCCAGATTTATACGGCATGAACGGCTGGCGCTCCGGATCGCGGTGGAAGCTGAGCGGGACGTGTCCCTGCTGCTTCAGATCGTCAAATGTAATGTGCTCCATGCCACTGTTGGCGGAATGGCCGTCCTCGCCAATGGCAAGAGCCTGCCGAATCATCTGCTCTGGCGTGTCGTGGAAGCACTCCTCGGTGAAGCCCATGCGCGCGGCGAGTTGGCTGAAGAGCCATACGTTTGATTGCGCGTCGCCGGGAGGCTCAATGGCCTGATTGGACATCTGCACAAAATAGTGCCCGTACGCCCCCTGGATGTCGGTGTGTTCAAGAAACGTGGTCGCCGGCAGAACATAGTCGGCGTAATCTGTGGTGTCGTTGAAGAAGAGATCGTGCACCACGGTGAAGAGATCATGCCGCGCCATGCCGCGCCGCACAGCGTTCTGGTTCGGCGCTACCGCACCCGGGTTCGAGTTGTAAACAAACAGCGCATGCACCGGAATGCCTAGTCCCTGGTCCCTAGTCCCCAGTCCCTTTTCATCGTTCCCCGGTCCCTGCTCTTCCAGCGCTTCGCCGAGCAACGACATGTTCACGATGCGCGCCAGCCTACCCAGCGGCGAAGCCAGCGCCAAGTCGGGCCGCTCGATGGCCTCCTTGTCCCACTTGAAAGCCCCTGAGGTGGAAAGCTGCGCGCCTCCGCCGCGATGCTTCCATGCGCATATAAGCGCCGGCAGCATGGCAATCGCCCTGGCCGCCGTGCCGCCATTTTCAGAGCGCTGCATGCCATAGTTCATGCGGATCGCGGCAGGACGCGTGGTGGCGTACTCGCGCGCCAGTTGCTCAACCTCCGCCGCGGTCATTCCCGTCCACGCGGCGACGCGCTGCGGCGTGTACTCCTGCGCACGGGCTGCCAGCTGCTCAATGCCGTGGGTCATTTCCGCAATGTAGGCGCGGTCTTCAAGGCCCTCGTTCAAGATGACGTGCATCATGCCCAGCGCCAGCGCCGCATCGGTTCCGGGCCTGATGGCAATGTGCCAGTCGGCCAGTGCGGCAGTGCGGGTGCGGTAGGGATCGATGACGATAAGCCTCGCGCCGTTGCGGCGCGCCTGCTCGACCATGGGCCACAAGTGCACATTGTTGCCGTGGATGTTTGCGCCCCAGGCCAGCACCAGCTTCGCCAGCTTGAAGTCCTCAGTCGGCGTGGCCAGCTTCTTGCCGTAGACCAGGTTCCACGCCACGCCGCCGGCCTCAGAGCAAATCGTCCGGTCAAGCTGGCTGGCGCCCATGCGGTGAAAGAATCGCCGATCCATTGAGCCGTAACCCAGAACGCCCATGGTGCCTGCGTAGCTGTAGGGCAGAATCGACTCGGGTCCGTACATATCGCTGATTTGCTTGAGCCGCGCGGCAATCGCGTCCAGCGCTTCGTCCCAGCTGACGCGTTCAAAGGCCTCAATCTCACGCCCGCGGGGCAGCGGGCCTTTTTGCGTTCCGGGCTTTCGTCTCAGTGGGTAGAGAATGCGGTCTGGCGCATAGACGCGATCAAGATATTTGGCCACCTTGCCGCACAGAAATCCCTGGGTCACCGGATGCGATGGGTCGCCCTGGACTTTGACCGCGCGCCCCGCCGCATTCACCGTCACCAGCGCGCCGCAACTGTCAGGGCAGTCGTGCGAACAGACCGTGTGAACAATGCGGAAAGGGGAGGTTGCGACAGCCGCGCACATAGTGCCATTGTAAGCTGAATGCGGAGGTGAGCAGATGAAGAGGTTCTTACTGGCTTTGGCGTTGCTGTGTGCCGTCAACGCTTTACAAGCGCAAACAATCGGCGAGGACGAGACGGCCATTCGCGAGGCTCTGACAGCGCAAATCGCGGCGTGGAACAACGGCGACGTTTCGGCCTTCATGCAGACCTACGAGAACTCGCCGGAGACAACCTTCATCGGAGCCACCCTGGGCAAAGGATACGAGCCAATCCGCGACCGCTACCTCAAGTCTTATTCCACGCCGCAGCAGATGGGCACCCTGACCTTCACCAAGCTTGAGATTCGTTTGCTGCCCTGTTCCTGCGGCAAAACGGAGTACGCCGTTGTCACCGGCAGCTTCCACCTTGAACGCACGGCCAGGGGAGAAGCAAAGAAGGACGACGGCATATTCTCGCTCGTCTGGCGCAAAGGCTCCAGCGGCTGGAAGATTCTGCTGGATCACACCAGCTAGTGCTTGCGGCAACGAATGCACTACACTGGCCCTGCGCCGTCGCATCAACCCGGGCGGCATCGGGTGATTTGATTGAGCCAGGCTTCCAGTTCCACGTCTCTCAAGTCACGCCGTATCGCAAAGATTCAGCTCTTCGCGGTATCCACGCTTGCCCTGGCCGGCATTATCAACTACATCGATCGCGGGTCGCTGGCGATTGCGAATACCACCATTCGCGCCGACCTTGGCATCTCGGCCACGCGGATGGGCGTGCTGCTGTCGATCTTCTCGATGTCCTACGCCCTCTCGCAACTGCCCATGGGAGTTCTTCTCGACCGGCTCGGCGAGCGCATTGTTCTGGGCGCGGGCATGTTTCTCTGGTCGGCGACGCAAGCGGCCACTGGCCTTATCGGCAGCTTTAATTCCTTCGTGACTGCGCGCATCGGACTGGGCATCGGCGAGTCGCCCTATGTCGTGGGCGCGGTCAAAACAGTCAACGACTGGTTTGACGTCCGCGACCGCGCCTCGCCCACGGGCATCTTCAACAGTTGCACCGCGTTTGGCCAGGCCATGGCGCCGCCCATTCTCACCGTGGCCATGCTGGCCTTCGGCTGGCGGGGGATGTTCATGCTCATCGGCATCCCCGGAATACTGCTGTCTATCGTCTGGTTCGCTTTCTATCGCGACCGCAAGAACGTACAACTCGACGACGCCGAGAAAGCCTATCTCGAAGCCTCCGGCCCTCGAAACACGGTTGCCCGCATCACTCTTGCACAGTGGCTGGGGCTGTTTCGCCTGCGCACCATGTGGGGCATGATGCTGGGCTTCGGCGGCATCAACTATACGGCGTGGCTTTACATGACTTGGATGCCGAGCTATCTCGAAGCCGAACATCACGTCAGCATCCGGGCCACCGGGCTGATCGCCGTAATTCCGTTCTTCTGCGGCGGGGTTGGCATGCTGCTCAGCGGGTTTATCGCCGACTTCCTGGTGCGCCGAGGCGTTCGTCCAATCAAGACCCACCGCACGATTCTGGTCGCGGGGATGACCTGCTCCGGCCTGAGCACGCTGCTGGTCCCCTACATTCACGGCGCAACGGCTGCCGCCTTCGGGATCGGCATGGCGCTCTTCTTTATCTATCTGGCAGGCAACTCCGGCTGGGGCCTGGTGCAGTCCATCGCGCCTGCCGGGATTGTGGCCTCGGTGGGCACCATCCAGAACTTCGGGAGCTTCGTCTTCGCCTCCATGGCGCCCATCCTCACCGGATGGCTGCTCGACCGCACGCATTCGTTTCACCTGACCCTGACCATCTGCTGCATGGTCACACTTGCCTGCGCGCTCTCGTACGTCTTCATCGTGAAAGACCCGATCATGGCAGAAAGCTGACGTGCATCGGCGCCTCGACGCCGAAGCCCGCTTCTGTAAACTGGATGCGCAGCAAGCCGCAGGTTAGGAGCGCCTTCACTAGCCAAGGCGAGATGCGCCCGCAGATGAGCGAGTGCTAATTCCACAAAGACCGGGTGCCCCATCCATTCGCCGTCTTTCTGGCGAATGGGTGGGATACCTCGAACCTCAACCGACCCGTTCATGGGGGGTGTCATCGCATGTTGAAGTCCGGCATTCTGAATCCCGATATCAATTCGCTTTTGAGCCGCGTGCGGCACACCAATACGCTGGTCATTGCCGACCGGGGTTTTCCCTTCTGGCCGCAAATCGAAACGGTGGACATCTCGCTCACCGACGATCTTCCCAGGGTGCTCGATGTGCTCAGGGCTATTCGAGACAACTTCACCATCGGCAAGGCATTTATGGCCAAGGAATTTCGCCGCGCCAACTCCGCCAAGACGCGCCACCACTTCGAGGCGGCGCTTGAAGGCATCCAGCTGACCTTCGAGCCGCATATCGACTTCAAGAAGCGCGTCCCGCTAGCTATCGGACTGATCCGCACCGGCGACACAACGCAGTACGCGAACATGATTCTGGAGTCGGCATAGAAATGCTGATCCGCCGTTCTCGATTTCAGAAGCTCCCGTGTACACTGGTCACGCCATGAGTTGCCTATTCTGCAAGATCGTTGATGGAACCATTCCCTCCACGCCTGTCTACCAGGACGAGCTCTGCTACGCCTTCGCCGATATCAACCCGCAGGCTCCGGTGCATGTGCTGGTGGTTCCGCGCGAGCATATCGTGTCGATGGACGAATGCAAACAGAGCAACTGCAACCTGATGGGCCACCTGCTGTGGGCCGCGGCAGAGATTGCACGCGCCAAGGGACTCGGCAAGGGCTATCGCGCCGTGCTGAACACCGGCTCGGACGGCGGGCAATCCGTTGAACATCTGCACGTTCACTTGCTCGGGGGACGGGCGCTCTCCTGGCCTCCGGGATAGGTCCTCCGTTCCATAAAAAGAGGGTGCTCCCTGTCAGGGTGCGCCCTCTTCTGCGTTTCAACTCAGCCCGCGTTAAGCCGGCTGCGGAAAGTTGTCTTCCTCATCATCCACGCCATAGCGGCGCAGAAGGTTGGGCAGGCTCTGCGAGAAGGCTGATCGCGGCATCACTGTGTCGCATCCGGCTTCGACCGCCTTGGCCTTCAGTTCCCCTTGCAGGTGGTTCAGGAAGCCGATAATTGACGTGGCTTTCTTTAGCTTGGCCTTGAATTTAGGGATCAGCGCGATGGGCTTGGCGTTCAGGTTGTTCAGGTCGAACACCAGCAGGCGCGGCCGCTCGGCTTCAGGCAGGTCGGTGAGTTTGGTGACCAGTTCCTTGTCGCCGCCCTTGATGAATTCCACTTTCACACCCAGCTTGCGGGCCGTCTCCTGGATTTTGGCCAGGAAGAACAGGTCCTCAATAAAGCAGTAGATGCGGGTGGGAGCGTCTTCGCGAACGGGAGCGGCGGCGGCGGCCGGGGAGGAGAAATTGTCCTGATAGTAGGGGCCGTTGTGGCCGTTGCCGATCTGGATGGTCGAGGGTGGACCGTCGGCTATATTCCCGTTGGCAACGCGGTAGCTGTGGTCCATGGGACCTACAAACTCGCGCGGGCCTTTCTGTTTGCCCTTGCGCTTGCCCTGTGATGGGCCTGAAACGCTGTTGCCGGGTTGGGCAGCGGAAGCCGATCCCTTTTGAAAGAACTTCTTCTTCTTCCGTCCCTGTCCCTGACCCTGGCTCTGCTGCGAGTGTGCGGGGTGCGCGGCAGCTTTCCTATGTTGAACGGGGGGAGCTTGCGGCGGCGCGGGGGCGGGAGCGGCCGGTGCCTGCGGCTGAGCAGCCTGTTGCACCTGCGGGGCTGCCTGTTGGCTTGATTTGCTCTTGCGGCGGCGCCGGCGGCGCCGATGCCCCTGCGACTGCCCCGTGCCGTTGGCCGGGGCCTGCTCCAGTTCAGACTGGGGCTGCGTCGAATCTGTCGTCATGCGTGTTCTTCCTGGCACTCTTCAATCAAGTGCACTGCGTTTCTGCTTTCAGCATTGCCTTGACGGGTGCTGAACTCTATTTGCCTGCCGCCTGTCCGGTACGGAACGGGAATCGCGACGACCGGCGGTCCAATCACAACAGGACCCAAGGCATACTGCGGGGGGAGCAGGGCTCGGCGCGCAGGTTGCCATGACTTCCAGGAGCCTTGCCGCCGCATACAAAGAAACCCTACAGGCGTTTCATCCCAATGTCAGGATCTATACGATGCGGCAGGTGCTTTCCTCTGGTGATGCCTTACACGAAGAAACTTTCGCCGTTTGATGCCACTAAGGATTGAACTGGTTGGCGAGGTTTCCTTGCCCGGCGAGCTTGCACTGCCCGTCTTCGGGTGGCAAGCGTCAGCCGCTTGTTAGGCAAGTCTGATAGTACAGCGAAGCGTCCCGGCTGGCAAGTCAATCATATTTCTATCGCGGCCGGGTGAAATTGAGCCGCAGCAAACCAGCAGAAAGAAACCGCCCCCGCAAATGCAAAACGCCACTCCGTTTGGAGTGGCGTTTCGGTCTCCTGTGCTGGCCACTGGCCTCCCAAGCCTTTTTTGGACGGCGGTTGAATCCGTCGTACCTTTTGCAGACTTTCCCGGCCGGTTCTCCTTCTTTTTGAAGGCCCGCATCTTTGGCGGTGGCTCTTGCCGGGTGTCCGTTCTTCTTTGGGCTGGCCTGCTTGCTCCCAGCACCTGGTTCATCACTGGCGCACTTCTAATTGCAATCGAAGCGCCAATCGGATAGTTATTTATTTTCAACCACTTGCGGCCTTCTGATTTCTGAGGTTTTCTGCATTATGGTATGAATTAAAGCCTAAATCTCCGCAAACTCATAGAAGCACCTCTCAACGCTGACACTTTGGACAGTAATGGGTTCCTCGCCCGGCCACCAGAATCCTCTTGATCGGCGTCGCGCAGCGCCGGCAAGGAAGGCCGGTTCGCAGGTAGACACAGTGCTCCAACTGGAAGAAGCCATGCATCCCTTCGGCATCCACGTAGTCTGAAACCGATGATCCGCCCAGCCGGATCGCGTCCTTGAGAACCTGGAGCAGGGCCGCGCGCAGCCGCTCCAACTCCGCCCGGGTCAACCGGCTTGAGCTCTTGCGGGGGCGGATGCCGGCCCGGAAAAGGCTCTCGTCGGCATAGATATTGCCCACTCCGGCGAGCAGGGCCTGGTTGAGCAAAGCTGCCTTGATTGAAAGGCGCCGCGGGTGAAACAGGGCGGCAAACTCCTCGGCTGCAATCGTCAGCGGCTCGGCGCCTTGGGCGCTGAACCCGGCTTTCCCGCTCAAATCGCGGAACTCGAGGCGCCCAAACCGCCGCGGATCAACGAATCGCAGTTCCTTGCCGCCTGAAAGGCTGAGCCGCGCGTGGGTGTGGGGGGCAACGGGCGCGTCGGGAGTGGTAACCAGAAGGCGCCCGGTCATGCCCAGGTGCACCACCCATTGGGCTGCCGGATGGTCTCCACTCTGGCTCGAAGGGCCGCCGAGTTCACAGACAATGTGCTTTCCGGTGCGGTGAACCCAAAGGATGGCGCGGCCCTCAAGCCCTTTTGCCTGTCGCGCCGCTGGAGTTTTAAAGGGCTGCGGATGGGAGCAGCACCAGGCCTGCACGATGCGCTGCCCGCGCACACGGACATCCACACCATTGGCGATGGTCTCTACCTCAGGAAGCTCAGGCATTGGAATATTGTAGTGGACGGAAGTTTTGGGGCGCGCGAGTCGCGCGGGGCGGAACTAACCCAGGTCTTCTGTATACTCATCGAACTCGGCTTCGTGCGCCCGGGCGGCTCCCCATTTCTCAAGGTAAACCAGCCCCAGCCCCAAGCCTATTACGAACACGCCGACGGAAGAGTACTCAGCTATTGAAAGCCTTCGGTCCTCGTCTTCGGTCTGGTAGACGACCGTGCCGTTGATATTCCGCGGAGTCATCCGCATCTCTTCGGGCGTGGGCCATCGGGGCATGGTGTCAAGGTAATGTGTCGAAATCATGGCGGAGATAACCAATCCCGCCAAGCCCGGGAGCAGAAACAGCAGTGAGATAAAGCGAAGCGTTGCCAGTTGTGCGGCTTTCAAGCTATTGACCTCAATGCGATGGCGTTCCAGGGAAATGGGCGACTTGAGAGCAAGCTGGCAATTGGACAAGCGCTGCGGTGGCTCAGTCGAGACCGTCTTCCGCGGCGTTTCAAAGGCGTTGCAGTGCTCATCGATTCTCACCCAGCGAGTGGCCCAAACGTATCTCAGGACTTATCGCAGTCCAAGATGGAAGATAGACTGTCCCAGCAGGAGTAATGTTTGCCGATTATGCAAATGCCAGCAAAGATCTTCCCGAACCGAAGAAGGCAGTAACCGTGCTTCGATCTCGACTGTTACCGGCCACGGTGTTACCGCCGCGTAACTCGCGGAAAAAACCAAGTTACCAATGACGAGTCCCGCTCGCCATTCTTCTCAGTTCACACAGCCATTGTGCCGAGACCAAGGGGCATCGCCGTTGCGCAATCGCAAGTTCAACACGAGCTCAGTGTCTGTGTCGGGTGTAGCTATTGAGTATGGATGCCTGTGGCTTGCGGGAGGTTGCTCAGAAGACTGGTCTTAGGAGTTCCTTTTGCCATGGAGGGTCGTGAAGATGGATGCGGCTGCGCCTGTCGCCTGTCGCCTGCACAAATTTCTTGAGTCATGCGGTAGCGACAGGGTGCAAGGCAGTGCCGGGGTCTGGCGTCAGGCTACTTATGTTCGTCAGGGTCGCGAATCCGGCTTGCCTCAAAGCTCACGATCTTCCACTTTCCCTGGGCATCGCGCGCGTACACGTGGGTGTAGCGATAGCTGCCGGAAATATCCCGGCTGCCTGAAGTGCCCCTGACCTCGGCGCGCGATGTTACCAGAACCGTTGTCCCATAGAACCGCAGTTTGCGCTCGGAGAGGTCGATCGATGTGAAATGATTCACGCCCGTTCGCACGTTGGCCAGGGTCTTCTCCCTGGTTTCAAGGGTCCCTGACGCAGTAATGGCCATATAGTCGTCGGTCAGCAAGGCTTCCATTGCGGGGATGTCGGCTTTGAGCACGGCACTGCGCCATGCTTCTTCAATCCGCTCAATCTCATGGCGATTCTCGTGCTTCTGCCCGCGAGGCTGTCCGGCCTGCAGGGTTTGCACTCAGCCGATTAGAGCGAGCACCAGAAACAGAGCCGAATCACGGCTCACGATATCGAGAGGGCTTTTGACGATGCGGGGCATGAACGTATCGGATGGTAGTCCCGGCAGGTTGCGCCGGTCAATGCACAATTGATCTGCGCAACCCGTCCACCCATCAATTCTTGTGGAATTCACGGCCATGAGTTTTCAGGGCCGACGCAGGTTGGACGGGAGCATGGCTTAGACGAGAGCAACCAGGTTCTCAATGCTCCGCTCTTTCATCCTCTGGTAGAGCCCACCCACCGCATATTTCTTGAAGTGCTCCGTTTCGCGGTGTGCTTCCAGGGCCTGCTGGTCCCGGTATTGCTCGTAGATGAGCACGGTGTCCGGGTCGTCCTCCACCCGGTGCGGAATGTAGCTGACACATCCCGGTTCCTGGCGCGAAGCGGCTGCAAGCAGCCGCAGGGTTTCGGCAATATCGGCCCGGTCTTCGGGGGCGAACTTCAGGCGGACGGCAAAACTGACCAAGGCAGAACTCCTTTGTGGCCGGGGCAAACGCCCTCGGATGACTTTTTCAGTCTAGGCATGAATGCTGTCGAGAACGGCGGCAAACTCGGGCAGAACCATGGTCTGGTCCCGGTCTGGGCCGGTTGAAACCATTCCTATTTTGGCTCCGCTCTCCCGCTCCTGGAAGCGCAGGTACTCGCGCGCAGCTTCGGGCAGTTTATCAAACTGCGTAATCCCCTCGGTTGACTCGCGCCAACCTTTCAAGATCGTGTAGATCGGCTTGATCTTCTGCAGGCCAAACACATCGGCAGGAATTTCGTCGGTGATTTTGCCGTCGATCTCGTAGGCGGTGCAGATAGGAATCTCGGCCAGTTCGTCCAGAACATCCATCTTGGTAATCACCAGCCATTCCGCGCCATTTACCTGGTTCGAATAGCGAAGCAGAGGCATGTCGAGCCAGCCGCAGCGCCGCGGCCGTCCGGTCACCGCGCCGTACTCGTTGCCGCGCGCGCGCAGGTGGTCGCCCGTTGCGTCACTGATCTCGGTTGGGAACGGGCCCTCGCCCACGCGGGTCACATAAGCCTTGGTCACGGAGATCACCGTGCCAATGGCCGTCGGTCCAACGCCGGTTCCGGTGGCTGCTCCGCCGGCTGTGGCCGACGATGAGGTCACGAACGGATACGTGCCGTGGTCGATGTCCAGCATGGTTCCCTGCGCGCCCTCAAACATCACGCTGCCGCCCTCGGCCAGAATCTTGTTAAGCATGCGACCGGTGTCGGTCACGAAGGGACGCACCTGCTCGGCGGCTTCGGCGTATTCGTCATACATTTTCGTCGGATCAAGAGGGTCGGTGCCGAACAGTGCGTGCGCAATGGCGTTCTTTTCGTTGCAGGCGGCTTCGATGTGCGTTTTCAGCAACTCAGGACGCAGCAGGTCCACGATGCGCAGCCCGCTGCGGGCCATCTTGTCCTCATAGGCCGGGCCAATGCCCCGGCTGGTAGTGCCAATCTTTTTGCGCCCCGGCGCGCTCTCGGCGGCCAGTTCAATCATCCGGTGATAGGGCAGAATCACCTGGGCCCTGTTCGACACATACAGCTGTTCGTCCACGGCCACGCCCAGCCCGCGCAGCTTGGCCACTTCCTTCAGGAAGGCGATGGGGTCAAGCACCACGCCATTGCCGATAATGCCTTTGCAACCCTTGCGCAGCACGCCGCACGGAATGAGCTGCAGCACAAACTTGTGTTCGCCGTGGATGACCGTGTGCCCGGCATTGTGTCCGCCGGCATACCGAGCCACCGCGCCGAACCGCTCGCTCAGCACGTCAACAATCTTGCCCTTGCCCTCGTCGCCCCATTGGGCGCCCAGCACTACTGCAGTCTTCGCTCGCATGGCCTTCCGTTTCTCTAGAGCTGGTTTTCAGAAGAGAGAAAGCCCGGTTTGCCAGCCCCTTAACAGAGTCCGTCGCAAAGCTCGAGCCACAAAACAAAGGCGCAGTTCCAACTAACTGCACCGCTTTTGATGATAAACCCTGCCGGGTTCCGCGTCGCCGAGGGCTGCTGGGCTTGAGCACTTCTCCGGCGGTTCTCGCAGCCCCGCCAAAATTCATGTTAACCAACCGCCGTTCCATTCGTTGTGTATGCAGAAGAGCCCGTCCATCCTCTTCCATCGAAGGGAACACTTCATGCTTAGACCCAACCGCCATTTGTCTCGCGTTCTTTGTTCGCTTGCAGCCTCTGCCATTCTGCTTGCCCCTCTCGGCTTTGCGCAGACCAAGCCCAATCCGCCTGCAGCCGCGCCCCAGGCCGCCGAGCCGGTTCCTACTGAGAAAGACCTTGCCGCAACCCAGAGCCAGCTAATCAAACTGCTTCGCCTCAGCCCCAAGCTGACCACCGTTGTGGAGCACGATCCTTCGCTGCTTTCCAACCAGGACTACGTGAGCCGCAACAATCCGCAGCTGGCCCAATTCCTTGCCACCCATCCTGAGGTTGGCCGTAACCCCGAGTTCTATCTCTTCACCCATATTAGTGGCGGCAGCGGAGATCCCGACGAAGCGCTCGAACGCGCCGTCTGGCCTGAGTTTAACCGGGGACCGCAAGGCCGCCCGCCGTTTGCCGAATTTCTCAGCGACATGCCCGGCGTGCTGGCCTTCGCCTGCTTCCTAGTCGCGCTTGTCTGGCTGACAAAGCAGTTCATCGAGACCCGCCGCTGGAGCCGCATCTTCAAGCTGCAAAGCGAAGTACACGGCAAGCTGATTGACAAGTTCAGCTCAAACCAGGAACTGGCGGCGTACATGGGGACCGAGGCCGGCAAGCGCTTTCTTGAGGCCGCGCCCATTCCCATTGACGTGGAACGGCAGCAGCGCGTGCCCAACGCGGTGGCCAGGGTGCTTACTCCGCTTCAGGTAGGCATTGTGCTCACGCTTCTGGGAGCAGGTTTCTTCCTGCTGCGCCATGCCAGCCCGGATTTGGAGATACCGATGCTGGTTTTGGGCACCATCGCCCTCATGCCCGGCGTGGGATTTATCCTTTCGGCAGGGGTAACCTGGGTGCTTGCTTCGCGCCTTGGCCTGATGCCCGAGAACCCCCAGAACGCGTCCATCGACTCAAGAGAGCAGCAGTGAGCCGAAAGGCCGCGATCAACAATGAGGAAGCCCTTGCCCACGCCTCTGGAATCCGTACTTCCGATCCTCGTAGCCGGCGACGAGCCGCGGGTGGCGCAACTGCCCATGGATAACGACGCCTTCGCCGGCTTCTACGAGCGATCGGCGCGGTTCCTCTGGGCCTATCTGGCAAGGGTTTCCGGCGATCCCGCGCTGGCCGACGACCTGATGCAGGAAAGCTACGTGCGCTTTCTCTGCGCGGCTCGGCCAGAGTCGCTCGCCAGCCAGGGCGAGGTCGCAGGCCGGAAGTATCTTTTCCGCATCGGCACCAACCTGCTCCGTGACCACTGGCGGCGTCCGCAATCCGCATCAATCGAAGAGATTCCCGAAGAGTTCTTCGCCGCGGCCGGCGACGAGGGGCAATCCGATTCCAGGGCCATGCTTGGCCCGGCAATGAAGCTGCTGCGGCCCCGTGACCGGCAACTGCTTTGGCTGGTCTACGCCGAGGGCTACTCGCACCGCGAGATTGCCGAAATCACCGGCCTTGCCTCGGCCAGCGTGCGCCTGCTGCTCTTTCGCGCTCGACGCAAAATCGCCGCCCTGTTGCACGCACAGGCTACCAACCAAGGGAGGCGGCCATGATACTGGGCTCTTGCGTACGCGAAAAGGAAGTTTCGGAGCTGCTCAGGCAAGGCCATTGGCCGCATGCCTGCACCGCGGAATTGCACGCCCATGTGGACGGCTGCCGAGCTTGCCGCGACCTGGTGCTGGTGGCCGCCTCGTTCCAAAAAGCGCGGGCTCAGGCGGCCGGCGCGGCTCCGCTTCAGTCTCCGGGCCTGCTCTGGTGGCGCGCCCAACTGCGCCGCCGCAATACCGCAATCGAGCGCGCTGCCCGGCCGCTGCTGGGCGCGCAGATATTCGCATTCGTGGTCACATTGATGGCCGGAGCGGCAATCCTGGGTTGGCAGGTCAGGCAGGGGTTTCACTTTACAACCTGGCTCGCGGAGCTTCCCCGTGCGATTCATCTGCAGGCCTTGCTGACCGACCTGCTTCCGCACCTCGGCGGAGGTCTCTGGCTGCTGGTGCCCGCGCTCGGCGCACTTGCGCTCGTCGGAACGCTGGCTGCCTTCGTCGCTTCAGAAAAGCAATAGCCGACTCTAGCCGATGCTTCGATGCATCTTGACTCGGCCCCCCTGCCCCTCGCTGTTGGCAGGCTGTTATAGTTTCACCGGCGCAACTCTGCACCAGCGAGCGGTGCCAAACAGCGCAAAGCGAGGGCACAAACAGTGGATGAGAGCAGAAGTTCAAGACGGACGTTTCTAATGGGACTCGGAGCGGCGGGCGCGGTCGTGGCTTCTGCGACGCACTCCGAGGGATTGAGCCTGCCTGCCGCAGCCGCGGAGAGCCAGACTTCGCCCTTGCAGATCCGCATGGCGGCCACGCGCCCCGAGCGGATGAAGTGGTGGCATGAGGCTAAGTTCGGCATGTTCATCCATTGGGGCCTTTATAGCGTGATCGGCCAGCATGAGTGGGCCAAGGAAGTGGAGGGCATTCCGCTGGAGCAGTACGAACAGTTGGCCCACGCCTTCAAGCCCAAGCCCAATGCCGCCCGCGAGTGGGCCCGCCTGGCCAAACAAGCCGGCCAAAAGTACATGGTGATGACCACCAAGCACCATGAGGGTTTCTGCCATTGGGACTCCAAGCTCACCGACTACAACGCCATGAAGCAGGGCCCGGGCCGCGACCTGGTGCGCGAGTTTGTTGACGCTGCCCGCGCCGAGGGCCTGCGCGTCGGCTTCTACTACTCGCTGATGGATTGGCACCATCCAGACGGCGCCGCCTGCAAAACCGATCCCGCCGCCCGCAAGCGCTTCGTCGAGTACACCCACGGCCTGATCCGGGAACTGCTCACTAATTACGGCAAGATCGATGTACTGTGGTACGACGTGGACTGGCCGCTCACCGCAGCCGAGTGGGAATCCGAGCGCATGAACCAGATGGTCTTCGAGTTGCAGCCTGAGATCATCGTTAACAACCGCAACGGCCTTGACGGCGACTTTTCAACCCCGGAGCAGAACATTGAAGCTTCAGCCGAAGGCCGCGCCTGGGAAAGCTGCATGACCCTCAACGACAGTTGGGGCTTCAACCGCGGCGATGACGCCTGGAAGACGCCAAAGAAGATTGTGATGAACCTGGCTGAGTGCGCCGGAGGCGGCGGCAACTACCTGCTCAACATCGGCCCCAAGCCCGACGGCTCCATCCCCGAAGAAACGTTGGCCGTGCTTGAAGCCGTGGGCAAGTGGCTTGATACCAACGGCAAGGCCATCTATGGCACTGAACGGATCGATGCCGACGGCAACTCCAACGCGAACTACACCCGGCGCGGGAATACACTCTACATTCACCAGCAGTTCTGGCCGGGCCACACCCCGGCCACCGAAGCGACGGCTTTCTTCAAGCCTGAAGCGGTCATCGCCCTCGGCGGCGTGAAGGCCAAAGTCAAGTCGGCGCGCCTGCTCAAAACCGGGGAAGCGGTTCCTTTCGCCCAGGACGAATTCTGCCTGCGGCTTACCGGCCTGCCGCTCCGCGCCCCCGACCAGCCTGCAACGGTCATCGAGGTCGAGTGCGACACCGTTCCCGCTATCAACCACGAGTCCATGCGCCCGCTGTGGAAGCGCCTGAAAGTGGGAATCAGCTAGCCACCTGCAGTATTTTTGGCCCGGCCTATAACGGAACAAACCAGGAAGCCCAAGAGGGGTTCTTGAGTAGACGGCGATCTAAAGTTGGCCCTTAGGCCGATTTGGACTCCTGATGAAAGGGACTATTTGAGTTTCGTGGCGTCCCACCCATTCGCCAAAAATCGGCGAATGGATGGGGCACCCAGGCTATTGGGCTGGCCAACGCGGGTTCGTCTCTGGACATAACTCGCCTTTCGCGAGCCGGGCTGCTCAAAAATAGAGCTGATCGGTATCCGCAGGCAACACGCACTCGCGCATTTCATCGGGAACGGCCACTTCGCGCTCAATCTCTTCCTTGGTTTCAATCGCTATCTGGACGCCGAACTCCATGGCTATCTCGTCGATTTTCTCAATAAAGAGAGTGCGAAGGTTTGAAAGCTCGTCGCGCAGTTCCGCGCGGCGATCATCTTCCAGCGACTCAGAAAGTGCCCACTTGCCGGTGAGAAGAATAGAAAAGCGCAGGCCTGCCAGTTCTTCAGTGTTAGCGGCGAGCGACAGCTTGCGTTGCTCTTCCAGATAGTCGGCAACAATGTTCATCGAAGCGGTATCTTGCGGATAAGTGGACATGGGAGAAAACCCTCCGGACTCTACCTTTCGAGTCGCACAGATTAAATCGGACCAAGGCCCGGCTCATGGAAGACCGGCGATTACGCTGGGCGAAGCAACCCGGCACCGGATTTCAAACGGTTCCCTTTCGCGTATCAAACCTGCTTCGAACGGCAGCTTTCTCGAACTTTCTATGGGTTTGAGGGGTGCAGTGGCGGGCAACATCTTCTGCCACGTATTTGCTCAGCGGCGAACTGGTAATCAGCCGCGCCCCGGTTAGCGTTTGCAGATCGCGCAGGGCCCTTACTCCCCAGGCGTCCGCCTGGGTTACATTGCGCAGGTCGATCACGAACGGTGTGGAAGCAGGCAAAGCGGCAAATTCGATCCAGGCGCGGTTGAGTTTTACAACCGCCGGCCCGGCAACCTGCCCCTCAAGCTGGATGGTTACTGCTTCGCTATCCTGTTGAACGTTGATTTTCAGCATCGGATGGCCCGTCCTGTGCCATGCCCTCTAATCTGCAAATGGCGTGCCAAACCGCAAAAATAAGTGCATCACCGGGCAGCGCATTGGAATAGAAGAAGTTAAGTCACTCGTCGGAAGGCCCGATCAGCCAGACGAAAAATCCGACTGCATACTGACGAGGACGACAATTCGTCATGGTGACGAAATAAAGTCGCGACGCCACGTGGGTGAGCGCTTTCCACCGCACACACGCAAACATTCGCGCTGCGGATTAGAATCTCCCCTTGGTGCATTGTTGAGTTGTAATCGTCACCGGGGTCCAATGCGAAAACTTAATCAAATGAGCGGCAGCCTGCGAGTCTTATCTCTTTTAGCCTTGGCATGCGTCCTTCCCGGTTGCGGTGGAGGCGGGCAGGCTACAATTCCTCCTGTTACCCCGCCCGTTACGCCCGCCGAGCACGCCAGCGTTTCTGTTGATGTGAACACCGTCCTGGTTCAGCCCTTCACCGGCTTTGGCGTGGAATGGGATCCGTACTCCTTTCCGCCCTCCGCCGCCGATTGGCAGACCACGCTGAACCGGCTCAGTTACATGCGGCCTTCGCTCTTCCGCGTCATGTCGATGGCCACGGATTATTGCCTTGGTTTTGACCAGAGTGGTACCCCGATCTACGTGTGGAATCAGGGCGATGCCGCGGCGCAACAGGCCCTGTGGCAGACGTTTCGCATTCTCGATTACGCGCAAGCGAACAATATTGATGTAATTCTCGGCGAGTGGTCCTGGCCCAGCAGTTTGCCTACGCCGGGCGCAAGCGCGATTGCCGGCCCCGACGATCCGCGATGGGCGCGCATTGTGGCGGATTTTGTCACCTATCTAACTGGCACAAAACACTACACGGTCATCAAGTACTACAACTACATGAATGAGCCGAATGGAGCCTGGATGTGGCCCGCGGGGCAGACCCCCAATTTCTCCCAGTGGTCTACCGGGATATTGAATTTGCGCGCCCAGTTTAATAGCCACAGCCTGAATGCGGTATCGATTGTGGGCCCCGACAATGCGTGGGATTGGCAATGGCTTGACCAGGCGGCGCAGCAGATTCCAGGCTCGACCGGCGCGTGGGATATGCACTGGTACGCAACCGATGCGGAAACTACGGGCGACTCAATCCAGCAACTGCTGTATACAAAACGAACCATGCTGCTCTCTACGGATGTCAATGCGGCGGCCAAGCCGCGTTTCCTGGCCGAAGCAGGCATGTTGGATGGCAAGACCGCCGCGGACCAGAATCCGCGCGTCAAGTTGTTTGAATATGGAGTGTTGATGGCCGACCTTGGAGCGCAAGTGGCGCGCGCAGGCTGGACGGGCGCCAATGCCTGGGACCTGGACGACGCCATGCACACCAGCGGCAACAACCTCAAAATGTGGGGGTTTTGGAACACGTATAGCGCGCCGGGGGATGCCGCGGAGGGAATTCGCCCATGGTTCTACACCTGGTCGTTGATGTCGCGGTTGTTTCCCAAGGGCTCGGCAATTGTGAGTACAAACGGCGACAGTGCTCTTCCCGGTTTCCGCAGCATGGCTGCCACCTGGACCTCGGGCGCCAACACTGAAGCAACGGTGATGCTGGTCAATGATGAAGACTCAGACTGCACCATCACATTGACAGCGGCCTCGCTTGGCAAGAAAGACCTTTACGAATACAACTATTTCGCAGCCGATCGGCCCGTGGATGGAAGCGGCTTTCCGGTTCTGAAAAAGACGCTTACCGGCGCCGATCTGGCTGGAGGAATTAGAGTTGAGTTGCCCGCGCGAGGCGTCGTCTTCCTAACTACGGCGGCGAACTAGACGCAGCATCCGGAGAGTTGAAATGAACGAGACAGCCAACTCCACGCACCCGCAAATCGTTACCGCTCGCCTTATGCAGGGCCATCGGGTCGCCTCAGGGCTGAACGGCAATCCGCGTTTTCCCGGCGGCACGCTGCTGATGCAGCAGCCTCATTTTCTTGTGCTTGGGCTGGACATCGGGGTCTTCCATCGCGGCACGCTCAACGTGAGCATCGCGCCGCTCAGCTACCGAGTGGTGAAGCCGCGGCTGACCTTTCGCGACGTGAAATGGCATCTGATCGAGCCCAAAGAGGATTTTTCCTTCTTCGACTTCAGGCTGGCCAAACCGGTACACGAGCCGGTCGCCGGGCTCATCTACTACCCGCATCCCGATACCAAGCCTGAGCACTTTCAGGCCCCCGATGTACTGGAACTGCTTCTGCCCTTCGTAGATGGCTTGCACTACGGCATGGAGCTGAGCCTCGAAATTCCGGCCGAGCAAATGGTCATTGAGTCTCCGCCCGTACCCGTCCTGAAGCACGAGTAGGACGCGATGAACATGATTTCAATCGGATAGAAAGAGCAGATTCGGCCCCGCTCTGCACAACGACAAAACAGGCGTACCATGTCTTCATGAGAAGTCTGGCCGTAATCGGATTGGTTGTTGCGGGTCTTGCGATTCCCGCCTTCGCCCAGCGTGGCGGAGGGCACGGAGGCTTCTCCGGCGGACATGCCAGAGGCGGCTTTTCAGGCCATGTGGGCGCAGTCGGCCACAGTTCGGTAGCGTTTCGCGGTTCAGGACCAGTTCGGTCAGCCCCCCGTGGACCCTCAGGGATTCGTACCTTTTCTGGCGCTCGGCCCGTATCCCCGGCCGGCAATTACCGGTCAAGAGGACCCGGCAATCAGGGCGGCCGCCAGCCCTATCACGGTCACAATAACGACGGCCATCGCAGGGTTTACGTCTCGCCTTATGGGTACGGAACAGGCTATCCCTACGGATACATGCCCTGGCTGGGCGGGTACGATCCTAATTTCTCTGGCTCATCCAGCGACAGCGACAATAGCAGCGCCCAGGCCGCACCAAGCGACTCAGGCGGCCCGAGCGAGCCTTACCCGGCTGCAGACTACGGGCAGAATCAGGGAGGCGACTACGGTCCCCAGCCCCCGTATCCCCCGGGTGCTCGCGCCCCCTACGCGCCTTCCGGTGAAGCGCATCCCGCTGTCCTGGCTCAGAGCGAGGCGGTCACCCTGGTCTTCAAAGATGGACGGCCTTCGGAGCAGGTCCACAATTACCTGATGACCCGAACCACCATCTATGTTCAGGACGAGCACCGCCACAGCATTCCCGTGGATCAACTGGACATGGCGGCAACAGCCAAGACCAATCAGGATGCCGGCGTCGATTTCCAGGTCCCGACGATGCCGAACTAGGCTTTTAGCCCAGCCACTCGGGCTCGTCGGCGGGTTCGTCCGGCTCCGCCAGCAAGTCTCCCAGGAGGTCAAGCTTCTTCTCCCACACCGTTCGCCGATCGGCGATCCATTGCGCCGCCACCTGCAGCCCCGCTGAATCGATGCGGCAGGTGCGCACCCGGCCCAGCTTCTGGGTCTGCACCAGGCCAGCCTCCTCCAATACCTGAACGTGCTGAACGACTGCGGCCAGCGTGATGCCGAAAGGCTCCGCCAGCCGCGAGACGGAGACTGGGCCGTCGCTCAGCTTTTCAAGGATGGCCCGGCGCGTAGAGTCGCCCAAGGCCTGGAAGACGCGGTCGATCGTGGGCTCCTTCTTGTCCATGGGTCTAGCTCGCCAACTCCGCTGTCAAGCGTTCGAACATGCTCTCCCATCCGGCTTTGCGCATCGCCGGGCCGTCGGATCCCTCGAAGAACGCCGCCTGGTGGGTAAAGATCAAGTCGGTGCCAGTCTCCGTGGGCAGCAACTCGAACGTGCCCAGAGACGCAGAAATACACCTGTCCTCAATGCTCATGGTGGAAACAAAGACGATGCGCCGGTCCGGAACGATGCCCAGGTAAGTAATGTCGTTAGAGCAAGCCAGACCGGCCACCGGCGTTCCGGGGCCCAGGCGGATACGCGCCGTTTCCTTGCCGCCGACCCGAAAATCCATCTCGTAGTGCTCAACGGCATGGTGGTCGCTTTCAATAAACCAGCGGCGCTTTTGGGCCGTGTCGGCAAAGGCGGCAAAGACGCGCTTTGGCGCAACAGGATAGCTGCGTTCCAGAACGAAGGTGTCGTGGATTACGGTGGGTTCAGCCATGGAGATCTCCTTGGGGAGAAGAATATAGTCAAGCAATTACTTGAGTCTTTGGCTAAACCGATTATTTGTCAAGTAAAATCTTTAGTATATTTTCTTGAGGGTACCGGCTCTACCCAAACCCGCGGACACCGGAAGACTCGATGCAGAGTTGTTCAGGGGAAAAAAGCACGAGGGGGTTTCCGATCATGCAACCCGACGGTCAGGACGAGATTGCATCGTGAGGGCATGTTCCGCAATCCTCAATGCACAGCGCCGGGACTGGCGCCGGCGCCCGGCTTGTTCTTGCTCAGCAAGAAAGCCAGCGCAATCAGGCCCACGGACATCCACGACAACTCCATGTAGACATCCTGATAGCCCTGCACCTGGGCTTGCGCGTTGAGTTGGTTATAGATCGATGCCGCGGCGAAAGCCGCACCGTTGGGTCCCCCAAAGTGGCCGCCAAAAAAGCCGCCCAGGGCCTGCGATTGCTGCTGGAAGGCGCTATTGGCGCCAAGCATCTGGTTCTGCAGGTGCTGCTGATGCCATGTGGCGCGGCTGGTCACCTGGGCGTTGGTCAGGGCGATAAGAATGCTGCCGCCAATGTTGCGAACGAAGTTGATGAGCCCTGCCACCTGGTTGCTCTGCTCCCTGGGCATGCCCACGTAGGCTGCCGTGGTGATTGATATAAAGCAAAACGGAAGCGGAAGCATCTGGACGACGCGCAGCCATGACGACGCGGCGAAAGTCATGTTGAGTGTGGTCTCGTATGCCGCGTATCGAAACGTCAAAACGAACATGGAGAACCCGATCAGGGTGAGTGTTCGCGCGGAGACCTTGCCGGTGGCGATGCCGGCCAGCGGCATCACCACCATCAAGGTAAAGCCGCCCGCGGTAAGGGCCATGCCCGCCGTTGTGGCCGTATAGCCGAGCAATTGCTGCATGAACTGCGGCTGCAGCACGGTATTGGCATTCAGCACTCCGCCCACAAGCGCCATGAGGAAGCAGCAGATGGCGAAGTTCTTGAAGCGGAAAAGCTTGATGTTGATGAGCGGAGCCTTTTGCCGCCACTCCCACCAGATGAGCGCGACAATGCCGAAGACAAACAGCGCGCCGGTAAAGCAAATAAACCCGGAAGAGAACCAGTCATTCTCTTCGCCCTTGTCGAGCATGATCTGCAGCCCGCCCATGGCCAGGGTGAGGAAGGCGAAGCCGAGGTAGTCAATCTGTTTCAGCAGGGAGCGATCTGCCTTGATCCACGGTGGATCGTCCACCAGGCGCGTCACCAGGAAGAACGCCAAAATGCCGACCGGGATGTTGATAAAAAAAATCCAGCGCCATGAGAAGTTGTCGGTGATCCACCCGCCCAGCGAGGGCCCGATGGAGGGCGCCAGCACGGCCACCAGTCCGTACAGCGCGAAAGCCTGGCCGCGCTTGTGCGGCTCGAAGCTGTCGGCCATAATGGCCTGCGCCATCGGCTGCATGCCGCCACCGCCTGCTCCCTGGATAATGCGGAAAATCAGCAACATGGGCAGCGTTGGAGCGGCCCCGCAAAGAAAGCTGGAAACGGTAAAGATGATGATGCACAGGACAAAGAAATTGCGCCGGCCCATCACGCTTGAAATCCATGCGCCCATGGGCAGCACGATGGCGTTTGCCACCAGGTAGCTGGTCAGCACCCAGGTTCCTTCGTTGATGCTTGCGCCCAGCGAACCGGCGATGTGCGGCAGCGCCACGTTGGCAATCGAGGTATCCAGCACCTCCATGAAGGCCGCCAGCGCCACCGTCATGGCAATCAGCCAGGGATTGACCCTCGGCTTCCAGGCGACCGTCGGGGGCGGCTGCGGATTCACCATTTCCGTCGGAACGTCTCCCGTGCCGTTTGCAGACGGCGATGCGTTTTCCAAATCCGGCAAAAAAACTTCTCCTCTGGCAATTGTCTTCAGGTTAGGGAAGGGGCGGCATTCACAAACAAATCCATGCGGGCTGCGATCCGGTCGTTCCGAATCAGTGCTTTAAGCCGACACAGACGTTTAGATTCCATTTACTGCCGCGAGGGTTCACGGATTCAAGAAAACCCGCGTCAGGCGGTCCGGGGCGCTCGCCAGCCGACAAGCGCGATGGCCAGCGCAACCGCCTGCATGGCCACAATAAAGACCACGCAGGCGGGCCATTTACCCAGCGCCCAGAAGGCTCCGGGCAGCACTCCGGCAGCGGTTCCGCCCAGGTAGTAGCAGGTAACGTAAAGGCCCGCCGCGGTCACGCGGGCCCCCGCAGGCGCGGCAACTCGCAAATGGCTCTGCGAGGCGGTTTGCGCGATAAAAACCCCGGTCGCAAGCAAAGTGAGCCCGGCAATCACCACGGGTAGGGAGGACCCGAGCGTCAGCAGCACGCCCGTCATGGAGCAGCAGATAGCGCCTGCAATGCCCGCACGCAGACCGACCTTGGTGATCACGAACCCGGCCGCCGGGGTGACCAGCAAGCCGATGAGGTAGACAAAGAAGAGCGAACTCAGCGCAGTGGTAGACAGCAGGAACGGCGCGGCGCTCAGATGAAACGTGATCCAGGTAAAGACGCCGACCAGCGAGAACAGCACGTTGAATCCTACGGCAAAGGTAGCAATCAGCCTGCGGTTGCGGAACAGTATCCCGACCTGCTGAACCAGGACGGGCCATGAAAACGAGTTTTGTGCGCCAGCCCCAGCCCGCCGCTGGCCTTGCGGCAGCCACGCAGCCACCGCGGCTGCCCCGGCCAGCGCAGCCGTGCCCAACACAAGAAAGCTGACCCGCCAACTGAACCAATCGGCAAGGATGCCGCTTGAAACCCGCCCGATCAAACCGCCCAGCGCAGTGCCGCTGACATAAAAGCTCATGATCAGAGCCACGCGGTCCGGCGGCCATTCTTCACCTATGTATGTGATGACCACGGCAATAATACCGGGCACCATAATCCCTTGCAGGAAGCGCCAGAAAATCAGCTGGCCTAGCGAGACAGAGGTGGCGGCAAGCAGAGTAGGCAGAGAAATGCCGATTAGCGAAGCGACGATGACGCGCTTGCGGGCAAGCCGTTCTGTGAACGCTCCAAAGAACGGAGCGGAAAGCGCTACACCCAGCGTGGCCGCGGACACCGTCATCCCCACGCCGGTCTTTGAGGCATGAAAGAGACGCGTCAACAAGGGCAGCAGCGGCTGGGTGCAATAGAGCTCAAGAAAGGCGCACGCCCCGCACATGGTTACTGCAACAGCGGCCCACGCGCTCGGCGCCTGACGGTCAGTTTGGGGATGGGGTTCCAATGCTCATGATACTGCTTGCCGCTATTCTTCGGGACTCTCCACGAATCCAGCCGGTCCAGCCACGCTCACACGCTCGTTGGCGTGACGCGCCAGCCAACCGCGCGTCCAATACGCCAACACAAAACTGAACGCCGTGACAACCAGCAGCAACCCCAGAAAATACTGCGTCAGCCAGATACGCATCATTGCGTACCACGAAATGCTGCCTACATGGTAGTTCCGGCTCGCAAAAGAAAACGACTCGAACCGCGAGTTCCGCAGCAGGCTTACAGATCCGGTTATGTCGCCGGTTTCCGACCTGTCAAGAAGAACTCCGGCAAAGGGATCGCCGGCCGAGTCCTGTTTCAGTGCGATAAGCACGATGGTGCGATCTGGAGAAGAGGGAGACACAACCTCCTCAACCATCGCGTCAGGCGCTCCATTCGCGTTGGAGGGTCTGCCTTCGGAGTCGGAACTTCCAAAGTATTTTGACCAGAGGGGCAGCACGACAGACTTGATGTAAGGCACAACGGGGTTGGAGTCTTGTGACGGCTTTAGCTGCACTCCCTGTGCGTCAAGCGTCACCGGGAGAAAGGCGTCAAGCGACTTGATGGCAGGCTGATCGTCAACCGTGCCCAGAATCAGGTAGTCCCGCGCCGGGCTGATCACCGTGCTGGGCCCGGCCACTGTGACTCGCAGTGCCGGATAGCCCGTTTGCGCCCCGAAGTGCCCCATCAGATGCAGATAGAGCGCGATTTCGGCGGCGCTGGGCGTGGTTGGTAGAACCACCGTTGTCTCTGAAAGATCGGCCAATTGGGTAAAGGGAAAGCCAGCATTGGCAAAAATCTCAAGATTCGGCATGCGCGTCCAGAGAGAAAGACCCCGCAAATCAAGAGTGGAACTGCATAGAATCTCGCCGCTGAGCGGCGCGGCAGCGGAATTCGGCGAAGTGTCGCGATTCGCCGGAATGAAATCGAAACTAAAGCGGATCGTGTTGCCAAAGGGCCGTATATCGCTGACCGGAACGAGTACCAGCCGCTGGCGATTCGCAAAATCGCTCCCCGGCGAGAGCGGAGCCTCATTCACCAACCTGCCGTTAACATAAATCCGCAATGCCGAGCCTACAGCTATTTGGCGCGCGTCATACCTGTAATTCAGGTTGAGTTCCAGGTTCTCCTTTTCCCCAAAGTACAAGTCGGGCGGAACGTGAAAATACAGCGGGATGGGGCTTGAACCATCCGTTTGCAGCGTGTCCTGCGCCTGGCAGCTTGCAAGCGGGGCCACTTTCCCCACCGATAGCCATCGCGGCGCGTCATCCTTCTTCCGCTGCGTGGGCAATACCAGGTCGTGAATAGCCTGCGTGTCTCCGCTGAAGTAAAACCCGTTGGTCCGGGTGGGCGAAGTAGCGTTTCCCGTGAGCGAGAGCGTGCGTGCAACATTTACTAGTTGTTCTTCGTTATCGCCCGCCAGCACCAGGACGCTTCCGTACGGGTCATTCGGATTGCCTCTGAGCGCCAGCAGTGATCCGCCGCCCGGCGGCAGCGTCAATGAGCCCGGCAGGCTCGCCCGGTCGCTTGAGAACACGATTGCGTTGCCCGGGGGAATCTGGTCAAAGTAAACCGCAAACCGCACCGGCTTTGAACTTGCCAGCAATCCGAGCCACGATGCCACCGAACCCGCGGCCTCAAGCATCTTCGCGCTGGGCCTGGTGAGAAATACGAACGGGACAGTGGTTGCAGTCTGCAGGTCGCTGTCGAAAATAGGCAAAGGCAGATGGCTCAAATCGTCTTGAAACCGAAGACGATCGCCGCTTACTTCAAGCGTGGAGGCCTGGCTGATGCGGCAGAGGATGTGCGCCCTCGCCTCGTTTTCGGGCAGCATCACGCCGCTCCCGGTGAACTCAAACGTGAAACTATTGCTGCGCACAAGCAAAGCATCCGGGACCGGGATGTCAACGGAAACAAATCCATTCGGCCCTTGAGAACCGGTCGGCGGCGGAAGCGTGGCGATCGTGGTGTCGTTGAGATTGACGCGCAGTGAGGTGGTATGCGGATCGAGGCTGGAGTCGATGTTATAGATCACTCTCAGCGTCGCATGCCTTGGCACCAGCGCATGAGAGAGCATAAAGTGCACCGAATAGTATGAATGCGGTCCCCGCATTTCGATCGTGTTCGTCAGCCCAAGGTCCTTCAGGCTCAGCACTTGAACGTCGCTCGCGGCACCGCCGGCAGTTGCCGCCGATATATCTTTACCGCTTGCATCGCCAGCGCCCTTGGCCGCGGCCTCTTGCGCAGGCTTTGACGCTTGCAACAGCGCGCGATTCCCTGTGCTTCCCGCCAATGGCCGCGTGCTTGATCCCAGCGTCTGGCTGCCTGCGCCCAACAGAACGGCCGCCAACAGCCATGCCATGGTTTGCGGTTGGGGAACCTTGATCTTCGACTTGCTTTCAGGGAAGATGCTTCTCAGTACCAGGTAAAGTCCGTGGCCTGAAAGCCGGATCACGCGTCCAAGACTGACCAGCGGACGATCGAGTTCCTTGTTCGCAAGCGATCCTATCCACGCATCCGCCCTGGAGTAGAGCGCCCTGGTCAGCGTCTCCTGCTCTGCTATCGTCGGCAACAGGAAAGCCAGACGCACTTCGCTCTTGCCCATCCCCATTACCAGTGCTGAGATTTCGGAATTCTCATCCCCTGCAATCTCGGGGAACGCCAATTGGAGTTTCTCGCCGTTGACAAACTGCGCGTCAGCCGGTACGCCAATGGAGGCGCCGCCGATGGACATATCGTTCGACATACCCTCAATCAGCCTGCCGTCTACAAGACGAATCCGGACCTTGATCTTGGCTTCAATGCGAACCGACTCGCGCCGCTGCTTCTGCTCATGCGCAACCGCTGCGGCAACCCCAAGAATCACGATGTTGAATACCACCCAGATCAGGTTCATGATCACCGCGCCCGGGTGCTCGGGGTCGGCGATAAACAAGCGGTAGGGAACTGCAAGAATCCCCAGGAAGTTCAAAAACAGCATCCATCGCGTCGGCGTCGCAATCTGGCGGTCGAAGTGAGTCTTGGCCAGCGTGCTGCCCTTGTCGGTAACGTTGAAGCTGCCCAGCTTCGGATTGATCAGAGCGAGAAGAGTGGGAGCCAGAATGTATGGCGCCAGCACAGCCTCGTAAATCTCGTTCCAGAATGAGTGGCGGTGCCGGCCCTGGATACGCGAGTTGGTGAGGCTGGCCAGAACCAGGTGCGGTAGCGCATACGCGAGAATGGCCACCCAGTAACCGGGAATGATGGTTCTGCCGAGCAACAGGTAAACCAGCGGCGCGCCAAGAAACACCAGGCGTGGAACAGCGTAAAGAAAGTGCGCCATGGCATTGAAGTAGCAAAGGCGCTGCGTAAACTTCAGCTTGCCGCCAAACATGGGGTTGTCGGTCCTGAAGATCTGGATCATTCCGCGCGCCCAGCGGATGCGCTGCCCCACGTGGGCAGCCAGCGTTTCCGTGGCCAACCCGGCAGCCTGCGGGATGTTGATATATGCGGTGTTGTATCCGTGCTTTTGCATGCGCAGCGAAGTATGGGCATCCTCGGTCACGGTTTCGGTGGCAATGCCTCCAACCTCATCCAAAGCCGAGCGGCGAATCAATGCGCACGAGCCGCAGAAGAATGTAGCATTCCAGAAATCGTTCCCATCCTGCACGATCCCGTAGAATAGCTCCGCCTCGTTGGGAATGGTCTTGTACTGCAGCAGGTTGCGCTCAAACGGGTCGGGCGAATAGAAGTGATGCGGAGTCTGCACCATGGCCAGCTTCGGGTCCACCAGCATCCAGCCCAGCGTCATTTGCAGAAAGCTGCGCGTGGGGACGTGGTCGCAGTCAAAGATGGCGACATACGGCGCGCTCATTGTGGTCAAGGCGTGGTTGATATTGCCGGCCTTGGCATGGTTGTGCTGTACGCGTGTAATGTAGCCGACGCCGGCCTCCCGCGCAAACTTCTTGAACTCCTCGCGCGACCCGTCGTCGAGGATATATATGTGCAGCCTGTCGGGAGGATAGTCAATGCTGTTGGCGGCCAGCGCCGTATAGCGCACCAGGGCCAGCGACTCGTTATAAGTGGGAATCAGCACGTCGACGTGCGGCCACAACGCTTCGTCCGCCGGCATGGCGATCGGCATTCGCCTCAACGGCCACACGGTCTGCATGTAGCCGAGAAGCATGATCAGGATGGTGTAGGCTTCGGCGCTGATAAGGATCAACAGGAATGCCGCATCCAAACCTACGCGGTTGTTGGCTTCGTCTGAGAAGAAATCAATCAGCATCCGAACGCGCCACCACCCGTAGCGGAAGGTTGCTGAAATTGAAATCATCACCAGCGCCAGGGTGAACACGCGGGACCTGGAAGCGCGATTGGTCATCAGGCCGAGCAGGATACTGGCGCCGCCCAGCATTGCCTGCTTGGGCCAACTAAGATAGAGACTGATTTGCTGAACAAAGAGGAACGCAAAAATACAGATGCAAATGGCTCGAAAGAGCCGCGTCATCGAACCGGGCTTGTCCAGGTAATCGCTCATGCCGCCTACGTGGTCCCCGAACCCTATGCTGCCGGGAAGTCAATGTCATCCCAGGTCTTCCGTCAACTCCCCCGACGGCAACGTCCGGCACATCGCTCTTAACCCGCTGCGTCTGGATTATACCCGCAGAAGCCGGTATTCTCCCGCTCAATAGAGCGCAGAAAGCAACAACTCCGTAGTTTTGAGGACTCAAACAGGCAACTGCCGCTTCGAGGACGGGCGTCTTGCGCGGGACCAAAACGCATAGCTGGCGCAGGTGCACTTCGGCTACGCTGAGCCTCCGCTGAGGATCAACTGTTATCGAAAGCTCCCAGCCAACCCGATCCGAACCCGGGCAAGCGCAGCCTGCTTGTCTACCGCAGGCGTCGCGAGATAGTCTCAGCCCGCTACCTCGAAGGTTCCTTGAGCGGCGCGGTCAACCATGGGCTGTGCATGAATCGCCTTCGTTGCCGCGGCGCCGCCGGGAGAGACGGCAGGCACGCGCGAGGGCAAGAAGCAGGCGAGAAACGTGGCGGCAATCAGCTTCATGTCGGTCCCGAATGTAGCGCGGCACATATAGCGAACATCGATGCGCGCCTTCAGCGGCTTGATGCGCGCATGATAGTAGTTTTCTAACTGCGCAGGATGAATCCGGCCCAGAATCTCCTCTTCGTGGCGGAAGGCAAGCGTGGCGGCTCCGGTAATCCCCGGACGATAAGGCATATTGACGATCGCCGCGTACTGTGGCAACTTCGGCCTCGGGCCAACCAGGCTCATATCTCCGCGCAGCACATTGAAGAACTGCGGCAGCTCATCGATCTTGAGCCTGCGCATCCAGCGCCCCATGCTTGTGACGCGAAGATCTCCATCCCGTGTAAGCCCCAAGCCCCGGCCATCTCCCGGGCCCGCCGCCATGCTGCGAAACTTGTAGATATTGAAGAGGCGCCCTTCACGTCCGACCCGCTTCTGAACGAAGATCGCAGGGCCTTTCGACGAGAGGCGCACGCAAATCGCGACCAGCAACATGGGAACGAAAAAGGCGATAAGAACGGCGGCCGCGACGGCCACATCCAGCATCCGCTTTGAACGCGAGAGGCTCCATTCGCTGGCGGTGGGACTCACCATCGGTTGGCTGCGGAGCATCGGGTTGTTGGCCGAAACGGTCGAAGCCAGGATCGGCACAAACCGGGATGCAACGCGTCCGGATTCAGCAGATAGATCGGGCGACTGCATAGATACTCACCTCGGGGGCGACAATAAGCTTCCGGCATTGGCCCGCACTTATCCGCCTGGAGACAAACTCTTCGATAGCAGGAATGAACGCTGGCCTATCTATGCTCAACAGCCCATCCGCGAAAGTTGCCACTTCTGAATCTTCGCCGCAATCCAATTGAATTGCGGGGCCGCAGGTAACAAATAGTAAGTGCTGAGGCGCACGAATGGGACTATTCCCGGAACTGAACTCCGATAAGTGCTTTCTAATTCTCAGGGCGCACTTACTAAGTCCGCATTTGAGCAGGGAGATACATCCACGCCCCCGGCGCATGCTGCCTGCGCCAGGAGCGGTCAGTTCTCAGGGGAGCTTACTTCAGGACGCTGATTGCAGCCGCGCCGAACGCCAGTTGCGCGAACATCTGGGTCCAGTTGAGTACTTCGTGCATGGCGCTCGCATGCAGGCCCTTCTCCGGGACGATAATGCTGTCGCCCGGGTACAAGCGCAGCCCGTCGAATCCCGTTGAAAACAGGGGCCGCCCCGCATCGTGGCTGGTGACCGACCCATCGGCGCGCAAAATGTAAGCATGCCCGCGATCGGCTTCGCGGCTCGGTCCGCCGGCAAGGTGAAGATATTCGCCCACCTTTGCTTCTCCGCGATATAGGAATGCATTCTGGTTCAGAACAGCGCCGATTACTTCAACCGTGGCGGGCGTGGAAGGAACATAGAGTTGGTCGCCGTCCTCCAGCGCCATCTCAGGCAAAGCGCCTTCTCCGCTGCTTTGCGGGCGAAGATCGAGCACAATCCTTCCAGTTGGCCGCAACGCCCGAAGACGGGCAATCATCTCACGATCGATGGATGCGATTTGACCCGGCGACGCTCCGTCCTCTCCTCGCGAACCCGCCTGGCTGTTCAAGGAAATCGAATTGCGTTGCATTTCATGCTCAAGCTTGTCGATGTATTCGCTAAAGCGCGCCTGCTCAAGATCCCGCGTGCTCTTGCGCGTGAACTCCGCCCCAAAGAGATAAGCCTTGCCCGTCAGTCCTCCGGCACGTGCTATCAGCGAACGCAGAGTCTCTCCGGGGGCAACACTGTAGACGCCGGCATGCGTGAACTCGCCCTCCAGCCGAACGTATTTGGTTTGCTCGTTCAGCGGCAGGCGGATATCTTCCTGGGAAAAGATGGTGACAACGTCGCCGGGCTTGAGTTCCAGATCCTGCGATGTGTCGTGATCCAGCACCAGCTTTCCAAGATCGAATGGAACCAGGGAAGTGGTCATCGTGCTTGAATCAACACGCTCGATCACCGCGTAATTCCAGTCCGTTTGCGCTCCCGGGCTGGAAACTGCGGCAGGTTTTGCTGTGGGCTCGCTGGCGCTTGAGGGGCCCTCAAGCTCCGGAACCGGAAGCCCGAGCTGGGTGCGACGCCACCAGTAATTACGTGTAACCAGCGAGTCGCGATCCGGCATCAACTCGCTCAAGCGCATACCGCCATGCCACTTGAAGCGGCCGGGATTGGCCACCGATCCTCGCAGTGTCACTGTCTCCCGATAGCTAGAGACAATGGGATCGACGCGCACAATGTCGCCATCGACCAACAAGGTAGCAAGTCCATCGGAGTCCGCGGCCAGATCGAATGCGCGCCTATGAGCGTGGTTCTCGATCCGCTCGACTGAAAACCGCGCGCCCGAGGCGGTAGCCGTTCTGCCCCCGGCCGTATCCAGCAGGCGGCTGATGGGCTCCTCGCCCCGCAACTCGAAGATGGCGGCCTGCCGCACGCTTCCCAGCAGCGCCACCTGCGGGCCCGCCGCGGGAATGTAAAGCACGTCGCCCGGCTGCAGTTGCACATCTCCGGTCTTGTCGCCGCTCGCCAGCAAGGCATAAAGGTCGAAGTCTGTTACCACCTTTCCCTGCCGCTTCAGCTGCACGTGGCGCATCGATCCCGTCGCCGTCGGACCGCCGCTTGTGAACACCGCATCCACCAGCGTGCTCAGCGCGCTCACCGTGTACTCGCCGGGCCGTCTCGCCATTCCAGTCACGTACAACTGGATGGAGTGAATCTCGCCCATATCGACACTCAGCTCGAAGTTGCGGTACACGCGCTCCATCGCGTTGCGCAGATGGCTCGAGACCGCGGAGAACGGCAGGCCCGCCACATGCACGGCGCCGACCTTGGGCAGAAAGATCTCTCCTTCACGGCTCACGCGCAAGTTTGCGCTGAAGTTCACCTGGCCCCAGATCCGGATGCGCAATTCATCTTCGGGCCCGACGATCAGATCCTCCGGCGCCGGTCCGCGATCAACGGGCCCAAATGAAGCCGGCGTATTGAAGAGGCTGGCGCCGTACACCGGCAGTGTTTCACCGGTTGAGGCGGCAACAAAACGTTGAAACTCAGAGAGCGGCTCGCTACGCGCGCCCGCGCCTCCATGCGCTCCGGTCCCAATCCCTGGCGCTCCCTCTGTGAAATTTGCTCCAGCGGTTAGGCTGTTGCTCGCTGAAGCCGCGGTTGAGCGATCGGCCCTGGGGGCCGTCTGCTTCGGCTGCTGCGCCAGGCTGAGCACCGCCGGCGAATCTCCGGCCTCAGGCGAGCTGAGCGGCGACGGCAAAACCTGGCAACCGAGCGTGTCGGAATCATCGTTATCGGAGCACTGTGCGTGCACAGCCGGAAGCGAAAGAGCGAATCCGGCAGCGACAGCGGAACACAGAAGCACGGCACGGCGAAGACGTGGGCGAACAGATGAATGGTTTCTCATAGACGCCCAATTGTTGCCGCATCGCCAACGTAGAAAGAAGCGGAAAATGCGCCGTGCGCCAAGAGCTGTTTCAAAACCGGACAGGTTTATGAGTGGTTTCCCATAATCGTCTTCACCCGATTTCTTTCACATCTCTCTTCCTGCGTTTCCACCCATCAACGGATACTCTGGGCGCAGTTTCAATGCATCTGGGCGTAACCAACCGCGCAACGCGAAATGCCAGGATTCATTGCAAGAGGAAGACCGACGTGCCAACCAATCAACTCAACTCCGACGCCATCGCTGCCGAAGCTTCAGGCAATTCACTGCTGTTCCTTCTGCGCCTGATGGCGAAACGCGGCAGGATGATCTGGACTGCAATCCTCGCAATCGTCTTGCTGGCCGTCGTCATCGCCCTATGCCTGCCCAACCACTACACAGCCTCCGCGGTCATTCTGCCTCCGCAGCAGAGTCCCTCAGCCGCTGCGGCCATGATGGCGCAACTGGGCAGCCTGGGAGCCATGGCCTCGGCGGCGGGCGGGCTCAACGTCAAGAACCCGAACGACCAGCAGGTTGCCTTGCTCAAGAGCCGGACGGTTGAAGATGCGATGGCGGCGCGGTTTCAACTTCAGCGGTTGTATCGATGCAAATACCTGTCCACCACGCGCAAGCGCTGGGAACGCGCCACCAAAATCGATCCTGGAGTGAAGGACGGCCTGATCCGTCTCGAGGTCACCGACGTCGATCCCCGCCGCGCGGCGGATCTGGCCAACGCCTGGGTAGAGGAATACCGCCGGTTCACAGCGACCCTTGCCATTACTGAGGCTTCGCAGCGCAGGCTTTTCTTCGAGCGTCAATTGAACGCCGCACGCGAGGATCTGGTCCACGCTGAAGAGGACATGAAGCAGACCGAGCAGCGCACCGGCGTCATCGAGATTGAAGGGCAGGCCCGGGCCATGATCGCCTCGGCCGCCGTCTTGCGGGCCCAGGTGGCCGCCAAGCAGGTTGAACTGCGAGCCATGCGCGAGTTTGCGGCCGATCAGAATCCAGACCTGCAGCGCGCGCAGAGCGAGTTGATGGCTCTTGAAGGCCAGTTGGCCAAAATGGATGCCGCAAGCGATCGCAATGAAGGCGATCTGGTGGCGCCGAAAGGCACCGTCACGCAAGCCGGCCTGGACTACACCCGCGCACTGCGCGAAGTGAAGTACCGGGAGGCGATTCAGGATCTGCTGACCCGTCAGTATGAGGGCGCGCGCGTAGACGAGGCGCGCCAGGGTGCGCTGGTGCAGGTTGTCGATCCGGCCGCGGTCCCTGATCGTCCCAGTTCGCTTTATCGGATCTGGATCGTGCTTGGCGCCCTGGTCCTTGCATTGCCGCTGGCCTTGTTGGCGGCCACGATTGTTGAAGCGGTCGCAACCTTGCGCCGCATCCGCAGCCGCGCCGGCTCGTGGAGCCTGGCGCTGGAAGATGCAGTGGTTGGAGCGGCGCAATGACGATGCGCAAAGCTCTAGGGCTGGACGGCGCCATCGCCTATACGGTGTTGGCGCGGCTGGTCAGCATCGTTGGCAGCATCGGAACCGTGCTGCTCATCGTCCGCTTTTTAAGCCCGGAAGAGCAGGGTTACTACTACACGCTGCTCAGCCTGGTCTCGCTGCAAATGGTTTTTGAGATGGGTTTCTCGCTGGTGATTCAGCAGTTGGCGGCGCACGAGTGCGTTCACTTGCAGTTGATGCCCGATGGCAGCGTGCATGGCGATCCGATTGCCCATGCACGCCTGGCTTCTGCGCTCCAGTTGAGTCTGCGCTGGTATACGGCGGCGGCCGCGGCGATGGGACTGGTGCTGGCTCCCCTGGGAATGACCTTCTTCGCCGGCCATGCAGCCGCGGGCGGAGTTCAGGTTTCATGGCAAGGGCCGTGGTTCACCGCCGCAATCGCGTCTGCCGCAGGTCTTTGGTGCATTCCTTTCTATTCGTTCCTTGAAGGATGCGGGCAGGTACAGGCGGTGGCCGCATTGCGCCTGCGCCAGGCCATGGCCGGCATGGCGCTTGCCTGGACAGCCATGCTGCTGCACCACGGTCTCTACTCGCCAGGCCTGGTGATTCTTGGCCAGGTGGCTACGGGACTCTTGTTTCTGGCTGCCCGCCGCAGCTTGCTTTGGGGTCTGCTCAAGTATCCAGCCCGCGAAGCGGCCATCCGGTGGACACGCGAGGTGCTCCCATTTCAATGGCGCATCGCCGTCAGTTGGATGTGCTCCTACTTCACCGTTCAGGCATTTATCCCGATCATCTTTGCGCTGCGAGGACCCGTCGAAGCCGGACAGATGGGCATGTCCCTCAGCATCACCGGCTACCTGACGTCCCTGGTGCTTCCGTGGATTTCGACCAAGTCCACGCCCTTCGGCCGCTTGATTGCGCAGCGCGAGTTTCAAGAACTCGACCGCCTGTTCCTGCGCACCCTCGGTCAATCTCTCGCCGTCTTCTGCGTCATCGCCCTCGGCGCCAACGCGGCGGCGGCGCTGCTGGCGGTCGCCGCTCCTCACCTCGCAATGCGAATGGTTCCGCCGCATCTGTTTGCCGTGTTGGTGCTGGCCGCCGGCGCAAACTGCGTGGTGCAGATTCTGGGCACGCTTCTGCGCGCATTCAAGCGCGAACCGTTCTTCGCGCAGTCGCTTGCTGTTGCCTCGCTCACACTGTCTTTGGCCATTCTTGAAGCGCCCCGGTGGGGAACTGCGGGCGTTACTTTCACTTACCTCTGCGCCACCGCGGGCCTTGCCCTGCCTTCCGCCCTCACCATCTTCGCTCGCCAGCGCCGCAGATACTTGTCGGCGGTTCCGCTGGTTGCAACCGGAGGCAGGCAAGCGTGAACACTTTGCTGCTCCGATTCATTTCCACCGGCGCTGTGGCTCAGCGGCTTGCCGGCGCGTTCCTGTCGCTCATTGCGCTTGCGCTGGTCGTGGTGGATGCATCGGGTCTTTCCGTCAGTCCAAACGCCTGCGCGCTTCTTTTGCTCATTGTCATGGCCATGATCGCCTTCGCCATTCACAAGGTATCCGGCGGCGTAACCAGCCTCATCGGGCTGTTTTTTCTCGGCACGATTCTCTGGGTTACTCCCAGGCCGTTGGTCGCCCTCTTTACGCAGGACGACAGCATCTACACTTTGCTTTTCGGCGAAACCGCCGCGCCGCGCGGGCCAGATCTTTACCGCTTACTGGCGTTCTGGACCATCGGCGTTTCCAGCTTGTATGGAGGCTACTTCCTCTTCTTCAAGGAGCAGAAGCAAAGCCTGAAGCCGTTGAGTTCAAAGGGTCGAACTTACTGCAAGCTGAGCTTTGCTGTTGCATTCGTCATCACAGCCATCCTGCTTCCTCTCTTGGCCCGGACTCGCTTCGTTGCATTCGCCACCGGCGGTTACAACGCGTTGTATCTCAATCAGGCGGAATCCTCCTTCAGCCTGCTGCCTCTGCTCGGTTACCTTTGCCCTGCCCTCTATGCCCTGGCCGTCATCATCGACGAGAAAAAGTACACCCGCCTGATGGTCGCCGCTGTTGTGTGCTACGCGTTTTGCGGCATTCTCTTCGGCAGAAGAATGGAGGTGGGCACCTGGCTGCTGGTCGCTCTCTGGCATCAATCGGCAGTCAGGGGCAAGCCCATCCGGATGGGCCGCCTGTTTCTCGGCTTTATGGTTGCCGGCGCAGCATTTCAATGGATAGAGATGATGCGGTCTGAAAGCGATGCAATGAATCTGGTTCTTCTGGCTTTCTTTACCAGCCAGGGCGTCATCTTCATGATTCCGGCGCTCGCATGGCAGTTGGCTCCGCCGCCCCTGCATACGGTTCTCGGCTCGCTGCTCTCCGTGAGGCACGTTTATCGCCTCTTCGACATCGGCTCCATTGGGACGGCCAACATTCTTGACTACATCTCGTCGCAGAGCGGTCCCACTCTCTTCGCAACCGGGAACGGGCTAAGTTCCACCGGATACCTCGATGTCTACTACCTCTCTGGAGAGGTGTTGGTCTTGTACACGCTCGGATGCGGACTGCTGGGGTTCCTGTTGCGCAAGTGGGAAGTGGGCTCTTTCAAAAGCCGCGTCTCGCTGTTTTTTCTCTGCGTGTCCCTTCCCTCGCTCTTCTTCGTACAGCGTTCCTCGGTATTCACCGTAACCTCGCAGGTTGTCTATCTGGCCTTTTTCATGGTTGGCACATACTTCCTGCATCGCCTATTAGTCCTGATCGGCCGCAGCGAGATTGCAAGGGAGCGTGTCCATGCCCACATCTAGCGGATATCGGTCTGTGCAGGTATTTGAATGCAGGCCGCGACTGCAGAAATTACGCCCACGGGATTTTGCCCTGCCCCTGCGCGGCGAAATCTCGTAAGGAGAACCCGCATGCCAAAGACGGTGCTGTCGATTGTTTCAACGCTGGGCCGCTGCGGACCGGTCATTGGAATGATGAACGTGGCCCGGTACCTCGACCCGCTCAGGTATCGGGCGGTCATCGGAACTCTATCCCCTGAGCCTGCAGATTCCCTGATCGACGAATTCAGGTCTCTTGGTGTTCCGATTCGGCAGTTGGGACTGTCGCGGCTGGAGTCCCTATTTTCTGGCGTGCGCAAACTGCGCAGTCTGGTGTCTGAGGTCAGGCCAGACCTGGTCCATTCCCATGGTCTTCGTGCAGACATCCTGGTCGCGAAGGCAAGGCCGAATTGCCCGATCGTCGCCACCGTCCATTCGGATCTCCTCGCGGACTACCGGTTCGCTTATGGGCGCCCGGTCGGCACTGTTGCGGCAATGCGGGAGTATGCGGCCCTCCGGCGTTTCGACGGAGTCAATGCGGTCTCCGATCCGCTCGCGGAGGATCTGTTGCGGTCGGGCATCCAGGCTCGCGGAATCATGAACGGCGTTGAACTCGGTGAGTTTCATCCGGCGCCCGACGCGCGCGCCATACAAGAGATCCGCACGCAGCTCGGTTGGTCGCTGGACGCCGTGGTTGTCCTGCACACCGGAGTGCTGAGGAACCTGAAGAGTCCTCTCCAGGTTGTCGAAGGCTTTCGCGCCTCAGCCTTATCGGGGCATGGCTTCCTGGTCTTTGCCGGGGACGGCCCGCTCCGCTCCGAATGCGAAAAGGCCGCCGATGGCGCGTCCAATATCATGTTTCTCGGCAAGCGCCGCGATGTATCGAATCTGCTGCGGGCTGCCGACGTTCTGATTTCGGCCTCCAGTTCAGAGGGGCTCGGCACAGCATTGCTGGAGGGTTGCGCCAGCGGCGTTCGAGTCCTGGCCACCGATATCCCAGCCCACAAATATATCGAGAGCATCTTTCCCGGCCAGGTGCAGATCTTCGGCCAATCGACCGCGGCATCGGTCGCTAAGGCACTAGACAGCATTTCGAACCAGGACGCGCAGCAAAAGTTCACTCCTTCGCCGTCTGCACTGGAGCGGATGTCCAACCGCGGCATGTCGAGCCAATATCAGGAGTTCTACTCCGCGATACTGCAATCGACACCCGGCGCGATTCCGGAGATAGAAACTGCGGCGGTGCGTCCATGAGCCTTTCTGTGCTGATGCCTGTTTATGCAAAGGAGTCTCCGGTCTTTCTCCGCGAGAGTCTCGAGAGTCTTGCAGCGCAAACCCGCCCGGCCGATGAGGTGGTCATCGTGGAGGACGGGCCACTGGGCGAGCCGCTGCGCGCAGTGGTCGCCGCGTTCGGCAAAGTCCTGCCCATCGTGTCCCTGCCTCTGCCCGGTCACGTGGGTCTCGGAGCGGCTCTTCGCGCGGGCGTTTACGGCTGCCGCGGCGAATTCATCGCCCGCATGGATGCGGACGATATCAGCGTTGCTTCCAGGTTTCAGCGGCAGATGGACTTCCTTGAAAGCAACCGCGACGTGGATGTAGTCGGCAGCGCCATAGCCGAGTTCGATGAGCATTGTTCGGCTCCCCGCTCGGTCCGCATGCCGCCCGCCTCAGGCGAAGCCCTACGGCGTTTTGCGCGTTCGCGAACGCCGTTCAACCATATGACCGTCGTCTTCAGAAGAGCCTCGGTGGTCGCTGCCGGAAACTACGAGTCCTGCCCGGGCTTTGAGGACTATCACCTCTGGGCAAGAATGCTGACACTTGGCTACCGCCTGCACAATATGAACGACATCCTGGTCTACGCGCGCTGCGGCAGCCAGATGCAAAGTCGCAGGGGCGGTCTTGCCTACCTGCAGCAGGAGATTCGATTCCAGACATTTCTGCGCACCATGGGTTTGCAGGACGCGCCCGGAGCCTTTAGTGGCATTCTCTTGCGCGGGCCCATCCGCCTTGCGCCCAGCCCGGTTCGCGCCCTGTGCTACAACCTCTTCCTCAGGGAAAGCCTGCCGTCTGCCGCCGTGCCCGCCAATCGCCGGCAGCCCGGCCGCGGCTGAGCCAGGCCTCTCGACCGCCTTGAAATCAGCATAGGGATATAATCTCTCCCATGGCAGTTGGCGAAACAGTGAATTTGAGCGGCACCGGGGGCAAGGAAAGCGAGCAAGCAATCGCCCCAACCGAAGGCAGTGATTTGCAGGCCAAACTCGGCGTCCTTGAGTCGCGCCTGCGCCAGTTGGGGAGCCTCATGGTCGCCTACTCCGGCGGCGTGGACTCGGCTTATCTCGCAGCCACCGCGCATCGCGTTCTGGGCGGCAAGATGCTGGCGGTACTGGCCGACTCCCCAAGCCTGGCCCGCCGCGATATGGAGCAGGCAGTTGCCTTTGCCCAGTCGCTCGGCATGCCGCTGCATGTGATGGCGACCGAAGAGCTTGACCGGCCCGAGTACCAGCGCAACGACGCTAACCGCTGCTTCCATTGCAAGGACGAGTTGTTCACCAGCATGGAAGCGCTGCGCCCCGCGCTCGGCTTTACGCACATCGCCTATGGAATGAACGCCGACGACACCCGCGACTACCGCCCGGGACAGCGCGCCGCCGAGCAGCATGCCGTACTGGCTCCTCTTGCCGAGGCTGGCCTTACCAAGCAGGAAGTTCGAGCGCTCTCAAAGGCCGCGGGCTACACTCTGTGGGACCGCCCGGCGGCGCCGTGCCTCTCGTCGCGCGTCGAGTACGGCCGCACCGTGACTCGCGAAGTGCTGGAGCAAGTGGAGAAGGGCGAAGAAAGCCTCCGCCAGTTAGGCTTCCGCGAACTGCGCGTCCGACATCATGGAGAATTGGCGCGGGTTGAAATCGCGCGCGCCGAGCTGCCGCGGGCGCTCTCCATGGAGATGCTCGACCAGATTTCCGCCGCTCTCAAACACGCTGGCTTTCAGTACATTACGCTCGATTGCTCCGGCTTCCGCTCAGGTTCGATGAACGCCCTTCTCCCTGTGGACGTGCTGGCCCGGCGCGGCGCATAGGCTGCGGTTTAAAATCACAAAGATGCGAACTGGATATCTGGAATGTTTCTCGGGGATAAGCGGCGACATGCTGCTGGGCGCCCTGGTGGATGCGGGCGTGCCTATTGCCCTTCTTGAAGAAACCGCTGCCGCACTCGGCGTGGGCGCGCGGCTTGAGATGCGCAAGGTAAGCCGCGGCGGCATCGCGGGAACCAAGGTGGACGTGATTACGCCGGAGCACGATTCGGTCCCGGCGGCCATGGAGCCCCGCCACACGCACAGCGACCATTCGGACCACACCCACGAACACCATTCGCACGAGCATCATACCCATGAAGCGCACACCCACGAGCCTTCGGACCCGTCATCCTTTCCGCGCCTTTCAGAGGTAAGGTTGGGAGACCACGAACCGGCCACCGCTCAACAAACGCATTCCCACTCGCACACCGCCCATCGGTCTCTTTCCACGATTCTGGGAATCATTCGCGCCACCGGGCTTTCCCAATCCGTGAAAGACCGCGCCACCCGCGCTTTCCAGCTTTTGGGCGAGGCCGAGGCCGCCATTCACTCCATCCCCATCGAAAGAGTCCACTTCCACGAGGTTGGGGCTGTGGATACCATTGTGGATATCGTGTGCACGGCCGCCGGATGCGAATCGCTCGGCGTGGATCGCTGGCTTTGCTCGCCGCTCAACGTGGGCAGCGGCACCGTCGAGTGCCAGCACGGGACCCTGCCGGTTCCGGCCCCGGCCACGCTGGCGCTGTTGGGTTCGGCACCGGTCTACGCAGCTGGTCCGCCCATGGAGCGAGTGACCCCGACCGGCGCGGCGGTCCTGCTCATGCTCAATGTGAAATACGCGCCTCTCCCGCCCATGCGCGTCGCGGCTACGGGTTACGGCGCGGGCGGCCGCGAGACCCCGGGCCAGCCCAACCTGCTGCGGCTGCTGGTAGGCGAAGACTCGGAAGACTCGGTCAACGAATCGGTTGCGGTCATTGAAACGGTGATTGACGACTCAACCCCTGAATTGCTCGCCTACGTAGGCGAGCGGCTGCTTGAGGCGGGCGCATGGGATGTGTACCGCGCTTCACTGCAGATGAAAAAAGGCCGCACCGGCGTGCAGCTTACCGTGCTTTGCCGTTCGGACCTGGTGCCCGCGCTGCGTGACCTCATCTTCCGCGAGACCACCACCATCGGCCTTCGCTGGCGGACAGAAAACAAGGTCGCTCTGAAGCGGGAATTTACCAAGGTGACGATGGAGTGGGGCGAAGTCACCATCAAGATCGCCCGCTGGCCCTCCGGAACCATCGCCAATGCATCGCCCGAGTACGAGGACTGCCGCAAGCTCGCCACCCAGCATTCGGTTCCGTTGAAGCAGGTGATGCAGGAGGCCATGCGGGCCTTTGAAACCGCTCAAAAGGAGCACATCTAATGGATCGCGCGCGACTTGAAGCACTGTTGAACGAAGTACGCGAAGGCCGCACTGAAGTGGCCCACGCCCTTGACCGCCTGCGCGATCTCCCCTTTGAGGATCTCGGCTTTGCCAAGCTCGACCACCACCGCTCCCTGCGCACCGGCATGCCCGAAGTAATCTTTTCCGCAGGCAAAACCGTGGCGCAAGTGGCTCGCATTTTTGACCACATGGCCAAGGCGGGCGGCAACGTGCTGGCCACGCGCGCCTCTCGTGAAATGTATCAAGCAGTCAGAGAACTGGAGCCGCGCGCCGAATTCCACGAAACCGCCCGCGCCATCACTCTCGCCCAAACCGCGACCGTCCCGGGCAAGGGAACCATGGCCGTCGTCTGCGCCGGAACCAGCGACCTGCCGGTCGCCGAAGAAGCCGCTGTCACCGCCCGCCTCATGGGCAACACAGTCGAGCTGATTGCCGACGTAGGCGTGGCCGGAATCCACCGCCTGCTGGCGCAAAAGCAGTCGCTGCAATCCGCCCGCGTGCTCATTGTCTGTGCCGGGATGGAGGGCGCGCTGCCCACCGTGGTTGCCGGACTGGTGAACGCTCCGGTGCTGGCCGTCCCCACCAGCGTGGGTTACGGGGCATCCTTTGGCGGGGTAGCCGCCCTGCTGGGCATGCTGAACACCTGCTCACCCAATGTTTCGGTGGTCAATATCGACAACGGCTTCGGCGCAGCCTGCATCGCCTCGCTCATCAATCACCTTTGATCCGCCAAGTAGCGATTTCGGAGAAAATTCTGCTTCGACTGCTCTCCAATCCACTAAATCGATTTTTGAATCCGCTCAAAGTGACGACGATCACTGTTTATCGTTCCTCCCGAAGCCAATCATTGCCTTATACATGAAAACCTTCCGCCAGGGGGAGCCGCCTTCTATCCTGCGGAAAGTAGTCCCCGAATCTGCCCGCGAAACGGTGATTCAGGCGTCGAAAGCTGGAGACCAGCTTGAGCTGCCAATCCCGCCGGGCATGCGGGTGTGTTGTGTCTTTCAATCTGCGGTGTCGGCAAGACACGCAGCGCGTTGAGGAGATTTCGTGGCCGGTTCCAGACTGCCAAAGTTGCGCAGGGTATCCCAGATATTCTTTCTCATCGTCTTCACGGCGCTGCTGGTGTTCACTTCCCTGCGTCCCTCGCCGGGTGGCAGCGGCGACATCCACCTCCGCGCACCGGTGCGCCTTTTCTTTGAGTGGGACCCGCTGGTAGCCATCGCCAACGCCCTCGCAGGCCACGCCCTCTACCGCGGCCTGCTCTGGAGCCTGCTCATCCTGCTGCCCACCATGTTTCTGGGCCGCTTCTTCTGCGGATGGATCTGCCCCATGGGCACACTGCAGCACTTCGTCGGCAACATGCCGTCCGAGTCCAAGCGCGGCAAGCAGCGCATCGAGTCAAACCGTTACAAGCGCTGGCAGACTCTGAAATATGTCGTCCTCATCGCCGGCCTGGTCGCCGCATTCTTCGGCTCCATGGCTATCGGCTGGCTCGATCCCTTCAGTCTCCTCGTCCGCTCCGTCGGCCTGGCCATCCTGCCCGCGTTCAACTTCGCGGTCCGCGCGGTGCTCACCCCGCTCGAGCACAGCCACATTACGGCCATCAAGGTAACTGGCGAAACGCTGCACAGCATCCTGCAAGCTACAGTACTCGACTTCCGCCAGACCCACTTTGCGCAGGGATTGGTGCTCGGCATTCTGTTCATCGTCATCCTTGCCGCCAGCCTGAAAACCACCCGGCTGTGGTGCCGCTCCATCTGCCCCCTGGGCGCTCTTCTCGGGGCGGCATCCCGCTTCTCGATTCTCGGCCTGCACAAAGACTTGGAAAAGTGCAATAACTGCAACCGCTGCCTGCTCAACTGCCAGGGCGGCGACGATCCCATCGGCACCGCGCCGTGGCACAAGGCCGAGTGCCTCATGTGCATGAACTGCGTTGGCGCCTGTCCGGACCATAGCCTGACCTTCAAGTTCTTCCGCAACGAAAAGGAAGTCTCTTCGCCCAACATCGGCCGCCGCAAGGCCATCACCGGACTCGCTGCCGGGGCGGCGATCGTCCCGCTGATGCGCGCCAACACCGGACTGGGCAAAGGCCGCCACGACCGCTTGTTGCGCCCGCCAGGCTCTCTGGATGAAAGCGACTTTCTTTCCCGCTGCATCCGTTGCGGCGAGTGCATGAAAGTCTGCCCCAACAACTCGCTGCATCCCACACTCGATGAAGCCGGCCTCGCCGGCCTTTGGACGCCGACGCTGGTTCCGCGCATCGGCTACTGCGAGCCCAGTTGCGTGCTCTGTTCCGAGGTCTGTCCCACCGGCGCGATCTGGCAGATTTCTCCAAGGGAAAAGGGCTGGGTCTCAGGAGCCGCAACCACGCAGCCGGTTCGCCTGGGCACCGCATTCTATGACCGCGGGCGCTGCCTGCCCTGGGCCGAAGCTACCGAATGTATCGTCTGTGAAGAATGGTGCCCGGTTTCGCCCAAAGCCATTTATGTTGAAGAAGCACAAGTCATCGACTCAGCCGGCATTACGAGGACGCTCAAGCAGCCGCGCATCGATCCCAGCCGCTGCGTGGGCTGCGGAGCATGCGAGTTTGCCTGCCCCTTGCAGGAGCGCCCTGCCGTCTACGTCACCAGCATTGGCGAGAGCCGCTCGCCCAGCGCCCAGATTCTGCTCAATCGCAAGTGAAGGAGCTCGTACAGTGAAGATCGACTCGAAAAAATGGATGTTCGCCGCTGCCGCATTTGCCATGGTCGCCGCGTTAGGAATCGCAGGATGCAGGGGCAACAAGCTCAACCCGTTTCCTGATACAGGCGCAGTCAAGGGCTGGCAAAAAACAGCCGAGACCCGCACCTTTATCGCCAAGGACCTTTACGAATACATCGACGGTGACGCCGAGCAGTACCTTGCGGCGGGCGTTGTTTCCACTTCCACCTCCGACTACAAATACGAGGGCCAGCTGGAGGCCGTGGTTGATGTGCACACCATGAGCAGCCCCGATGGCGCGCGCAAGATCATGGATACCGGAAAGACCGCGGACGCAAAAATCGCCCCGCTCGGCGATGCAGGCCTGGCTTATTCGCAGAGCATTATCTTCCGCAGAGGCCCAAACCTGGTGCGCATTGTTGCTTATGCGTCGACGCCCGAGACGCCGGATGCGTTGATGGCGCTGGCCCGCGGCATTGAAGCCAAGCTGTAGACAACCCGGCTCCGGTGCCGGCTGCCTCGACATCTCAGTACGAAGGTGAGGATCGCCATGAAGAACCGCCGTGATTTTCTGAAGACCGCAGCCACAGGAGCAGTATTGCTCGGTTCGTCCTCTGCGGTAACAAAGCTGGGATATGCCGCCGCCCCTGACACGCACACAGTTGCAGGCAAGTCCAAAGTGGTCGTAGCCCATGACGCGCAGCTCCACGGCGCCGACGGAAAGCTGGACGAGAAGCGCGTCCAGGCCCTGCTCGACCGCGCCATTGCCTCCTACACCGGCATCGAAAACCCCGTCGCGGCATGGAAGCGCATTGTCCCCGTCGGCAAAGTTATCGGCCTCAAGGTCAACGGACTCGGCGGCAAGGGCATTGCCACCCACCCCGAACTCACCCTGGCCATCTGCGAACGCCTTCAGCAGGCCGGCGTCAAGCCCGGCCAAATCGTTATCTTCGAGCAGCGCACCAACTTCCTTCAGGCCTGCGGTTTCCAGCACACTGACAATCCCGCCGGCATTCGCAAGCTCAGCGGTGAAATCTACGGCTACGAGGCGCAGTCCTCCAACTTCGGCGCCGCAACAATCAAGCTGGCCAAGGCGCTCACTCTCTGCGACATGGTCATCGGACTGCCGATCCTCAAGGACCACTCGATGGCCGGCCTCACCTTCGCCATGAAAAATATGTACGGCGTCGTGGATCGCCCGCAGGACCTGCATGCAAGCAACTGCGCCGCCGTCGCCGACCTCAACTGTATCCCCGCCATCCGGGACAAAGTGCGCTTTACCATCGGCGATGCAATCTCCTCCGTTTACGACGGCGGTCCCAGCTTCCACCCCGAGCGCCTCTGGCAGCCCAATTCGCTCATCGTCGGCCAGGACCGCGTGGCCATTGACCACACCGCTTGGCAGATGCTCGAGCGCAAGCGCGCCGAGGCCGGCATGCAGTCGCTTGAGGCCGTCGGCCGTCCGCCGCGCTACATCGCCACCGCTGCTGACGCCGCGCACAAGCTGGGCGTCAACGATCCGCAGCGCATCCACCTGATGCAAGTCTAGGGCAAATTGTTCCCCCACGAAGCTGGGTGCCCCAGGTCCCGAATTTGGGACCTGGGATAGCACAAATCCAACGCAAAACCCAACACGGCCGGGAACCTGTCTAGCCGACAACGTTCTAACGGGGAGAATGAAAATGGCCGCGGAAACCGACAACAAGCCTGAAGCGAATGTTGAGCAACCGACAGCCCTCACGCGGCGCGATGCCATGCTGCAGCTGCTCCGCGTAGGTGGAGCTGCAGCGGGCGTCACCGCTGCCGGCGTCTGGCTCAGTGAGCAAAGCTTCCGACCCGTCCCCGCCAAGGCCGAGCAGGCCCGCCGCGACCATCGCATGGCCAACGACCCCAACCTGCCCCACCTCGTCGTCGTGCAAAACGGCGAGCCGCGTCAGCTGGTCCAGCGCGCCCTTGAAGACCTGGGCGGCATCAAGCGCTTCATCGGCCGCCAGGATGTAGTGGTCATCAAACCCAACATCGCCTGGGACCGCACCCCTGAGCAGGCCGCCAACACCAACCCCGAAGTCGTCGCCGAGGTGGTGCGCCAGTGCTGGCAGGCCGGCGCAAAGCGCGTCATTGTCACCGATTGCAGTTGCAACGAGCCGCGCCGCTGCTTCCAGCGTTCCGGCATCCAGGCTGCAGCGCGCGCCGAGGGCGCCGAGGTCATTCTCCCCGATCCAGAGCAGTACCGCGAAGTTGAGATGGGTGGCGTGGCCCTCAAAACCTGGCCGGTCTTCATCCCCTTCCTTGAAGCCGACAAGATTATCAACCTGCCCATCGCCAAGCATCACGGCCTCACGGGCGTCACGCTCAGCATGAAGAACTGGTACGGCATTCTCGGCGGCCAGCGCAACCGCCTGCACCAGCAGATTCACCAGAGCCTGGCCGACTTGGCCAGCTTCATGCTTCCCACAGTCACTCTTCTCGACGGCTACCGCATCCTGCTTCGCAACGGCCCAACCGGCGGCAACCTTGAAGACGTCGCGATGAAAAAGACCATGGTGGCCGGCACCGATCCCGTCGCGCTCGACGCCTACGTAGCCAAAGCCTGGTGGAACCTCGACCCTGAGCACCTGCCTTATTTGGCCATGGCCGCCGCCCGCGGTCTGGGCACCGTCGACTACGACAAGCTCCCTGTAAAATTCAGCAAGCTGGGGTAGGTCCGGCGCACCCGACGCACAGAGGAAGCCCAGATGCAAAGACGAGATCTTTTGAAATCCGCGGCAATGCTGGCTGGCGCCTCTGCTGCCTCCCCCCTTCTTCAAGCGCTCCCGAAGCCAATGCCGGTCATCGACGCGCACATCCACCTCTTCGACCCCACGCGCCCCGGCGGCATTCCGTGGCCTGAGAAGACCGACACCGTTCTCTACCATCCCGCGCTGCCCACCCGCTATGCCGCTCTCGCCCGGCCGCATGGCATCGTCGGAGCGATTGCTGTCGAGTGCAGTTCCTGGCTCATTGACAACTTCTGGCTCCAGGATGTGGCGGAGCGAAACCCCATCATGCTGGGCTTCATCGGCGATCTGCTGCCCGAAGCGCCGGACTTCGCCGCCACGCTCGACCGCTTGTATCGCAGTCCGCTCTTCCTCGGCATTCGCTACGGCAACTTGTGGAATCGCGACCTGGGCGCTGCCATTGAGAAGCCGGAGTTTCGTCTCGGCCTCAAGCTGCTCGCCCATGCCGGCCTGGTTTTGGAGACAGCCAACCCCAATCCGGCGTTGATCACCGCCGTGCTCAAGGTCTCCGATCGCATTCCCGACCTGCGCATCGTCATTGACCATCTGCCTCACGCCGAAGTCCCAACCGACGCGCCGGCCAAAGCTACCTACGACGCCAATCTCCGCGAGTTGGCCCATCGTCCCAACATCTACGTAAAAGGTTCGGAGATCGTCCAAAGCGTGGCTGGCCGCGTGTCGCTCGACGTTGGTTTCTACGTGGCATCGCTCGATCGCATGTGGGAGACATTCGGCGAAGACCGCATCTTCTTCGGCAGCGACTGGCCCAACAGCGACACTCTCGCCAACTATGCCGATACGTTCAGCGTAGCCCAGCGCTACATCGCCACCCGCCGCCCAGCCGCCCAGCAGAAGTACTTCTGGAAAAATTCAATCGCAGTCTACAAGTGGCGCCCGCGCACTCCAGAGCAGGCACTTTCCGTTTGAACCGGCCTGTGAATAGTGAAACTCCGTGCCCCACCTTTCGCAATTCCTTTGCCTCCTGTTAGAATCCCAGCTAGGCGGGATTTCGGATGTGGCATTGGGATCAAGGGCGCCTTGCTTACTTTCAGTTCGATGCACTGCGCCAAATGTCCATTTTTTTGCCCTACGGCATGACTTCAAGAAAGCTGAGCGCGCTGAACTTAAAGCAGAAACTGGTCTGGACTTTGCAGCGCCAGTTACCCACAGTCCTTGGCGGAATTATTCAAGGGTGCTGAAGCTCTGCCTTCTCGTGAGCGAAGTCGGGGAAGTCGCACGTCCAACCCGGATAGCACAGCTCTTTGCGACCCCGGGCACAGTTACTTGCGACGAGTACCTTCACTTCCTAGTGTGTGCATTTACCGACCCTTCGCCCGCATTGGAGGGATGGCAGCCAGGGAACCAGGTCAGATACCCGCTTTTGTTTACGTTGAAGTATCTTCTGTTAAAGTCTGCGGTGCTGCACCAACCGATCTCCTCCCTGATGGAGATTTTTGGCGCATATAAAGCAACCGGATTTGTTGGGGATGAGTCAGAGGCCGAATTCATCAAAGCCGTCGGTCGACATGGACGGTATGAATCGGTTGGGGAGGACGCGGGGGAGGATCTTCGTCAGGCTCGCGAGAGCTTAAAGGTCATCTCGCAGGTTTCCTATCTGCACCTAGAAAGGCTCAGTCTTGTAGTCTCCCTTGACCCGTCCGCGGCCATATCAATTGTGCGCGAACTTTTCCCGGTCTCAGGCACGAGAGCAGCCAACCGGGAGGCGGAATTGAGAAGACTTGCCAATCAGTTTAGGGTTGGGAAACATGGAGGTTTTGTTGACCATTCAGGCACAACAACTAGTGAGGTAATCCAAAGTGGATTTTTGGAAGGTGACAAGGTAAAGAAAACGCATCTGGTGATTGAGCGCAACGGTGGTCTCCGAAAGGCATTCTTTGATTCCAATCCTTCGGCGCTTTGCGATGTGTGCGCCCTCGACACCAAGGCGACCTATCCGTGGGCTAAGCGCGTTCTGGACCTGCACCACTTGCTCCCACTATCTTCCGGAATCCAGGTCAAGAAATTCAGCACGACCCTCGACGACCTCGTTCCTGTTTGTCCAAGTTGCCACAGGGCAATCCACCGATTCTATGATCAATGGTTGCACAAAGAAGGTCTTGCGGACTTTCCGAATGAGGTTCAGGCGCGAGCGGTGTACAGTGATCTGAAAGCTGGCTTTGGGGGAGCAATCCATGTCTAGTCTTCTCTTCCCGGTCGCAAAGCGCGCTACCTTGAAAGCCACGCTTCAAACTAAGCTGCTCAAGCGCGCCGCGAAGGCGGAAGAACCTCTTTCTCTTATCCTGCAGAACGCTGGTTTGACTTACGATGACCTTGTGTATGAGCGAAGCAAAATTGGCGCGTGGGCTGGCGGCGACCCTTTTACGCTTGAGAGGTTGCGGCTACCGGAGAACGGTATCCCGGTAGCGAGCTTCTTCACCGGCTGCGGCGGAATGGACCTTGGGCTAGAAGCTGCGGGATTTAGTCTGGCCGCCGCTTTCGAGATCAACGAACTATTCTGTAGTACTCTGCGCCATAACAGGCCAAATTGGCAGGTGTTTGGTCCCCCGACCCACTCTGGGGATATCTCGAAGTTCGAGGATATTGCTTGTACTCTACACAAGGTGATTCCTGGGGCGTTTGACGGCCTTTTTGTTGGCGGTCCCCCGTGCCAGCCCTTCTCAATTGCTTCAAACCAGCGATTTGCGAAATGGGGCGACAACTTCAAGCGAACAGGATTTGCCCACGAAAAGAACGGAAATCTGTTGTTCGACTTCGTGCGCCTCATCGTCAGGTTCAAGCCAAGAGCATTTATTATCGAAAATGTGCCTGGCCTGCGGGACCTTGACGGAGGCGAACAGCTGTCGGCGGCCATTAAAAAGCTGGAAAAGGCAGGCTATACCGTTGAGCAACCGTTCGTTCTCGATGCCTCGCATTTTGGCATCGCTCAACAGAGGCAGCGGCTTTTTGTAGTTGGAAATCGTCTCGGTCTGCCCTTTACGCGCCCTGAGCCGGCTGCTTCGTGGGTTGGAGCAGGGAGCGTACTCGGGAACGGCATGCCTCACGCTCCAAACGATGAGACCCGGGAACATAAAGCCGAGTCGGTGCTGCGGTACATGAGACTTGACTATGGCGAGCGTGATCAACTCGGGCGGGTTGATAGACTCGACCCCCACCTCCCATCGAAAACAGTGATTGCCGGAGGGACAAAGGGAGGCGGGAGGTCTCATCTGCATCCCGAGATTCCTCGAACGCTTAGTGTGCGGGAAAGCGCGCGGCTTCAGACCTTTCCGGATGACTATGTGTTTTTGGGTCCTACCGCCCGGCAGTTCACTCAGGTTGGAAACGCAGTTCCGCCGGTCCTCGCCGCTCAACTTGGAATAAGCGTCTTGAGAAGTTACTTTCAGTAAATGGCCTGGCGATTTTTACCGAGCACCTTGAGCAGAACACTCTCAAGGTCAGGCTGGCTGCATCTCCGAAGGCGGCATTCCCAGACAGAGTAGACGGACCAGCCAAGTCTGCGCAGCTTACGTTCGTTCTTGAGATCCCGCTCTCGGTTCTTGGCCAATTTGGGTTCCCAATATGCTTTGTTTGACTTTGGTGACCTTCCTCCGCGACAGGTGTGCGCATGCCAAAAGCACCCCTTAACTTGAATGATGAGGTGATGTTTTTGCAGGACGATGTCGGGGCATCCTGGCAAACTTCGTACATGAAGGCGAAACCGAAACCCCATACCGTGGAGAGTCCTTCGCACCCTCATCTCGGGCTTCGTGTCCTTTGATCGAATGCGGGACATCTGCTCTGAGCGCGTAGCCGTTGTGGTTAACCGAGAAATCGCCATGGGAGGCCTTCAAAAAGATTATCGATCCTTGGCAATGATGCTTGTAAATCCCCTTCGTGGCAAAATGCAAGACGAAACGGAAGTTTCCGGTGCCTCGAAGCGGGGAACCCCCGCGTGATCGCAATTCCAAAATGGCCACGCGTGGAGGTTCACATGCCGCAACGCACTCTCCCTAACCCACGCTCTTCGGCAATTCCTTCTGTCCGAACCCGCTCCAGCTATCACTTGCGTTTGCAGATAATTACCCTGCAATGGCGCAGAATGACCTTATGCTTTTCGTCCCGGCCCTCAACCTCGAACAGTCAAGAGAGTGAACGCGCGTAACCCATTTGTTGCCAATAATCTGCATGTAACCCTCGCAGGATCAATGAGTTATCGCGCGGATTGTGACGTATCCGACTGAAACTAAACCACTTCCATCAAGAATCCTGCCTTTTTGGGGGGACCCTGGTGCCGTCACCTCAACCCCGCCACCGACGAGTGCTCCGCCGCCTGCGTTTTTCAAAACTGAAGCGATCCTGGTAATTGGAACTGGCCCAAAACCCGTGCGGAAACACTCTTCCATTCAAACCTCGACATTGCGCTACGATGGTTTTAGAGGACCCTGCCCAATGGTGCGATCCGGTTCAACGATGCAGCTGACGAGGGCTGCCGACTACGCTGTGCGCGTGATGATTCACATGGCCTCTCTGCCCGCCAATCAACGCGCATTGCTGCCCGGACTTGCGCGCGCCACGGGAGCCCCCGGCAGTTTCCTTTCAAAGGTTTTGCAGGCGCTGTGCCGCGCCGGAATGATCGACTCGCGCCGCGGCCAGGCCGGTGGTTTTGAGATTCTCGACCGCGGGCGCCGCGCGACCATGCGCGAAGTGATCGAGGCCATCGACGGTCCGATCTATATCAACCTCTGCATGATAAGCGGCGCCTCTTGCGAGCGGAAGTCCTACTGCCCCGCGCACCCGTTCTGGAGCAAAGCCCAGGAAGCGATGCTCAGTGTCCTCAACGGAGCGATTGTCTCCGACTTGGCGGCGCAGGTATCTGCTACTTCTCCAAGAGGCACAGCGGTCGAATACGCCCATTCGGATAAGCGCCTGGCTGGCTTGGCAAAAAAGTCTCGAGGATAACTTAGGGCATTTCTCCTCTCGGTAGAGAGAGCGCGGGCAAGGACGTCCGCGCTACAGCGGGCCGGGAGGCCAGCGCTACCGGTTCTCGCAAGTATTGGCAATTCCCGTTGATGCTGCCGAGCCGAGAGGCGATGGGCGGATCACGGCTGCGCGCTAACGGGGCTCAGCGAGAAGACATGCGGCTTGGGAGCAGCCTCGTCGTAGATCGAGTCCTCAAGAAAATTTTCAAAACCATCCAGCACATCTGGCTTTCCCGGCTGGCCTCCGGTATCAACTTTTTTGATCTGCATCTGCATGTGAATGTAGTGGGCCTCGACGTGATCACTGATCTTCCAACTGACCCGCTGCGATTGCGCGCGCATGGGCGTGTCGTAGTCGGCCAGGTTGATTCCCCTGGTCAGCTCGTCCGCGGAAAATGCGCCAACCAGTTTGTCGTCGATCGTCAACTGGTATTGGCCGGCGGCCAGCCCTGTCACCAGCAGAGGCTCCAGGTTCAACTGCTTCTCAAGATCGGTAAACTCCAGCAGCAGCCGCTCGGTTTCGTTCTTTCGATTGAACGCGAGCGGCAGCGACTTCTCGGTCTCGGTCCAGCGCACGACGTCCTTGTCGCGTTCTACCGGTTCCACGGTGGCATTCTGTGCGTCCGTCACCTTGGCAGCGCGCGCATCGATGGCGACCGAAGACACCAGCGCCGGCGCATTCCATCCCTTCAACAGCGCCTCGGCCATCGCCCAATGGGCAATAACCTCAGGATGCACGCGATCGGGAAGAATCAGCTTGGCAATCGCCGGGTCGGCCGCCTGCGCCTTCCCAAGCACCTGCACCACCGGCGGATTCAGGTTAACGAAGGCCGCACCGTACTTGCGCGCAAGATCCTGGTCCAGATCGGCAAAATGCAGCATCACCGCGTTGTAGCCGCCGGGAAACTCGGCGGGCCTGGTCACTTCGTCGAACGGAGATGGGCCAAGCAGCGTGATTCTCGCACCCGGCGCATTGGTGTGAATCGACTCAAGCAGGTGCTCAAAGCCCTTGGTATAGGTGTTCTGGATGTCATCGGTCGTCGTGCGATACCCGCCGTCGTTCATCCCCAGCATTACGGTCACAACCGTTGGCTTGTGCGCAAACACATCGCGTGCAAGCCGCTCATCGATTGGGCCGCCGCTGCCGCCGCTCACACGGTCGCCGCCCACACCCGCACCGTAGAAATGGACGCGCATCGAAGGAAAGCGCGTGACCGTGTACAACTCCACCCACTGGTTGTAGAGGTTCTGCGCCGTGATGCTGTCGCCATAGAACACAACCGTGTCGCCGCTCTTGAGGTAAAAGCTCTGCGCATCCGCCGCACAGAGCAGCGGCGAAACCAACCAGCACAATACGAGAACAACGACACAGCAAACCTTCTTCATCTGCATAGCCTGCCAATCCTCTTCGACCGCCCCATTCGCGACCTTCTATTTCTGCTGCGCAATTGCCACGGCAACCAGCTTGTCGGCGCAGCCGTAGTAAAGGAACCACTGCTTGTGGAAGTAGACGAGACCTTCGGTGAAGGTGTCCCCAGCTACGTATTGCCCCGTCTTCTCGTAGGGCAGTTCGGGCTTGAGAACCGGATCTGCGGCACGCTCCAACAAGTGCGCGGGGTTCTTTCCGTCAAACAACGCTTCACCGGCTGCGTAAGCGCCCGGCCCGAGCGCCGGATCGCCCCCCTGGTCTTTATTCCTGCCGTTATGGATAAAGACGATGCCTGCATCGGTCAGCACAGCAGGCGGCCCCATCTCTGGAAAATCGCTGTCGAAGTGATCCGGACGGGCGCCGAGCAAGACAATCGGAGCGCCCTGCGCGTCTTCCACCGGGGTCCAATGAATCAGGTCGGTCGAGGTGGCCAGGCGGATTGCGCCTTCGCCCCAGTACATCCAGTATTTGCCGTCAATCTTCGCTGTAATCAAGCGGTCCTTCACCGGATCGAGCCGCGTGACGATTCCCGCCGATTTGTACTTCAGCTCGTTATACTTGCCGCCCGCCGCATCCCAGAATGCCGGCCCATACTTGGTCCAGTGGGTTAGGTCTTTTGAGGTTGCGATACCCACCGAATAAGTTGTGCCATTCCACTGCGTGTAGGTCAGTACGTAAGTGCCGTCTTCGGACTCGGCGATGCGCGGGTCCTCGGTCCCGTGCGGCCACTCGCGGGATTCCTGGCTGTCTTTGGCGGGATAGAAGACGGGCTCGGCGCGGCGCGTAAAGTGGACTCCATCTGTGCTCTCGGCCATGCCCAGGCGCGAGCAATGGTCGCCTATGATCATCTTTCCAGAGTCGTCTTCAGAACGATAGATAACGTAGATCTTGCCGTTGCGCACAATGGCTGCCGGATTGAATGTGTGCAGAATCTCCCAGTGCACCGGCGCCTTCTTGATGGGGTCGTTAAACGTGGACTCCGGCCGCGGGGCGATTATCGGATTTCCGCTTGCCGGACGGACAAAGGGACCGATCTCCCACTTTTCAAGAGTCTGCGCCTGCAAGGCGGCGGCGCATGCCAGCGCCACGCCAAGTGCCAGTTTCGCGTATATCTTCATAGATTTCTTTCCTCGGATTCGCAGGCACGCAAGCCCCGGCGCGTTCATCCTCGCAGTATACACACGGGGCGCAACATCCACGGCACACTCTTATTCCTGATGATCAACGGGATTCACGGCGTAGAAACTCAGCGCAGCATCGCCCTGTTCAAGCAGCCGCGTGCGTGCGAGCAGGCCGTAATTGTCCCCTAGTTTCTCTTTGCGGCGATGCTCGGCAATCACCGTAGCCCCGGGTGCGAGCGAGCCTGAGGCCTCGCCACCAAGCAGGCCCAGCGTACCTGCGTATTCCTTCTCAGAATCATAGGGCGGGTCAAGAAACACGAGGTCGAACTGAAACGCCTGGTCAGGTTTGATTCGCTGAAGGAAGGCCTTTACGCTGCCGGATTGAACCCTGAATCCTTCGGTGAGTCCGAGTTTTGCCAGGTTTGCTCGAAGAACGGTCAGTGCCGCAGGTGCTCGCTCGACAAACGTCACACGCGAAGCCCCTCGGCTCAGCGCCTCAATCCCCACCGCACCCGAACCGGCGTACAAGTCAAGGAAAACCGCCCCCTCGATGCGAGGCGCAAGCACGTTAAAGAGAGTCTCGCGGAGCCGGTCGCTGGTGGGCCGGGTATCGAGACCGGCCGGGGCAACCAGCGCGCGGGAACGGAGCGATCCAGCTATGATGCGCATCGCTGACAAGCATATCCGAAACACGGATGGGGCGCGACCAACTACAATCAGGTCATGCGTGGCTGGTCAATTCCGTTTGGCCGTTGGATGGGCGTCGAGCTGCGCATCCATGCCTTTTTTCCGTTGCTGGCCATCGTCTGTTTGGGCATCAGCGCCACCGACGGGTGGATGCGGGGCATGGGCCTATTCCTGGTCCTCGTTTTGGCAGTGCTGGTGCGGGAAACCGCGCGCCTGCTGGTAGCGGCCTGGCTCGGTCTTCAGTTGCGCGCGATTCTTGTGCTGCCCATCGGCGGCCTCTTCGCCTACGCAAACCCTGAAAGCCAGGAAAACGCAAACCAGGGCGGAGGGCAGTTTGCCATGGCCTTCGCAGGTCCGCTGGCTAACGGAGCGACGGCACTGGTTTTGGCAGCCACATTCATGGGCGCCAGCGGCGACATCCGGCTCTTTGACCAGCCCTGGATCAGCGCGGCCTACCTGCTGCGCAGTATGGTCTGGATGCAGGCAGGTCTGGCGGTTCTGCATTTGCTGCCAGCCTACCCTCTGGATGGCGGCAGGCTACTAAGAGGCGGTTTTGCCCGCAGGCACGGGTTTGCGCCCACGGGGCGAGCTGCCACAGGCCTTGGACAACTACTAGCGTTGGCAGTCATGGTTGGCGGCATGTTCCTCCACAATCCATGGCTCATCATCGCCGGATTCCTGATCATGATCGGGGCACAGATTGAGGACCAGGGCGTTTTCTTCCAGTCGGTGGTCGATACAGTGCAGATGCGCGAGGTGATGCTGACCGATTTCGCCACTCTCTCGCCGTCTGACACGCTGGCCGATGCGCTGGTGCGCTGCGTTCACTCTCTACAAGAAGATTTCCCCGTCGTGCGCGGCCCGCAACTTGTGGGCATCGTCTCCCGGACGCGCATTGTCGATGCCCTCAGGAGCGACGGCAACGGGTACATCCAGTCGGTCATGTCGCGCGCCTTCCAGGTGGCCCGGCCCGAAGACACGCTGGGAACCACCATTCGCCGCCTCACAGCAGGCCGTGGCCTGGCCCTGATTCCCATTACCGAGAGCGGGCGTGTGGTGGGCATTGTGAGCGTGCAGAATCTGATGAGTTCCATGTCTTTGCTGGCTGAGCAGAGACGCCTGGAGCGCCAGGAAACCGGAGACTGAATCGCATGGCCGGGGAAGAAGAAACAGCCCTTGCTCCAGGCCTGTACCTTGTAGCCACCCCCATTGGTAACCTGGGCGACATCACCCTGCGCGCGCTTGACGTGCTGAAGCGCGCCGACCGCATTGCCTGCGAAGATACGCGCCAGACGCAAAAGCTGCTCAATCACTTCGATATCCATACGCCAACGGTGAGCTGCCACCAGCACAACGAGCGCCACAGAACCCTTGAACTGCTTGAAGCGCTCAAGGCGGGCGGGCGCATTGCCGTTGTCTCCGACGCGGGAATGCCCGGCATCAGCGACCCGGGCGGGTGGCTGGTGGGCGAAGCGATTGAAGCCGGCGTGCCGGTAATTCCCATTCCCGGAGCAAACGCAGCGCTCAGCGCGCTGGTGGCGTCTGGTCTTTCAGCGGACGAATTCCGTTTCCTTGGATTCTTGCCGGAGAAGGCCGGGGCCCGGCGAACCCGCCTTGAAGCTTTGGCCGCCGAGGCAAAATCCTCTGAGACCCAATGCACGCAGGCTTTCTATGAAGCGCCTCATCGCATTCTTGAGACGCTAGCGGATCTTGAGGCGGTATGGGGTCCGGAGTTGCGCGTGGTGGTGGCGCGCGAACTCACCAAGATTCATGAGGAGTTTCTGCGCGGATCTGTTGTTGATGTGCGCCGGGAGTTGGCATCTCGCGACCGCGTCCGCGGCGAGATTACGCTGCTTGTTCAACCGCCGGTTCACTCAGCCCTGCAGCCCGCTGCCGCCGCCCCAGAGAAGATTGCCGTTCGCCTGGCGCGGATTCAAGCCGAAACGGGAGCGGATGAAATGGACGCTCTCAAGCGTCTGGCGCGAGAGCTTGGGCAATCGAAGAGTGAGCTTTACCGTGAGTTGCAGCGGGAGCGGTCGCGGCTGCGAGCGGGCTCGCGATGAACGCTGTAGGCCCGATGAAATACGAGCAGGAAGATCGATATTTCGAAGATTGTCATTGTGGTCTTGCCTCGGAACCTCGGGATGAAATGAGCATTTGCTTCAGCATCGGCATCGCACTGCCGAATTGCGGATAAAGTGCCGCTGCATTTGCCGGCAGCCGTTTCTCACGATGGGCGATTGGCAGCAACAGGGCATCGCCGGCCGCCGCCTGGATAAGGTCTTTCTGGAGCCGATACGGATTGAGGCTTATCCTGGCCAGAAAGAACCACGGATATTCGGTCAGCTCAATATGCTCCACCTCTGCCGCGTTGAAGTGCTCGTTCAGGCGCCGCAAAGCCAGCTTGAGAGCACTTGCAATCGCCTCCTGCGATGAGTCTCCGACGCCGCTCCTCAGCGACCCATCGGCGATTTTGATGAAATTCCAACCCTGTGCCAGAACCTTTTTTTCCAGGCGTACCGCATTCACGGTCCGCAGAAATCCCCAGCCTTCCTGGAACTCGTCAGTAGTCAGGCTGAGTCCGCTGGGCAATTCAAGCTTCGTTCGCAACAGCATGTTTGCTTCGGCGATCTTGCGCATTGTTCGAGCTCTTTCTTTTCTTCAGTAGTAGAACTGGGCCGCGCTGTCGGGCTTTTCTCTCGCCTCGGCCGTAGCATTGCGCAGGGACTGCGAAGACAAGCGGTCAAGCGGCTCAACCATTGCGTAGCGCACGGAACTGCTGCAATGGGTGCAGATCGCCTCGCGGATCTGGCTGATTGAGCTTCCGGGAGCCAGCAGAAATGTCCGCAAACACTCCGGACAGGCAATCGAAATACACGCATCTTCCGCAGCGTCCTTGTTGCTGTGCTGAATCCAGATTGGATCGGATGGTTCCGTTGGGCAGGCTGCCCGCCGCTCCTGGTGGTGCAGGTTTCCCATCATCTGCAACAGGGCGCCCATGCTGCTGCCCTTCTGATAGAAGGCGTCCGCGGCAACGCCGGAAGGCACCTCGTCTCCTGAGAACGCGCCGCTCATGGCGATCGAACACACATCAGGGAATCTGCGCCGCACGACCGAAAGCAACTCGAAGCCGGACATGCCCGGCATGTTGAGATCGGAAATGAGGATGTCAGGAATCTGCTGCCGAATTTCGTGCAAGGCAGAAAAACCGTCTTCGGCGGTCCGAGTGCTGAACCCGAGCTCGGCAAGCGCCAGCGCCAGCGAAGTTCGAATTACAGGCTCATCGTCGACGATCAGCAGTCTTGCAGCGGTGTTTTGCATATCTCACCCGACAACCCCATTAACCATGGGGAAATTAGGTGTAAGTATCCCATTCAGAGAATTCGGATTGCTGGTCAATTGCGAACAGGGTGCCTTGTGCGAGTTAAGCGAGCTTCGGCTACTCGTGCGGAGTTACAAAAATCTCCGGCTTTTCGGCATTATCATCGGGCAAATGGTCGTGCAGAATCACGTTCAGCAGCGATTTATGAACCTGGATGCGGCCGTTGTATTCAATAAAGCCCATTTTTCTAAAACGATTCATGAAGAAGCTCACGCGCGACCGGGTGGTTCCGATCATCTCTGCAAGAGTCTCTTGTGAAATCTTGGGAATGAACTGTTCCGGTTCGCCCTCTTTGCCGAACTCCGCCATCAGCAGCAGAATTCTCGCCAGCCGCTTCTCGCTTGAGTTGAAGAGTTGATCCACGAGGTCGGCCTGAACGCGCATGCTCCGCGCCAAAAGAAACTTCAGAAACATGTCTGAAAAGTCATGCTCCTCGTGCATCACGCGGACCATCTCATCGCGGCTGATCTTCATCGCCGTGCAGCCTGTCATGGCTGTTGCACTCGACAGGCGCAGCCCCGGCACAGCCGCCAGCGCTCCTTCCCCCACAAATTCACCAGGGCAAACAAGCGTTATCGTTGCCTCCTTGCCAACCTTTGATACAACAGTCACCTTGGCGCGGCCTTTTTGAAGATAGAAAACCGCGTCCGCGGCATCTCCCTGCCTGAAGAAGGCCTGCTTGGGTGCAATCTGAACGATTCTTCGTCCCAGCCCGGCGTGCGCAAGAAAGACCTCCACGTCAAATGGAAGACTCGGATGGTCATTCATCTGGGGGCCTCATTTCCGGTGCCGATCGGCGGCCGGGCCGCATTTTGAAGGGATGACCGCAATGCGCTTGGTTTGCGAGACCGATTGCTCTAACGTTTGAAAGTCCATCCGCGCTCAGGTGGAAATCTGCATTACCGCGTTTCTGTCGCGAACCTCAGACGCAGCGAGGACGCAGCTCCATTAGCCCAACGACACCTCAAGCGAAGACTTTCACAACGAGGTAGGGGCGATCTGTACCCTTTTGGACGTTTTTTGAAGTTAATCTGCCCGATCTTTGCTTAATGCCGAGCAATCTTCTACATGAGCGTTCCTGCTCAGACCGCACAACTTTCTCTCACTAGTGTCGAACTTACCTTGTGCGCCTCTAGTGCGCGTAAACAGATGACGTCGCGCATGGGTAGAAAAAGGTGATCCAAATGAAGAAGCTACTCACGTTCGTCGCAGTAATCAGTTTGACCAGCATCGGCTGGGCGGGAAGCAATCGCGAAGCAACCAACGACCGGCTGGATCACGCAGGCAGAGTTCTGCATGAGATTATGTCCGCGCCAGACAATGGAATTCCGGAAGAAGTGCTGGAGCATGCGCGTTGCGTGGCTGTGGTTCCCCACATGCTCAAGGGCGGCTTCGTATTCGGCGGCGAGAACGGCCGCGGCGTTGCCACGTGCCGCACTGCAAACGGCTGGAGCGCTCCGGCGTTCTTTGCTATTACCGGTGGAAGCTGGGGATTGCAGATTGGCCTCGAAGGCATCGATCTGGTCATGATCATCCAGAACGAAAGAGGGATGCAGCAGTTGCTCTCAAGCAAGTTCGAACTGGGCGGCGATGCCTCAGCGGCAGCCGGACCGGTTGGCCGTCACGCCTCTGCCGATACCGACTGGAAACTGAATACAGAAATTCTCACCTACTCGCGCGCGCGCGGCCTCTTTGCCGGATTGACCTTGACCGGCGCGTCGATCCGCCGCGATGACGATTCAATGGAAGCTATCTATGGGCCGCATGTTTCATCGCGGAGGGTATTGAAGGGTGAAATTGAAGCTCCTGCCGCCGCCGGCTCATTCCTGGATGCTGTCAGGGATGCGAAGGCCCAGGCCATTGCCTCTAAATAGCTGCGTGTAACCGAATCAAAATGCCGATGGGCGCTCCGGATTCCGGGCGCCCTTTGGCGAGGATCATCGAATGCTTTGGACAATCTTCGTCGTTCTACTTATCTTGTGGCTTCTGGGATTCACCCTTCACGTCGGTGGCGGGCTGATCCACATCCTCATCGTCATCGCTGTTGTCGTGCTGATCTTCAACCTGATCAGCGGACGGCGCACCCTGTAAAGCCGGCGAGACGCACGGCTGACTATGCTGCATCTGCGCCGGGAAAGAGAGGCTCATTTCCCGGCGCAGATGCGGAAGCGCAATCGGCAGGAGCCTTTCACAACCTGAACTCTAAGCGCCAAAAGCAGCTTCCGATGGGCCATGCGGCGCGGAATGTTCCTGAGCCGCGCGCATCTCTTCTATCTCTTCAATCAACTGCTCAACCTGCGCGCGCTTCCGGTCGCTCACGTCCAAAAAACGGAGGCCGACCTGGCGCCGGTCGTGAATAGACTGAATAACGCCGCCCAGGCGAAATGGCAAACCTTCCAGGCGAAATTCCATTTCGACCCGCGTGTAGATGCCCACGGGAAAACGCTCGTCGGTGCGAATGCGGCACCCGCCCAGGCTGAGGTCGACTATGCGTCCGTGCAGTCTTGACCCGACATTAACCAGATAAATCACCGCCGAAGTGTCCACTTCATGCCGCGATTGCGCGCGGCGTTCCCGCTTGGCCGGCTTGGCAAACCGCGGCGCAGACGGCGCTTCAATCTCAGGCTGTGACGGGATCGCGCACACTGCAGGTTGGCTGCGCATCGGCGGCTCGCAAACTGGGTAGGAATTCACCGCAGGCTCAGGTTCCAGCTCTTCGCACGCAACAGTGATTTCTTCAGGAGCCTGCTCTTCAATTGCCCCAGCCTCTGAAGCCTGAGCCGCGGCCTTCTCTGCATTCTCCTGCTCCACCTCGCGCAGAAGCTCGACCAGCTCATCTTTGCGGCGAGAGGTCACATCCACAAAGCGAATGCCTATGCGTTGCCGTCCGTCGGTCCATTGGGTTACGCCATTGAAGCGGAAGGCAAGCCCTCTCACCTTGAATGTGACTTCAACCCGCAACTGGATGCCCGCGAGAAGTTGCTTCTGGGTCTCGAGCAGGCACCCTCCCATGCTCAGGTCCACCACCCGGCAAGGCACACTGGAGCCATGTTTCACGAGGAAAAGCGAGGCGAGGCCGTCGACGCTGAGGCGCGGCGCAGAGCGGCGGTCCGATGGCTTTTGAGCAAGGACCGCACCGTTCTCATCCTCGTCCATGATTCTTACCGCCAGAACTACCGTCAGTGTGCCCCGGTGGCCTGCCAGGGGATCGGGGGATCGGGCTGCAGGGCTTCACGGCCCTTCAGCCGGTCGTACTCGTACAAATCGCTGGTTGTGCCCAGCGACTCGTTGTACAGGTTCATCGCGCCGGTCAACTGCTTCAGTTCATCGGCGAACCTGTGAATGGATTGCAATTGACTTGCCGTCGCAGGAACCTCGTATTGAGCAGTTCTAATGAACTTCTGGTAGCCGCGGTCGAGCAAGCGGGCCAATTCGCCGCCCAGCAGGGCCCCTGGAGCCACAAGAAACGCCGCCGGCCCATCCTTCACTGGAAGCAGTACTGCGCCTGCTCCATCCTTGCTTACCAGCACACTCCCTGCGACCTCGGAATAGGGTGCAACATCAAACGAATGAGCACGCAGCAGGTCCAAAGTCTGTTCGAAATTCGTATTCTTTGTTTTCCGGGCCATAGTCGCTTTCCAGTCTGCGAGGATGTTGAAAGGGATATCGGCAAGTTCTTAGCCAACCTTTATCTCGCACTTTCAATCTCGCATATTCAGAACGAGGCCGCAATCTCCTATGGAAACCGCCGCAACTCAGCCGAAAACCGGCTCCACCCTTCCCGAACTCATCGGCTCCACGCCGCTTATCCGGCTGGAACAGGCGGTTCGCGGCCTCAACGGCATCACATTGCTCGGCAAGGCGGAGTGGGCAAACCCCGGCGGAAGCGTGAAGGACCGGGCCGCCGCCGGTATGATTCGCGACGCACTGAACCGCCGCCTGCTGGTGCCGGGCAAAACCGTGCTCGACGCCAGCAGCGGCAACACCGGCATCGCCCTGGCCATGATGGGGGCTGCGCTGGGTTTCCCTGTGCAACTGGCCATGCCCTCCAACGTATCGCCGGAGCGGAAGCGGATTCTGCGAGCCTATGGAGCCATCATGGACTGGACGGCTCCGGATCAGGGATCGGACGGCGCCATTCGCCGCGCACGTGAGTTGGCGGGCAACGACCCTGCGCGTTTTTGCTACATTGACCAATATTCGAACGACGCCAACTGGCTGGCCCATTTCCACACCACCGGGCCTGAGATCTGGCGGCAGACCGGCGGCCAAGTCACCCACTTTGTGGCCGGCCTGGGGACCACCGGCACATTCACCGGAACAGTCCGTTATCTCAAGGGGCAGAATCCGGCGCTCCAGGCCATCAGCATCCTGCCCGATTCGGCTTTCCACGGCATCGAGGGTCTGAAGCACCTGGGCTCGTCTATCGTCCCAGCCATTTACAACCCCCACCTCGCCGACCGCCTTGTTGATGTGGAGACTGAAGCGGCTTATGCCATGGCCAAGCGCCTGGCGCGGGACGAAGGGCTATTGGTGGGCATTTCAGCTGCGGCGGCGGTTTCAGTCTGCGTGCAGATTGCGGAAGAAGAGGCCGCAGCCGGCCGCGCTGCGGTGATTGTGACCGTGCTTCCGGATTCTGCCGAAAAATATCTCTCTGAGCGGTTCTGGGCAGAGGGCTGAGCTTAGATCGGTTGCTCATTGCGGTCGATCGGGCAAATCGCGCCACCTGAAGATGCCAAAGTATCGATGAAGCGTCTGCGCGAAAAAGGAGAAACGGTGATCAAGGTCAGTATTCTCTATTTGAAAAAGGCGGGAACTCATTTTGATGAGAACTACTACCTGAACACGCACATGCCAATGACCGTGAAGTTGCTGGGGCCTGCGATCAAGGCGCTATCGGTAGAGATCGGAATCAGCGGGGCGATGCCGGATCAGCCGCCACCCTATTGGGCAATCGTGGGGTTTACCTGCGAGTCGATTCAGGCATTCACCGATGCGTTCCAGCCGCATGCCTCGGTGCTGCAGGGGGACATACCAAATTACACCGACGCCGAAATGCAGGTTCAGATCAGCCAGCTCCGCGACATTGAACCGTCACGCTAAGCTCTTCCCGGGTTCCCGCTGATGAGCCTTCGAAGCCACGAAATTTTTCGTTCGCAGCGCGGCGGTTTCGGACGCCTGGCGTTCAAGTGATATTCGCGGCAAGGCACGCAATCTCCGTGCCGCGGGCATTTTCGCTTCGGACAGCTGCAAACGATGGGCAGTTCGTTCATAACAGGCTTTAGTGCGTCATCTCCACGGAGCCGGGCCGCCCGGCCTCGCCGCTCTTGCCGTTTTCGTCCATCTTGCCGAAGATCATTTTGCCGCTGGCGGTTTGCAGCACGCTGGTGACAGAAATGTCTACTGACTTGCCGATCAGCTTGCGGGCGTGATCCACCACCACCATCGTGCCGTCGTCCAGGTAGCCTACGCCCTGGTTGTACTCCTTGCCTTCTTTCAGGATGAGCACGGTCATGCGTTCGCCGGGCAGCACCACGGGCTTCAGGGCGTTGGCCAGGTCATTGATGTTCAGCACTTCAACGCGGTGCAGATGGGCCACCTTGTTCAGGTTGAAGTCGTTGGTCACCACCTTGGCTTCCCACTTCTTGGCCAGTTCAAGCAGTTTCAGATCCACCTCGCGGATGGAAGGGAAGTCGTCGGGAACAATCTGCACCTGGATGTTGGTGTTGGACTGCATGCGCTGCAGCATATCGAGCCCGCGCCGGCCGCGCTGGCGCTTTGAACCGTCTGTAGAGTCTGCCACGATCTGCAGTTCGCGGAGCACGAACTCGGGCACCACCATGACACCATCAATAAAACCGGCCTCTGCAATGTCGGCAATGCGGCCGTCGATTATCACGCTGGTGTCAAGTACCTTGACGTTGCGGCGAGTGGGCCGGTCGCTGGAGAAGACAGTTCCCAGGGCCGCGGGATTGAGCAGGTCGCCCTTGTTGGCGCCCACCAGGAGCCCGACATAAGTCATAAGCAGCAGAACAAAAATCTGCAATGCAGCCGAGTTGGATGTCTCAAGAGGAGCGCTGCGCAATACGAGGCAGAAGAGAGCCGCACCGATGATGCCCATGATGGAGCCCACCAGCGCGCCAATGAGCCTGCGCAAGGTTAGAGCCCGCACGCGGAACTCAAAAAGGATGACGGCGGAGGCTGCCAGCGCGCCAGCGCCCGCTCCCACCCAACCAGTCATGCCGAATGGACGAAGGAAATAGCAAACTCCGGCAAGAAGAGCAACAAAAAGAAGACGAACAACCACCAGGTCCATAAGAAGCCAACTGCCGCCGGAGCAGAGGAGAGTTCTCCGGCATGGGCATAATTGGGGAGTATGCCCATCCGCATGCAGAATCGTCAAGAGCCGAGTATTGGCGAAAGAAGAACACGAGTGATGCGGGTCGATTGAAAAGGTTTCCAAAGCGAGTTAGCGGACTAAAATCGGGGTGGATTCCCAACCCTAGTTCCGCTATCGGCGTTGGCTGACCAAGCCCCGCAGTCCGGGATTGATCGAGCCGAGAGGCCGCGAGTATCTCAGCAGCTTGCAAAAAGTCGGCAGCAATTGCCAGGGCTTACGAGGCCGCCGCCAGTTCACTTACGGGCGCCATCCGCTGCGCGCCCTTGCGCGGTCCGCGTTTGCGGGCGCTCATCACCTTGATGCGTTCCAGCAGTTCCTGCGGCGAGCAGTTCTTCTTGGCCAGCAGGGCGTCGGCCGCGTGAATATCGCCGCCCATCTTCTGTGGGTCGCCGAGCAGGATCATCGGCACATGCGGGGCAAGCCGCTTCAGGCGGTCAACCAGCTGGTTCCCGTTCATTTGAGGCATTCCAAAATCAGCCAATACAAGGTCAACCTGGAACTCCGCAAAGAGGCCGATTGCCTCCTGCCCGCTGGTGGCTGCAACCACCCGGTACCCGTTGGTTGCCAGCATGAACCTGAGAATGGAAAGATCCTGTTCGTTGTCGTCTACGCAGAGAATAATTTTCTTGGGGCGCATTGTCTGTTGATTAACTCCTTCGTTTAGTTTGCGAGCCCCAATGGCAAACACACTTCTCCCCTGCCCGCTGTAGTGGCGTTCGAGCTGGTTTGTGGGACCGTGAACTACAAACAGGAAAGCTGCTTCCCGGATGAACGTGCGGCCGTGCCGCTTGGCAGGAATGCCATCGCCTATGAGGGGGCGCGGAGTTCCAACGAAACAGCATCCGGCATTCGATTTCCTGGAGGCTATCCTTTGTTCGCAGTTGGATTGTGCTTGGTGCCTGGGGCCGAACCGGTAAAGTCGCCGGTTAAATTGGTTCAATGAATCGCTAGAGTACGGTGATTGAAAATCTATGGCAATGGAGAAAGGGAAGCGAAGGCCGCCCTGAAAATCGGTGTGAAACAAGCGAAAGTAACCTAGATTTAACACTCGCTATAACTTGCGGCGATGATTTTCTGTTGAAAGCATGTGCATTACTGCAGGAAAAGCTGTCCTTTTGCCACGAGAACGGTGCTGCCCCCCACGCGCACATTCGCCACCTTCCCCGAAATCAAATCTGCAGCGACAAAAAGATCGCTGGTCCGTCCCATTTCAACGCCCTGTCGTATTTGAACATGATCGCCGGAACGAACCGCGCCGTGCGCAACCAGGTAGCCTATGGCGCATCCGGCAGCCGAACCCGTCGCGGGATCTTCGCCGCCGTTGAATTGCATCCGCGCCCGCCAGGCCGGCTCTGTGTGCCCTGTCCGCGCCAGCACATAAAACCAGCGCGCCCCGCGCTCGCGCAGCCAGACCGTTGCCTCCTGCTGGTTGACGTTGAGCCGCGCCAGTGCAGCCACCGACCGCAGCGCAACAATGGCGAACGCAGTTCCCGTTGAAGCGACCTGCGGCGGCAGTGTCGGGTCAAGATCCTCTGTCGCAAGTCCTGTCAGCCGTGCAACCGCTCCCACTTCAAGTCCGGCGCCAAACTCCGGGTCCCGCTGTGTCATCTCGCCAAACGAGCCTTCGCCTTTGAAGACGACTGGAACAGGGCCGACGTTAAGCGCCAGAGTCACCGTTGACCCTTGCACCGCTTCAGGCGCCTCGCGCCGCAGCACGCTCGCGGTTCCCAGCGTGGGATGCCCGGCGAAGTTCAATTCTTCCTGGGTGGTGAAGATGCGCACCCGCACTCCCTCGGCCCGTTCCACATCGGCTGGCCTGCGCTGCACGAATGTGGTTTCTGACAGGTTGAATTCCTTGGCGATGGCCTGCATATGCGCGGTGCTCAGTCCGCCGCCATTCATCACCACCGCCAGCGGGTTCCCTTGCAGCGCGGTTTCAGTAAAGACATCTACCACAAAGTAGTCGAGTTCCACGGCCTTCAACTCCTGGGTTTCATTTCATCCGGGCGTCAGTCTGCATCGAGAATATCCATGCGGGCAATCAGGCCGTCCCGAAAGGTGTAGGAATGACCAACCATATGATCGAGAAGGATGCTGTCGGCGAGGTCTCGAACAACCTGGTGAACGCGAACCACAATTCGCCCGGCGTCTTCGCAGGCAAAGCTCTCCGGTTCGACGCGCGGGTCCACAAGCTGCCATTGGCGCTTCCAGTAGGCGCGCACGTTTTCCTGGCCCAGCACGCGCCCGCCCTCCATACCATTGGGCCAGTCCACATCGGGGAGCATCATTGCCAGAACTGCATCAATCTCGCGGGCGTTGAATGCCTCGTATGCTTTTCTCAGCATTTCAGGCTCTGACTGTGTGCTCATGTGAACCTCGCACTTAGTTGCGAAGATAAGGTGCTGGGGGTTGTTGCTTAGCGCAATCGGCTCGCGGCCTTCAATCACCGACGCCGCGCATCGCTTGACTTCAATTCAGACTTACTCTACTCTACGAATACCCCGATGGACGCGGCGACGTAAAGCCCGTCATCCGGCTAAGGATTCAATGGCACATATCTTCACTCTCGCGAATTGTTGCTGCAGCTGTCAGGGCTGCTGTGCCGAGCGGGCGCGTCGTATGGGCTAGATTCCGAAACAAGAATCCTGATCCCCATCGACCCACCCGCCATAAGGCGCGGTGGGTTTTTTAATTTAGGACTGAGTGCAACAGGAAACCTGATTTAGAGCAACGAGTCCGGTTGACTTGGGGTGGAAAATGACAGCTGCCCACTGTCAACTGACAACTCTCTCAAGCACCGGTGGCGAAGTGGCTAACGCGCAGGTCTGCAAAACCTGTATTCGCGGGTTCGAAACCCGCCCGGTGCTCCAAACTCTTCAAAGTGGAAACAAGGTTCGCCGACTGCGGAAGGCATGTTGCCGGCTCAAGTTGCTGGTTAGCTGAGTGCGCCGGGAGTTATAGGGCAATCAAAGGCTGCGGAAGCCGCGTCCTGGCGCGATCAAGAAAAAGCCTCATGCGCAAAGCCTCAGCCCGCTGCACGGCCACCAAACGCATGTGCCTGCGAATGTGGTCGGCATCGATGAGCCCCGACACCCGGGCTTCGTCGAATTCAGCGTCCCGCTCGAGCCGCGCAATCCGTTCTTCTACTGTGAGGCGAAACCGGGGGCTGATCTCAAAACCGTCATTGGCGGTGCAATTCGTCATCATGGCATCTTTCTGGCGCGCATAGATTAAAGTTTGTTTCACTGATGCCGATAGTAGCGAAGACGGATGTTATGCGCCAGATTACCGTGTAACAAGACTTCGGTAATTCATTGCCTTGAAATGAGACATCCAGCTGAGACTCGATTTCTAATTAGACGGCGGCGTGGCAAAGTAGCCTTTGCGGACCTGCACTTTCATCCCATCTCCGCGACACTCCACCGCGAGATGCCTGAAAGTGCCATCGAGCTTGGAATTGCTGGGCGTGTAGCTGGCCACATACTGCGTGCGCAACTCATCTTCAATCTGCTGGAAGGCCGCCTCAAGTTTTTTGCCGTTGTTGCCTACATCGATGAGCCGTCCGCCGGTTTCTTCAGCCATCTTCTTCATGGCCGAATAGCCGTAGTACCCCATGTTGAAGCCGCCATAGAAACCGCGATCGGCAATCAGGATGACGTACACCAGAACGTTCGACCGCTGTGCCGCACTGATGGATTCGCCAATCTTGACCCTGCTGCCCTGATCCTCGCCGTCGGTCAGCAGGATCATCGCCTTGCGGCCGGTCTCCTGGGTCATCTTCTCGTTGGCCGCCAGGTAAACCGCGTCGTAAAGCAGGGTTCCCTTCGGCGCTCCAATGGAGGGTATGGTTCCGCCGCCGGCTCCCGGAATTCCCGCGGCTCCGTTTCCTCCAGCGGTGTTGATTTCCGCCTTGTTCATGGCGTGCGACAACTGGCGGGCGCTGTTGGTGAAGTCCTGCAGCAGGTCTACATTCACGTCGAAAGACAGCAGAAAGGCTTCGTCCTTTTGGCGCAATATGCGCTCGAGAAACTGGCTCCCAACCTGCTGCTCGAGAGGCAGCACCCGTTCCTGGCTGCCTGAAGTGTCAAGCAGAATGCCAAGGGTCAGCGGCTGGTTAGTCTCGGCCACAAAGTTCTTGAGCTTCTGGGGTTCCTTGTCTTCCAGCACGTTGCAGTCGTCCTTGGTCAGGTGCGGAACCAGGTTCCCGCCCTTGTCCTTGACGGTAAAGAACACGTCCACCAGGTTGACCTGGAGTTTGAATGTGGCCACCGACTGCTCATCGTCCGCGGGAGCCGGAGCGGTGCTGACCGGCGGCGCATCCGGCGACGGTGCAAGCTGGGCCCACCCCGGCGCAAACAGGGCCGGTAGGCCAAGCAACAAGGCGGCAACTCCTAAACGAACGCTCATTCTGCTCCTTTAGACGAGCCCTGAACACTGAAGAGAGCATACCCGAACCGATTGTGGGCCGGGGGCCAACCAGCGCAGCGCTGGCGCGTCTGATACTCTGTCCAATGCAGCCCTGCTGGCTGGTTTCCGGCTGGCGCGGAGTGCTTCCGCGAGCCGTTGGTCGGCAGAAAGCGGCAGTCCGGGAGGACGAAATACCTGTGAAGCTAGGTTTATCGGTAATGGCGCTTGCCGCGCTCCTGAGTTCGGGCCTGATTTCAGGCAGGGTGGCCTTCGCCCAACAGCAGCAACCCACCGTGCCCGATGCCCCTGCGCCCCAAAAGCACCCTCCGCTTACAGGAGACGGTCCGATTACGCCTGGCATCGGCGCCGGGGATCTTCCATCGTCGTCCAGTTCTTCATCCAGCGAGCAAGTACCGCAACAGCCGGCGCCGAGCAGCGCCCCGCCTTCTTCGCAGGGCAAAGACACCTTTCAGGCCGCCCCGCCCGAGATGCCCGCAGCCGGCGAAGGCGTGAAGAAGACCGCGGACTTCATCGTCAATGTAAACTTTGTCGAAGTTCCGGTTACGGTAAAGGACGCAAAGGGCAAGCTGGTAGCCGGACTCACCTTCCGCGACTTCAAGGTTTTTGAGAACGAAATTCGCGAGCCTCTTCGCCTGTTTACCGTTGACCCGTTCCCGCTATCCGTCGCTTTCGTCATCGACCAGAGCCTGACCTCAGACGTAATGGCCAAAGTAAACAATTCTTTAGGCGCCATCCAGGGAGCGCTCACGCCCTACGACGAAGTTGCGGTGTTCTCTTACAACAACGGCGCGCAGAACCGCTCCGGAGGCTTTACCGGAGCACAGAGCGCGCGCGTTCCCTATGTGCTCTCAATGACCAAGGCGGCCGGCGAAGATATGCTGGTGCCTGTCAACAGCGGCCCTCTGGCCGGCTGCAGTATCCATGTCAACGGCGCATGCGCCGATCCCAACATCCAGCCGGGCCGGTCAACTGGAAGCGGCACCGCCCCGATGACCATCCCCAAGGAAATTCACACCCTCAACGACGCCATCCTGGCCGCGGCCAAGGAGCTTTCATCGCGTCCCAAGGGCCGCCGGCGCGTGATCTACGTGATCTCGGACGGCAAGGAATACGGCAGCAAGGCCACCTACAAAGAGGTTGTGCGCTACCTGCAAACCAACCAGATTGGTGTCTACGGAACGGCCGTCGGCGACTCGGCGCGCTGGGGCGAAGGCTTCATCAGCCGCGTCCATATTCCCTTCACGATGTATGACAACATCCTGAATAAATACACGCTTGAAACCGGCGGAACGCTGGACTCGGAAGCCAGCCTGAACGGCATCGAGAAGAGTTACGCCAAGATTGCCGAAGAGGCGCGGACCCAGTACACGCTCGGCTACCTGAGCCACCAGCCGGTAATCGACGGCAAGTTCCGCAAGATCGATGTGCGCGTGGACCGCCCGGGGCTTGAGGTAATTGCAAAGCACGGCTACTATCCTTCGGCGAAGGATCTGCAGTAGCCCGTGAGTTCGTCGGGAGCAGCGGCCGGGCTGGGATTGATTTCGGCCGCCACCTGGGGCGGATCGGATTTTGTGGGCGGGTTGGGCGCGCGCCGCGCCCCCGCTCTGCTGGTGGTCTGCTCAGGCCATCTTGTTTCTCTCTTCGTATTGCTTGCCGTTTGCCTGGGCATGAAGGTGGCCCTCCCGGGCGCGCATCCTCTCATCTATGCCGCGCTGGGCGGGGCTGAAGGGGCAGTGGCGCTGGCCGTGTTCTATCGCGCGCTGGCCATGGGGGCCATGGGCCTCACAGCGGCCCTCACCGGCCTGCTGACAGCGCTCGTGCCCGTTCTCTTCTCTCTCATCCACGACGGACTCCCAACCCCGCTGACTGCTGCTGGATTGGCAATGGGGTGCGTCGCCATCTGGCTGATCTCCCACTCGCCAAGAGCCAGAGGCGCGGGCACACCGCCGTTGGCGCTGCTGCTGGGGGCGCTTTCGGGAATCGGCTTCGGCACCCAGTTGATCCTGTTCAAGATGGCTGGCGGGGAAGGGCTTTTGTGGCCCATGACTGCCGCCCGCGCTGCCGGGGTCGTGGCCATGGTGCTGGTTCTGCTGGTAAAACCGCCCAAATGCGCGTGGCGAGGGTTCTGGCTCACGGGAATCATGGCAGGAATGCTCGATACCTTCGGCAACCTTGTCTATTTCCGGGCAACGGAACTGGGGCGGCTGGATGTGGCGGCGGTGGTCTGCTCGCTTTATCCGGCAGGCACCATTCTGCTGGCCGCGCTGGTGCTGCGCGAATGGCCCACGCGACGGCAGGTAGGCGGCATGGGCGTGGCGCTGGTTGCCGTGGTGCTGCTGAGCCTGTGAGGAGGACTAAGGACTAAGGCCGTGAGTTGAGAGAGTGCTGTCCCACCCATTTCGCAAAGTGCGCGAAATGGATGGTGCACCCGGCAGATTGCCGCAGCGGCCAGCAAACGTAAAGCGGCCGTGCTTTGGCACGGGCCGCTGACATTTCGAACAATTCACGCGACTCCAGAGTGAGCGTCAACCCCAACACACGGAACGGCGCGAAACCCTGGGCCGGCGAAATCGCCTACTTGGTTTCGACTGTAGGAGCGGGCGGCGGCGCGGGCGGCGCGCTCTGCTGCACAACCGGCGGCGGTGGCGCAGGCGTGGGGTCCGTGACCCCCTTGATGCCTTCCTTGAAGCCCTTCAGGCCTTCACCCAAACCCTTGCCCAGCTCCGGCAGCCGCTTGGCGCCGAACAGCAGGAACGCGACTACACCCAGCACAACCAGATGCCACGGCTGTATGAGATCCATAATGCTATCCTCCGAGCGCCGCGATGTGCCGACGCACTCTATCCGTGATTATTGTCGCACAAAGGCGGGAAGTCGTGCAGCGCGCGGGCGGGTTCTAGTTTACCTGTGCCGGTTTGCCCAGCCGCTCGGTGGCCATTGTGTAAAAGGCGCGCAGGTCGTCTTCTTCGCCGATGGTCAGGCGGCGGTAAACCTTCATCAGCGGAAAGAGTCTGGAACCACGCACATCCACCGCAGGAACAGCCACCAGGCCGCCGGGATACTGGGTCATTTCCCAGGTGCCGGCATACCGGCGCCGCAAAATTTCTCCCAGGTAGCTGCCCCACAGGCGGGTTTCGAAATCCAGATCGAGCTCGGGGCTCTCGCCCACCATGACCAGAATTTCATCCAAGGCGTTGATCGATTCCGAGGTGAAGTCCAGTTTCAGCTTGAATTCTTTTTTGGCGAACTCGGCGGCTGCGCGGGCATAGCCCTCCATCATCGATCCCAGGTCGGGGAACATGGAGGATTCGAGACGATTGCGGAGTTCATTGGCCACACTTCAGAGTACATGACGCCGGGGCGCGAGGTTGGCAAGCGCTCTCCGCTTTGTGGCACACTGAAGGCAGTAGTGGAGTGTTCCCTGTGAAGATATTTAGACGCGCCGCACTGGTTGCTTTTCTGGCCCTGGCCGTTGGCACGGCAAGGCCTGCCACCCGCGAAATCTATCCCGATGCGGCACAGGCCAAGGCTGATCTGGCTGCCGCCCTGAAGACCGCCGCGCAAGCCCACAAGCGCATTCTGCTGGACTTTGGCGGGAACTGGTGCGGCGATTGCCAGGTGCTCGACATGTATTTCCACGACCCGCAGAACCTGCCCCTTCTGGAGGCCAATTTTGTGCTTGTCCACGTCAACATCGGCTATGCGGACCGCAACCTGGATATCGCAAGCAAGTACGAGGTCCCCATCGACAAGGGCGTGCCGGCACTGGCGGTTCTAAGCGAAAACGGAAAGCTGCTGTACAGCCAGAAAAACCACCAGTTTTCGGCCATGCGGCGCATGGAGACCGCGGCAGTCACGCAGTTCCTGGTGCAGTGGAAGCCGGTGAAGCAGGGCTGCTCCGTGATGGTGGTGAACTGCTAGAGCGTATTTCAAAAATCAGCTTTGTGTCAGGGCACGACTTCAGTCGTGCCAAGAACTGCCCTAAAAACAGGGGTTTTAACACCTGAGGTTTTATAACTCAGATGCAGCTGCCATTTTTGGAACAGGCTCTAGGCGCTCTAGCCCTGCGCGGCCAGGTGCTTGGTGTTCTGGTAGGTGTAAACGATTCGGTGGGCCACCGTGATGGTTGAAAGCACGGCAAGCACCCAAAGAACCGGACCCATTGCGCCCCAGTGGCTGAACACAGCGCCGATGATGACCAGAACAATGCGTTCCGGGCGCTCCATGAAGCCGACTTTGCACTGGCCGATGAGAGCCTCGGCGCGGGCGCGCGTGTAGCTCACCATCAGCGACGTGACCATGACAAAGGCCACAAGCACCACGTAACGGAAGCGGTTGATGCGGCCGTAGTAGACCAGCAGGCCGAAGAACAGCACTACGTCGGAGTAGCGGTCGATGACGGAATCAAAGAACGATCCGAAGACGGTGACCTGGTTGTTGCGGCGGGCCACGCGGCCATCGAGCATGTCGAAGGCGCCCGCGGTAAAGATGACGCAACCCGCGGAGAAGAACATCCAGTCAGCGTTCTTGGCGTCGGCATGGCCGAAGAGAAACGCGGCGACGATGTTGATGACCAGGCCGATGAAGGTGAGGGCGTTGGGAGAGATGCGGGTCAGCGCCAGGCCGTGCACGAGGTGATTAAGTAGCCAGCCGCAGCCGCGGCCAAGAGCACTGGTCCAGGTCATTTCTTTTTCGTCCTTACTGCTGTTCCGCGCCGGCTGCAGATGTTCCATCGGTTGCTTCTGCTTCGGCGGCTTCGTCGTGGATGGTGGTCAACTTTAGAATTTCAAGCTCGCGCTTGCCGTTGGGGGTGACGATGGTGGCAATGTCGCCCACGCGCTTGCCCACGATGCCGCGGCCAATTGGAGATGTGGTGGAGATAAGGCCCTTTGAAACGTCTGACTCTTCGCTGGTGACCAGGCGGTAGACGATTTCCTCGTCCTTTGTGGAGTCAAAGACAACCACGGTGGAGCCGAAGCCTGCCCGGTCGCGGGGAATGTTGGTCAAGTTGACGAGCGAAAGCTCGGCCATGCGCTTTTTGAGCTGGCCCAGGCGGGCGTTAACAAAGTCCTGCCGTTGCTTGGCCATGTGATACTCGGCGTTTTCCGAGAGGTCACCCATGGCAACGGCTTTTTTGATCTCGGCAGGCAGCTCATGCTGGAGCTCGTGCTCAAGGATCGCGATCTCTGCTAACAGCTGCTTCTTAATGTGCTCGGGCATTCATGATCCGTGGCGGGGAGCTGGGGTGGCTCAAACCGCAAGAGATGAAAGAACTAGACGTCTAATTATACGCGGGTGATGGGAGAAGGACTAAGGGGCTAGGAACTGAGAGGCTCGGGGCTTTCGTCAGGCCGCTGTTTCTCGTTGAGGAAGGATTGCAGGATCAGCGTGGCCGCAACCTGGTCTACAACGCGGCGGTGCTCCTGGCGGGGGTGACCCGCTTCATAGAGAATCTGGTGGGCTTCACGGGTAGTCAGGCGCTCGTCCCACAGGTGAATGGGCAGGCCCGTCAGTTCTCCCAACTCTGCGGCAAAGGCCTGGGTTTTGACGGTCTGGGGACTCAACTCGCCTGAAAGATGCACCGGATTGCCAACGACGATGCCGGCAACCTCAAAGCGGCGGGCGAGGCGGGCGAGGGAGCGCAGATCTTCGCGCTGGTTGCGGCGCCGCTCCAGGGTGAGGACCGGCTGCGCGGTCAGGCCCAGTTCGTCTGACACAGCGACGCCAATGCGGCGATTGCCGACGTCGAGGGCGAGGTAGCGTGGACGGGGTGCTGATTGCAGGATTTGGCTCCTAATCTCCAGCTTAAAGCCAGCGGGTTGTTGAAGAAACGGCCGGTTTTGGCTGTGATGCCCGGTACAATCGAAGTAATCGCATCTCAGCGTCGATGCAAAGCGTCTTAAAGGATGAAGGGTCCATATTAACGAATGGTACGCCGCAGACGAACGAGCAGAAAAAAAGGCAGTTCTGGCGCGGCGGGAGTCATCCTGGCGACGGTTCTGGTGCTGCTTCTGGGGGCTGGCGCTGCGGCATGGCTTGTGATCGCCCCATACGGGCCGGAGACTGAGACCTTCGTTGATATTCCATCTGGCTCGACGGCCGCGCGGATAGGACAGCAACTGGAGTCGGCGGGCGTGGTGCGCAGCCGGTACGGCTTCCTGCTGATGCGCTGGTGGAAACGGGGAAGGCTGCGGGCCGGAGAGTACCGGTTCGACCATCCGGCGGCGCTCACCGAAGTGTACAGCCGGATTGTGCGCGGCGACGTGTTTACCAGGGCCGTGACCATTCCGGAAGGGGCCACAGTTTTCGACATTGCCGCACGGCTTGAGGCGGCAGGGTTTGGGGCCAGCCAGGGCTTTGTTGACGCACAGGCGAGCGAGGTCAAGCTGGTGTCCGACGTGGATCCCGCGGCAACAAGCCTGGAAGGCTACCTTTTCCCGGATACTTACTACTTTGCGCGCAAGGCCAGCCCGGCTCAAATTTGCGCGGCCATGGTGCGCCGCTTCAGGGCAGTGGCCGGGCAGCTTGGTTTGAAAGAGAATGTGCATCGCGTGGTGACTTTGGCTTCATTGGTCGAGCGGGAGACGGCAGTGGACGCGGAGCGTCCGCTGGTGGCCAGCGTCTTTGAGAACCGCCTTGCCAAAAAGATGCCGCTGATGACCGATCCATCCGTGATCTACGGGTTGCAGGTTGAGGGACTGTGGAGGGGCACCATCTACCAGAGCGACCTGAAGCGCAATACACCTTACAACACCTATCTGCGCGCCGGGTTGCCGCCGGGGCCGGTGGCCAACCCAGGCATGCGGTCTTTGCGCGCGGCCATGGAACCTGCGAAAACCGATTACCTGTACTTTGTGGCCGCAGGCGCCAATGCGCAGGGGCATTCGCTCTTTTCGTCGACCATTGAAGAACACGAGCACAACGTGGCCGGATACCGCCATGCGGTGAAAAAGGCGGGTGGACGATGAAGCCTGTACGCCGCCTGGCCGCTCTTTCGGCAATGCTGTTGCCGTTCACGCTCTCCGGCTGCTTTATTCTCAGGACCACGCGCAGACTGCCGGTGCCCAAGGCCCCGTCGGTTGTGCAGACAGTGAAGCCCGCGGACCTGGTGGCGCAGCTCAACCAACGCTGGGGCGCGCTGAACACTCTCACCGCCACGGTGGAGATTCAGGCCAGCGTATTGAAGAGCAAAGAAGGTGTGGCCAAGGACTACACCACGTTCCGGGGACACATCCTGATCCGCAAGCCGGAGTCGCTGCGGGTATTGGGCCAGGTTCCTGTGCTGGGCACAAAAATGTTTGACATGGCCAGCGACGGCAAGACGTTTACGCTCTACATTCCATCGCGGAACAAGGTGGTCAAAGGGCCAAACACGCTGAAGAAGAAGTCGGCCAGCCAGGTGGAAAACATGCGGCCGGGATTCTTTCTGGACGCCATGATCGTTCGCGGTCTTGAGCCGGACGACCTTTATGCGGTGACCGCCGATGTTTCAACTGAAGAGGATGCGCAGCGGAAGCACTTTTACACGGTGCCGGAATACATTCTCAGCGTTATGCGGCGCAAACCGGGCAGTTCGGAGCTGACGCCTGTGCGCGTGGTCACGTTTCACCGCGACAATCTTCTGCCGTACCAGCAGGATCTCTACGATAACGAGGGCAACCTGGAGACCCAGGTCTTTTATGCGGATTACACGGATTTTGGCACCAGCCAGTATCCGTCGAAGGTGACGATCCGGAGACCGATGGAGGAGTACCAGATTGTTCTAACGGTCGAAAAGATCGTGGAGAACATGACGCTAACCGACGATCAGTTCCTGGTGAAGGTGCCTGAGGGAACCCAGGTTCAACAGTTGGAGTAGGCGCCGCTGCGGGCAGCGACGATGGGGCGTCAAGCGAAAAGCGGCTTGATTCCTTCAACCTGAACGACTTTCGCCTCAGTTCCGAGGCGGCAGAATACCTCACTCGGGCTATATTGGTCGCCGTCCCTCACTGCAGTTCCGGTGAAGGCGACGGCTTGATCGGAGTCCTCATTTTGCTAATCCTTCCGTGGTTCCTGGGCGTTGGCATTTCAGGAGGCTGAAGCTTCCTGCTCCCTCGCAAATGAGGGATATGCGAATGTAACAGCAAATGTAGTATTAGTTTGCGAAGGAAGGGACACCAAATGAACCGGAGAAATTTTATCGGCGCTGCCTCGGCCGCCTTGGTGACCGAGAAACTTTGGTCCGCGCCGAGGTTGGCGGAGACCGCGCCCGCAGCGTTGAAGCCGATGGCGTTGGGCCTGCTGGTGAACCCGTTTGGCGCGCCGGAGGCGACCATTCGGCGGGTTCACGACCTGGGCTTTTCAAACTGCTTTCTCTCGCTGGACGACTACATCAACGGCTTCACCCCGGAACTGGCAGCGCAGTTGCGCGAACTGCTGGCGCGCTACGCGGTGACTGCCACGACGGTGGAGGTGGTGGGCCCCGAGCCGCTGGTGTGGGACTTTATGCGCGGGCCCGCTACGATTGGCCTGGTTCCGCCGCAGACGCGCGCGGCGCGCATCGACGCCCTTTGCCAGGCTTCGGATTTTGCCAAGCGGCTCGGTGTGCCCCAGGTGCAGACGCACTGCGGCTTCATTCCCGAGAATCCGGACGACGCGCTCTATGCCGGGACGGTCGAAGCGATCCGCAAAGTAGCGCAGCATTGCCAGGGCAATGAACAGCACTTTTTGATGGAGACGGGGCAGGAGACACCGACTGCGATGTCACGCGTGATTCGAGATGTGGGCCTGCCAAACCTTGGCGTGGGGTTGGATACGGCCAATCTGATTCTCTACGGCAAAGCCAACCCGGTGGATGCGGTAGACATTCTTGGCCCGCACATTCTCAGCATTCACGCCAAAGACGGCCGCTGGCCCACCGACCCCAGCAAATTGGGCGAAGAGGTTCTCATCGGCAAGGGGCTGGTGGATTTCAAGACGGTGTTTACACGGCTGCATAAGTTTGGATATGCAGGCGCTGTGACGATCGAGCGGGAGACTTCAGGGCCGGCGCAGATTGAAGATGTGCGGCTGGAAAAGCTCTACCTCGAGGAGATACTGCACTCGGTTTTGGGGTAAGAATTGAGCCGTTGAGGTTTGTGGTTTCCCAGGTCTCAAAATCGAGACCTGGGCACCCAGTTTCTGCGGCACAGTATCAGATGAACAACAGGAAGCGAGGCGTCATGAAGCGTCGTGAATTTCTTCAAACAGGTGCGGGAGTTGCTGCAGGAATTTTATTGCTGAAGCCGCGAGCGGCTTTTGGGTACGAGGCCAACTCGGCGGTGCGGCTTGGGTTGCTGGGCTGCGGAGGGCGCGGCACCGGGGTGGCTACATCGTTTGCCAAAAACATTTCGGCGCAGGTTGTGGCGCTGGCAGATCTGTTTCCCGATCAGCTTGCGTCGGGACGTGCTCATTTTAACGAGGTGAACGCCGGCCTAGGGCAGCAGCCCATCAGCGAAAAGCTTCTGTTTTTAGGACCCGACGCCTACAAGAAGATTGCCGGCTCGCCAGAGGTGGACCTGATCCAGATTTCGACGCCGCCTTTCTTCCATGTGGAGCATCTGGGCGAAGCAGTGGCTCGGGGCAAGCACGTGTACTGCGAGAAGCCGGTGGGCATCGACATCCATCAGGCGCAGGCGGCGTTGGAGATTGCCAAGCACGTGCGATCGACACAGAGCGTGGATGTGGGCTTCCAGTGCCGCAACGCGCCGCCGATTGCCGCGATTGCCGAGAGAATCAAGGCTGGGGCGCTGGGCAAGATTGCCGCCGCGTCGGGCAGTTACAACGCGCCCGCATCCACCGAGAGGGTACACGCGGGGGCGGGCGCCGATGAGTACCGCCTGCGCAACTGGCTCTGGGACCGGGCGCTCTCCGGCGACATCCTGGTTGAGCAGAACATTCACATTATCGACCTGTGCAACTGGTTGCTGGGCGCGCACCCGTTGAAGGCGACGGCAACCGGTGGACGCAATATTCTGACCCACGCGGGCGACTGCTGGGACAACTACCAGGTGGATTTTACGTATCCCGGCGATGTGCACCTGGCATTTTCTTCAACGCAGTTCGGCGACTATGGCAACTTCGACGCGGGGCTGCGGCTGTTTGGCGCACTGGGCTCGGCAAACGTTCCGTACAGTGGGCCGATGCAGATTACAGGCGCGCAGGCCTGGGCGTGGCAGGACCCGAATGCGGCGGCCGCCGAGCCGGGGAAGTTCTCGGCCAATGGGGCTTTCAGCGACAACCTGGCTTTTGCGGACCGAGAGAAAGAGCGCACCTTTGTTGAGAGCATTACCTCGGGAGGCGTCCACAACCAGATTGCGGCAGGAGTGGAGACGGCGCTGAGCTGCATGCTGGGGCGGATGGCCGGTTACACGCACCACGAGGTGACGTGGGAAGATTTGCTGGCGCATGGGGAGACGTACCAGCTGGGAATGAAGCTGGAGCAGTTTGCCTAGACTCTGAGGTTACCGCGGAGCGTGGAAGAGCTGGCTCAGGTTCGAGTTTCCTGAGCCGGAGGCGTAGTAGGCGGCCCAGTAGTACGGATGGCGGTAGCGCGGATCGCGGGCCAGTGTCTGGCGCGCGGCGGTGAGGGCGTGGGGCACTGTAAAGCCCTGTGCGAGTCCGCCATAGAAAGCATCCATCATGGGGACCGCCGAGGCGGAGTCGATTTGCCAGCGGGTGGCTACCACGTCAGGGACGCCGAGGGCGGCGAGCGTGTTCACAATGTCGCCCATGCCGTGATTCCAACCTTCCTCTCTCTTGCCGGTGGAGCAGGCGGAGAAGACCGCCAGGCGCGCCGCGCGGGGAGGATGCGTGCGAAGCAGATCGCCATCGAGATAAGGCTTGCCGTCGATTGAGGAGGCCAGCAGCAGGCGGGTAGCGCCGCTCTGCTGAGCGGCGTGGCCGGCAAAGTGGAGAGCTGACGCCGTGGCAAGCCGCCCGGCGACGTCGGGCTCGGTGGCCTGGCCGCCAAGCAGCAGGCTCGTGTTGCGCTCAAAGCGGGCCACCGCTCGCGCTTCATCCAGGGCTTCAGGCAAGAGGGCGTCCTGGCTTGGGGATACTGAGGCGCCGACGACCAGCGGTGCGCCGGCCGATGCCGGAGCGGGCCGGGCGGCAAGCAGCATTGATGGCGTTTCTTCCAGGTCGTAGCTCAGCCCGATTGCCGCGCCTCCCGCTTCAACGGCGGGCCAGGGAAGATTGCCGAGCAGGGGGTCGGCCTCAATGAACAACGGACCGCGCTGCTTCGATGGGTCACGAAGGGTGCCGAGAAGCAGGACGCCCGCACGCCGGGCTGCCGAATCCACCGAAGCCTGCGAGGCTGCCGTCGAACTGGCGGCGCGCTCAAGGGGCGCTGTGTCGGCCAGCAGTTGGTCGCGGCCGGCGGGGGCAGAAGTCCATCGAACACCCTCGGTCGTGGCCTGGTAGAGCAGAACGCGGTCAAAGAGAATAATCTGCCCAAGGACCGTGGCCTGACCCAGGCGCCGGGTGGCATCGGCGAGAGCCGGCGTTAGGCACGCAAGGCCGTTAGCTGTACACGGGACAACCCGCGTGCCCAGAATCCTGAGCCGGTAGCGCTCCCAAAGCGCCAGCACATCTTCGCCGGGGCGGCCCTGGGCGAGCCAGACGCCGGCCAGCACGGCGTACAAGTCGCGGTCCTGCTGGGCAGGGGTGATGCCTTGAGCGCCGCCTTTCGCGCCAAGGCGCTCCTCTTCAATAACCGCCTGGCGCAGCAGGGACTCGGTTGTTTCAGGATGGCCGAGCGCCAGTTCGAGCCGCGCGCGGGCCAGTGCATATTCCCTGCTGTGATACGAATTCTTCTCGCCCTGCATGTGGCCTTTGGCAGCTTGCAGCATCTTCTTCGCGTCGGGCAGGTTGCCGCGGTCAAGATAGAGGTTGGTCATGGCGTTTTCATTTTCGACCAGAAATCCGCGAATTGAATCGCCGCCGCCATTGGCCGCCAGCTCCTGCTGGGAGCGCTGCATCTGCTCCTGAGCTTCCGATACGGCCCCGGCGCGAATGGCAACCGCGGCAAGGTGAAGCCGCTCGGCGGGAATGAGACCGTGGTTCTGCGACAGCTCGAGGGCTCCTACCGCTTCGCGTTGCAACAGCAGCGCATTGCGGAGGCGCGGCGTGGACTCCTCCACTTCTTCCAGTCCCGACATGGTGGAGTAGAGCCGGCTGGCGGGATAGTCGCCGGCGAGAAATTTGCGGACGGTGCCCAGATAGATGCGCCAGGTGTTTTCAACGTCGCCGGTATCAACCGCTGCGGCGCCAAGCCAGTTTCTGGCACGCAATTCGAGCAGGGTAAAGTGGCAACTTTGGGCCTCGCTCACGGCGCGAAGAAACGCGGGATTGTTTTCCGCGCCGGTTCCCGGAGCAGGGTCGCACGCAGCGTCTTCGGTCAGAGCGTGGATCTGAATCCAGCCAAACTGCGGATTGCGGCTCAACACGGGGTGAGCCGCACGGTAACAGCCGGGAATGTCAGAGAGGACCTGAAGGGCATACGCCTGCTCGACTGCTGCGCGGTCTTCTCCGGCGGCATTCCCCTGGCTATGAAAGAGGTCGCGGCTGGTCTCTGCCGATTTGCGGCCCTGGGCGTAGTCGCCCGCAACATCGGCGGCAATGGCCTGGCCCAGGGTGTGGGCGGCTTGAAGAAACTGGTCGGTGGGAAGAGAAGATGTGGCGGGAAGAAACTGGGTGAGCCAGGGGTCCTGATGGTTGCGCTCGAGGGATGCGGCAAGTGCGTGCAGCAGTTCGCGGGCCGCGTCGCAGGCCGGGTCACACGGCGAACCACGAGATCGGTCAACGGGCATGGGGAAAGCGGGGATAAGCAGCCGCGGCAGCAGAGAACTGGACAGTTCCTCATCGATGGCTGCGAGTGCGGCCGGGGCAGCGGCCAACGCGCGCATGGCTTTGGGCGTTGACAGGTGCTGCTCCATGCGGCTCTGGTGGGTCTTCAACTGCTTCAGCTTTTCTTCGAGTGATGTAAGCCGCGCGCGGCCTTCGGCCAGCCATCGAGGATCGCGCTCGAAGCGTATATAGCGGTTCCAGGTTTCGACAGCGTTCATCACCTGGCCGCGGTCTTCCATGACCACGGCTTCATTGAAGAGCACCACCGGGTCGCCGGGGTTCAACTCGTCTGCGCGGCGCAAGTAGTCCAATGCAGTGGCGCGATCATTTTCGCTGCCGGTGGCGGTTCCACGCTGGAAGTACGCGGCGGCATCGTCGGCCAGCAGGCTGGCGGTAACCGGTCCTGCGGCTAGAAGCCGATCGAGAATGTCGATGGCCGGATCGAATTTCTCTTCAAGCAGGTTGGCGCGGGCCTCAAGCTGGAGCCAGTGCGGATCGTCCGGCGAGTTCTCAAGGCGGCTTTCAATGCGGGTCCGCGCATCAAGCAGCTTTGAGGCTTCGCGTCCTGTTCCATTCCCACGAAGGTGAGTCTGGGGCGCGGCTTCTGCAAAGCCGGCGCCGGGCATGCGTAGATCGAAAATCCGGGAGTGCGTGTACGCCTCGGCCAGCAGGCGCTCGGGGGTATGAATGTGCTGCCACCAGAGACCGATGCCCACGGCCAGTGCCAGCGATGCAGCGAGCCCTGCGCCAGCCCAGAGATACGAGGTTGACCGCATTCCGCGAGCGGACCGGCGCGAAGTTTGGGCCAGGCGGACAGAGAACCTGTCTTGCCAATGGCCGGAGGCGGAAGCAAGACCGGCGAGCTGGGCAGACTCTTCGTCGGACGCTGCTTTTGAGGAAAGGTGCAAGCTCTGTTGCAGGCGATCCGCGCAGGCATCGCACGCCGCCGCGTGGGTCATCAAGGCAGCTTCATCGGGTGGAAGCGCATCTCCGCTGACTAGCCGTAGCCAGTCGCCTGGTTCGGGGCAGGGCCCCGCCTCAACCGCGGCCGCCGTATCAGAGAACGGCGCACCGCGGTGGCCAGACGCGCTCCGCAGCAGGTCGTCAAGGGCCTGGGCGAGGGCCTTTGCCTCTGGAGCAGAATTCTCGGGCTGGTCGGGCGGGCGTTCCGGGTTCAATTCATCACTCATTTCTGCACACTGTTAATCGGATTTGGGCGCACTATTCCTTTTCCGGAGCCGGTTTTTTCAGCCGCCCGGGCCGGATTGGACTTCAAGATTTGCTCCCTCAACCTGGTTGCGGAGCCAAATTGCGATGCGGCGGAGTGCGCTTTCAACGCCCTTTGCCGTCAACGCGGCGCCGGGCAGAGCGGCAATCTCTTCCGCCGTGAATCCCTGGCGGTAATAGAGCCAAAAAAGCACCCGGTCTCGCTCGCCCATGACTCCCGGAGCCGACCGGAGCTTTTGGTCCAACTGGGAAAGCAACACCGCCTGCAGCACATGTCCGGTTTGGCGTGTGCCTGCGGATTGGCTCGTGACCGAGTCGTCGTTGAGCGAGGAGGTTACCACTTTGCCACCCCGCTTCATGGAACTCTGGCGGCGGAAGTAGTCGTTGCCTACCGAGGTGGCCACCACGCGCAGCAGGCCCAGGAACGAGTCCTCTCCGCGGGGCTCGAATTCTCTCAGGATGCGGCGCTCCTGGTCGCACAGCTTGAGAAAGACCTCTTGCACGATATCGTCAACCATGGCGGACTGGGTACGGTTGGTCCAGAGGCGGCAAACGCGCAAGGCGACCAAGGAAACGAGGGGCGCACATCGGCGCAGCAACTCGGCCCACTCGGCGGCGTCGGCGGACCGGGCACAAGCCTTTGCCAGATCGTTAATTGAGGTCTGAAAGCTCTCCATTGCGCGGGACACCAGTTTACCGCAATAACAGTCCGGGGGTTATTTGTTTACAAATTGGCTTTGCCCTTGAATGTGGTTCATTAAAGCGAAGCGTTTTGTGCCTGTGCTAGTATCCCCGCAAGCACAACGATGACAGAAAAGGAACCGCGCATGGAAAGTAACCTTCGCCCGCTGACTCTCAGCGAAATACTGGACCGGACCGCGCAGCTTTACCGGGAGAACTTTCTGCTGTTTGCCGGCATCTTCGCCGTGTATAGCGGCGTTGCCCTGATTTTGGGGATGCCGCTCATCTTTCTCTTTGCGGGATTCAAGCCGCTGCAGCCGATGGCCGCTGGGCATATGCTGGCGATCTTCTTAGCAATTGGGGTTGTCTACTTGCTTCTCTTTCTCTTTTTTGGCGCCGCGACGGCGGCTATTACCCGAGCTGTGGCCTGGGTCCACCTGGGTGAGCCGGCCTCAATCCAGCGTGCGTATACAACCACGTTGCCCAGGCTGGGCCGTTACATCTGGCTCAAGATCATCGTATTCGTCATGGTGGCGTTGGTCTGGTTGGGGGGCTTACTTGCCGGGTTCATACTGGTGACGATTCCGATCATAGCTCTTAAAGCCAGGGCTCCATCCGGAAGCGGCGCAATCTTTGCGCTCATTATTATTCTGCTCTATATCCCCAGCGGTTTTCTGGCCGTTTGGATGGCGCTCCGCTACTCGCTGGCCATCCCGGCAAGCGTGGTTGAAAACATCAAGGCACGCAAGGCGATTCGCCGCAGCGTACAACTGAGCAAGGAGTCAAGGGGACGGATCTTCGTCCTGTGGCTCATGGTTGGCATTGTCTGGTTTGCCCTGTTTGCAGTAACCCAGGGGTTCTTCGTGTTTTACAGCGCTGCGCATCAGAACAATCTTCCTATCGGTCTGAGCATTCTGCAGCAAATTCTGAATTTCTTCGTGAACACTTTGGTCGGGCCGCTACTGGCTATCGGGAGCACGCTTTTCTATTATGACCAGCGGGTCCGCAAGGAAGGCTACGACATTGAGTGGATGATGCAGGCGGCAGGGCTGACGGTGCCGGAGGCCCCTCCCGTGGAGGGCTCCGAGCCTCAAAGCGAGGCATAGGCGGCGCAAACCCAGCCGGGCGTATACTGGCGCGGAACCGGAAGAGCAGCAATGTGCTCCCGGATATATGCTTGCCTGCACTTTTCACGGAGAACCCATGCCCTGTTTGCGCTCGATATTGTTCTGCCTGCTCGCGCTTTGCACTGTTGAAACCCTCGCCGCTGAAGGCCGCGCGACGGCCCCGCTCAAGGTAACCTCGCCCAATCGCCAAATCGTGTTCCTGTTGTTTGAGGGCCAAGCCGCGAAAGGGACCGCTGCCTCGACGGAATTGCGCTACGCGGTGGAGTTCCACGGTAAGCAGATGATCGCCGAGTCGAAGATGGGCCTCGAAGTCGTGGGCCAGCCTGCGCTGGGCCCAGGGATGCGCAACATGGGAGCGGAGACCGGCAGCACGGATCAGACGTACACCATTCCCGTGGGCAAAACCAGTTCCGTGCGCGACCACTACAACTCGCTGCACGCCAGCTACGAAGACGAGCAAGGCCGGAGGCTGACGATTGAAGTGAAGGTCTTCGACGATGGGGCGGCCTTCCGGTATGTCGTTCCCGATCAGCCTGCCTTGAAGCAAGTGAAGATCGGGCACGAAGACACGGAGTTCACTTATTCGAAGGACGCAACTACGTATCCGCTGATTTTGGACGGATACCAGTCTTCGTGGGAGGACGAGTACCAGGAGCGGCTGGTGGGCGGACTGCACCATGATTGGCTGATTGGCCTGCCGCTGCTGGCCGAGGAGCCGGGCCTGGGCTGGGTAGCCGTCACCGAAGCAAACATCGACAATTACCCGGGCATGTACCTGCGCAAGGGCAAGGGGCGCTTCGACGTGAAGGCTGACCTGTCGCCGCGCGTGGATAAGCCGGGAGTGGTCGTGGATGCAACCACGCCGTTTGCGAGCCCCTGGCGGGTGCTGATGATCGGCGACGAGCCGGGGCGGCTGATCGAGTCAAACATCGTTCTCAATCTCAATCCGCCGTCGAAGATCGCGGACGAGTCGTGGATCAAGGCCGGCAAATCGGCGTGGGACTGGTGGTCAGGGCAGGCGGCGCCCAGCGTGAGCTTCAAGACCGGGATGAACACCGCGACCATGAAGCACTACATCGATTTCGCATCGGCGTCGAGATTCCCCTACATGCTCATCGACGCAGGCTGGGCAGTTGCTCCCACTCGTAACGGACCTGAGGACTACGAGGCGCTGGCGGACATTACCAAGGTTGTGCCGGAAGTGGATATGCCGGAGCTGCTGCGCTACGCGAAGGAAAAGAACGTGAAGCTGTGGCTGTGGTCGCACTGGACATCGGTGGAAAAATACATTGACCAGGCCTTTCCGCAGTTTGAAAAGTGGGGCATCGCCGGCGTCAAAATCGACTTTATGAACCGCGACGACCAATGGATGGTGGACTTCTACCATCGCGTGGTTGAGAATGCGGCAGCGCATCACCTGATGATCGACTTCCACGGCGCCTACAAGCCGGATGGGCTGCGCAGAACGTTCCCCAACCTGATTACGCGCGAAGGCGTAATGGGCAAGGAATATCTGAAGTGGAGTGCGCGCACCGGCCCGGTACACAACACGACATTGCCCTTCACCCGCATGCTGGCGGGGCCCATGGACTACACGCCCGGAGCTTTTGGCAACAGCAATCGCGAAAATTTTGTGGGGCGCGACGTGATGCCCATGGGCCTCGGTACGCGCGCCCATGAACTGGCGCTCTACGTCGTGCTGGAGAGCCCGTTCATGATGGTGTCGGACTATCCGGAACACTACCAGGGGCAGAAGGCCTTCGACTTTATCAAGCAGGTTCCGGCAACGTGGGATGAAGTGCGCGTCATCGGCGGCCGGCCGATGAAGAACATCACCCTTGCGCGCCGCAGCGGCAGCGACTGGTACGTGGGCTCGATAACCAACTGGGACGAGCGCACGGTGAAGGTGCCGCTGGACTTCCTCGGTGCGGGCAAATATGTGGCCGAGATTTACGCCGACGCGGCCGATGCAGCGCAGGAAGCCACGCACTCGACATTCGTGAAGCAGAATGTGGACAAGACCACGGTCCTCGATGTGCACATGGTTTCAGGCGGGGGAAACGCGATCTGGATTCATCCGGCCACACACTAATCTGTAACCTTTCGTTCTTGCACCAAAGCTGGGTGCCCCAGGTCCCGCTTTTGGGACCTGGGATACCACGAAAGCTGCGTTCACTCACACCAGGGACCAATCGGATTTCTGATCCGCTCAAAGAGGTTGAATCGCGCAGGACCGGAGACGCCGCATGCACGAGCCGTTGCGTCCGATGAACCTGGGGGAGATTCTCGACCGAAGCTTGCAAATCTATCGGGAGTAGTTCTGGGCGCTCGTTACTGTTGCCGCTGTGCCCGCGCTGGTCGTGCAGGGAGTTGCGATTGCGGACGCCTATTGGTTTCATCTCTATTCGTCAGCCGTACGCGACAATCACTGGACCCCGGGCATTTATATGACGCAGGTGGTCTTCGTGATCGGCTACTACCACTTTGCGAGCTTCTTCGGAATCCTGCTGTTGCCAGTGATCTTCAAACTCGTCTCCGGCAACGTCCTCAATGAGAACATCAAAATTCGGGAAGGCTGGCGTTTTTTTGGCTCGCGATGGCCCAGCTACCTTTGGCTGGGCTAGTGATCGTTGAGTTCCTCACCGTTGTGCTTTTCGGCTTCACGATGGAGGCTCTCGACGCGCTCGGAGCCCAAAGTTTCCTCGATGGTTGGAAGTCGATCATGGTGGTGAGTTTGTGGTTCGCTGCCGGGTTCGTGGCTTTTCTCTGGGTTGGGTCATCGCTATCCCTCGCCATCCCCTGCGCCGCACTCGAAGAACTCAGGGCCGTCCGCGCCATCCGGCGCAGTTGGATACTGTCGCGCGGGAGTCGCGTGCGTATCGCGTTCACCTGGGTAGCGCTTGCTATTGCGTCCTGGATGCTTCAAGTCTCGTCTCTATCGCTTCTACGGCTCGTGATCGTCTGGATCGTCCGCTTCACGCATGAGCGATGGATTTTTTACAGCCTCTATCCGGTCATGTTGGAGACACTCAACACCTCGCTTACCGCCATCGTTGGCCCCATCTACCCCATTGCCCTGACCCTCTTCTACTATGATCAGCGCATACGCCGCGAGGGGTATGACATCGAAAGGCTGATGGATGCGGCTGGAATGAGCCCGCAGATCGCTCTCCCCGCGGAAGATAGCAGCTTGGAATCGGTTTAGAGGAGGGTATCCAAGCGTGGCGGGCCGGTTTCAATTTGCCGTAGCGGTGCTGGCAGTAGTTCTGGCCGCGGTACACGCGCGCTCAGATACTCCCCTCGCTGCTGCGCCCGCCGCTCAAGCCGCGAGCCAGCCGCGTGCATCTTCGCTCGACGAGTACCGGGCACACCTTGCTCATCTCGCAGCGCTTGTGGAGGTTTGCGCGAAGGGCCGCGACACGAAGACCTGCGACCCCGGGCTGGTGGGGCAGGACGATCGCGTCCTGGTTGAAGCAGGCGCTGGCTCTGAGCAGCGGCTTGTTCGCTACGGGTGGTTGAGGGTGCTGCTGCAAAGGGCGCAGGAGAAGGGCGAGCCGAAGCCTTCCGCTGCGGCTGGAGCAAATCCCAAGAAAGAGGATGTTGGCCCGGCGGAACCGACCACCGGGGGATTGCTGGAGGCTGCGAAGGCGCGGCTTGCCGCCGATCTGGCCCAGGCGGGCAGTATGGCAGCGGCAGCGCGAGTTCACGGCGAAGAGCGGGACGTGATGAGGCAGGTGCTGGCCGGACGCGACTTTCGCAATCTAGAAGCGCCTACGGCTCGGGATGCGGCCCTGGAGAGGCTTGGCAACTGGCTGAACCGGATGTTTGAGGGTGCCGCAAAGCTGCGCTTGCGCTCGGCGTGGATTGGCCGGCTGATCGTGTGGGGTTTCATTCTGGCGGTCTGCGTTGCGCTTGCCTGGGGACTTATCCGGTTGGAACGCAGGTGGCGCATCCGGCTGGTGCCGGCGAGTGACATCCCGGCCGCTGGAGCCCCCTCTATCCGCGATTGGCAACTCTGGCTCGCCGACGCGCGCAAGGCGGCTGCAGCCGGGCAATGGCGCGAGGCAATTCACTGCGTTTACTGGGGCTCAATCTCCCGGCTCGAATCGAGACGGCTGTGGCCGGCTGACCGCGCACGGACTCCGCGGGAGTATTTAGCACTGGTGGGCGCCGCGGACCCGCGGAGCGCCGGACTGGCTGCTTTGACGAGGAGTTTTGAACGCACCTGGTACGGCGGGCTGCCCGCCTCAGAAAGCGACTACCGGGCGGCTGAGGCGATGGCTGCCGCCGTGATGGCGGGAAGAGCCAGTTCTATCGGGGGTGGGAATTGAATCCACTCTCCCGGCTCGACGAAAAGGACCGAAGGCTCCTGCTCTGGTTTCTGGGTATCGGTCTGGCGCTTGCGGCGCTCACTGGCTTTCTTTTGCCGGGCGCGAACAGCAACGAGAACCCGCTGCCTTCGACCTACCTTGCGGGCCAGCACGGCGCGCGCGCGGCTTATGAGACGCTGCTTCGCGCGGGCTATCCCATCGAGCGCTGGGAGCAGCCGCTTGGCGAACTGGCCACCAAGGCTGGTCCTGAAACGGTGGTGATCTTTGCGCAGCCTTTTACCCGTGAGGGCGAGGATCTGAAGGCTGTGAGGACGATTCTTGAGCGGGGCGGCCGTGTGCTCTCCACCGGATTCTGGGGCGGGTTCATTTTGCCCGGCGAAGCTGCCACCTCGCCAAAGGAGTTCAACTTTGCCGCTTGCAAGCTGGAGCCCGAGGGGCTGGACTCGCTTGCTGGCTCCGGCGAGGCATGGATGGTTCCGCAAGCGACGTGGACGGCTGCCAACCCGGTGCATCGCGTGGAGTACGGATGTGTCGGCCAGCCAGCGGTGGTGGAGTATGGCTGGGGCAAGGGCCACGTGGTGTGGTGGGCGAGTTCAACGCCGCTGGAAAATGGCTCTCTGGCCCGCGCGCACAACCTTGATCTTCTGTTGAACTCGCTTGGACCGCGCGAGGGGCACCGCTTCTATTGGGACGAGTCGCTGCACGGGGTGGTGCGCTCGGAGTGGAGCTATGCTGCAGGGCCATCGCTTACCCTGCTGTGGATTGGACTTTGTGCGCTGGGGCTGCTGGTGGTGTTCAGCTTCAGCCGCCGATGGGGACCGGTGCGCGACTTGGCTCCGCCGCCACGCGCCGCGCCGACTGAGTATCTGCAGGCGCTGGGTTCGCTTTACTGCAACGCCGGAGCAGGTTCGACGGCGGTGGCCGTGGCCTGGGAGCGGTTCCGGCGACAAGCGTTGCGGATTTGCGGACTATGCGGCCAGAAAATGAGCGCGGCAGAGTTGGCGGCACTGATACGGCGCCGCCTCCCCGGTGCCGATGTGGGCCTGGAGGCAGATATGGCGGCGGCCGAAGAGGCTGCTTGGGGTGAGTGCGTCACTCCGCGCGAGGCGCTCAAGCTGGTGCAGATGATGAACAAGCATTACGAGGGGCTTCTGACTGCGGTCATCCCAGGCCGGGGAGCGCCCAATCGACAAGAGATCGAATCCAACAAGCAGGAAAGGGCTTCATGAGCGAAGAACCAAATCAAAGCGAAAATCCGGAAGAGATTCTGCTGCCCGCAACCACGCGGCTGCTGGCCCACGCGCGCCGGGAGATGGGGCGGGTGATTGCCGGGCAGGAAGAGGCGATCAAGGAGGTGCTGATCGCCGTGCTTTGCCAGGGACACGCCCTGCTCGAAGGCGTCCCGGGGGTTGCCAAGACCCTGATGGTCAAGGCGCTTGGACGGCTGCTGGGGCTCGGCTTCCAGCGCGTTCAGGCCACGCCCGACCTGATGCCCGCGGACATTCTGGGAACTTCAATCCTTCGGCCAGGAGCCGAGTCGTTTACCTTTCATGCCGGGCCGGTGTTCACTGACCTGCTGCTGGTGGACGAGATCAACCGCATGCCGCCCCGCACCCAGGCCGCACTGCTGGAATGCATGGAAGAGCGGCAGGTGACCAGCGACGGGGTGCGCCGTCCGCTGCCGGATTGGTTCACCGTCTTTGCCACGCAGAACCCGGTGGACTTTGAGGGCACGTATCCATTGCCCGAGGCGCAGTTGGACCGGTTCCTGCTGAAGATTCGGGTCGCCTACCCGTCAGAGGCTGAAGAGCTTCAAATTCTTGAGCGGCACCATACCGGGTCGGGCGCTGGATTGCTTGAGCATATATCGATCAAACCGATTCCTGAGGGACTGCTTGCGGCGGCCTGCGGAGAGGTGCGGGCCATTCGAGTTGAGCCAGAGCTGTACAGCTACATTCTGGCGGTGGCGCGGCGCACGCGCGAGTGGCCCACGCTGTTGTTGGGCGCAAGTCCGCGCGCGGCGTTGAGCTTGATGCGGGTGGCCCAGGCGGCGGCGGCGTTCGACGGCCGCGATTATCTCATTCCGGACGATGTGAAGCGGGCGGTGCAGCCGGTTCTTAGGCATCGCGTGATGCTGAAGCCTGAGGCCGAGTTGGAAGGCTTTGACGCCGACCGCGTGCTGGCCGACGTGGTGGCGGCGGTGCCGGTGCCGCGGCAATGATCTCTCCCTCGCTCCATCCCGAGCCAGTGCGCGCCGCATGCGAGGGGCGGCAACGCTGGGGCTTCGGACTGACGCCGCGCGCCATTTACCCGCTGCTGGCGGGATTTCTGTGGCTCATTCCCGGCTTCTGGGATGGGCGGCTGGCTTACGCCATGCCGGCATGGGAAGCCCTGGTGCTGCTGGCCGCGCTGCTGGATGGGCTGCGTTTGCCGCGTGCAGGTCAACTGGTTGCCGGGCGAAGCTGGTCGAATGCGCCGGCCCTGGACAGCGAAACCGAGATCGAGATGACCATCGAGAATCAAGGCGGCGTGATATTGGAGTGCCGGTTGGTCGACGATTTGCCTGCGGCGCTGGTGGAAGAGCCGGTAGCGTATCGCCTCACTGCGTTTCCGCGCGTTGAGGCGCGCTTGCGTTATCGCGTGGAACCAAAGGAACGCGGCGACTGGGAGACGGGCTGGATGTATGTGAATTACCGCTCGGGCCTGGGACTGGCCGAGCGCTGGGCCAGGGCGCCGCTGATCCAGAGAGTGCGCGTTTATCCGGCGCTGCGCGCAGGCGAGCAGCAGCAGATCTTTCTGGCCCGCAGCAGGCAACTTGACCTGCAACTGCGCCGTGCGCAACAGCGGGGTTTGGGACGGGACTTTGAGAGCCTGCGCGAATATCGCGAGGGCGACGACCTGCGCGACATTTGCTGGACGGCCACGGCGCGGCGCGGCAGTCCGGTGACGCGCCAGTACCAGACCGAGCGCAGCCAGCCGGTATGGATCGTGCTGGACTGCGGAAGGTTGATGCGGTCGAGGGTAGCCATGCCGGCCGAGTTCGCGCATGGTCCGGCAACGCATCTTCACTCGAAGCTGGACCAAGCATGCTCAATGGCAGTGGCTTTGGCGCAACTGGCGCTCTACTCCGGCGATTTGGTCGGTCTGCTGGCCTATGGTCAGGGGATTCAGCAGCGGGTGCTTCCTGGGCGCGGCGCGGCACATCTGCGGCAATTGATTGAGGCCCTGGCGGTGGTTCGCGCTGAATCAGGCGAGGCGGATCACTTGCGCGCCACCGCGGTGTTGAGCCGGCTGCAGCCGCGGCGGTCGCTGATTCTGTGGGTCACCGACCTGGCAGAAAGTGCCATGCGCCCAGAGGTGATTGACGGAGCGGCGCAATTGTCGCGGCGTCACCTGCTGCTGTTTGTGGCAATGGCACAACCGGAAGTGGAATTGATTGCCGGCTCCCGGCCTAAAAATTTGGAGCAGATGTTTCTGGCAACCGCGGCGCAGGAGATGGCCGGCCGGCGGGAATTGCTGCTGGCAAAGCTGCATGAACAGGGAGCGCTGACGCTAGATCTGAACCCCGAGGCGCTAACCGCGTCGGTCCTGAACCAGTACCTGGCAGTCAAAGAGCGGGCGATGGTCTAATGCGGAGATGATTTTGGCGGTCCGGCACAGGCGCGAAGCTCGGTAGAAGAGGGGACCTCTCAACCGCCCGGGTCGCTCCGAGCGATTCCACAATTCGCGTGCACTCCTCAGCATTACAAGGTGGGAGTGAATTCGGGGTCTTGCAATTGTGGAATCGCCGTACGCGCGCCTTGCCGGACCATGTTATTGATCCTGCCCTCAAACATTGTGGCAGCGTCTCATCTTCTCGCCCCAAAAAGCGAAAGGATGAGGCATCAGTATTTGAGGGCCGGATCAACAGTTGCGTTGCCCGATGCCGAATGGATTCGATCACGGCATGTTGTTTTCTTCGAAGGCTTACACAGCTTGGGAAGCTTCGATGCTTTCAACGTGGATCAACATCGCATCCATATCGAGCGTGCCCTTGATTTTGACAGCCTTGCCCTCAAAGGACTTGGCCCGTTCCTGATCGTCCAGCGAATAGACGTTTCCGGATCTCTCCTGGAGGACGAATTGCCCTCCGTCCTTGACAATGCTTCCGGTAAAGACCGCGGCCTTGGGTTGTTCCTGTTTCGGCTGGTCCTATGCCTGCGCCACAAACGCGCCGGCCTCCCCTGCGGAGAACGGAGACGTCCAGCCAGAAATGCCCATCGTTGCGATCATGCAAAGGGAAAGGCCAATGTACAGCAGACGCCGCTTGAGTCGCAAACCTGTACCTCCTGGGGGAATTGTTCGTACCCCGGGAGAGTCAGCAACGAAGTTGCCAAATCGCTGGTGATTGAAACAGCGAGAGATAGTGGTCGAGCCCCCAGTGAGGCAGGTAAGAACTACCTTGCCCTCAGGAAGAAGATGCCAGGCGGCCCTAGGGACTAGTCAGCTTCCTCTTAATGCCCGACGTGACGCGCCAGCGACCATTTCAGCTCTTCGATGCCCTGCCCGGTTACGGCGGAGATGGCGTGGAACTCGAGCTTCCGGCGCTTCACGTGCGCTGCCAATTTCTTAAGCTTCTCCGGGTTGGCGGAGTCGATCTTGGTGGCGGCGACGATCATGGTCTTGCTGGCCAGCGGGTGTTCGAGCGGAGCTTCTTCCTCGAATCCGTCCGGGAAGCCGTCGGCGTCCGTCTTGACGCTGCTGCTGGTGAAGTTGGCCAACTCCTTGTTGATGACTTTGAAGTCTTCAACAGGGTCGGGGCGGCCTGAGGCATCGGATACGTCAACAAGGTGGAGCAGGACACTGGTCCGCTCAATGTGGCGGAGGAACTGGATACCGAGGCCGGAGCCGAGATGGGCGCCCTCGATCAGGCCGGGCATATCGGCAACAACGAAGGATTCCTGGTCCGGCTCCTCGCCCACCGTGACGACACCCAGGTTGGGCTCGAGGGTGGTGAAAGGGTAGTCGGCGATCTTTGGCTTGGCCGCGGAGATGCGTGAAATCAGGGTCGATTTGCCGGCGTTGGGGTAGCCGACCAGCCCGACATCGGCCAGCAGCTTGAGTTCCAGGCGATAGAGGCGTTCTTCGCCGGCGCGGCCCAGTTCGTGCTCGCGTGGAGCCTGGTGAACGCTGGTGGCAAAATGCTGGTTGCCGCGTCCACCGCGTCCGCCCTTGGCAATAACCACCTGCTCGTCAGGCTGCTGGAAGTCGTGGATCAGCTCGCCGGTCTCCTGGTCGTAGAGGGCTGTGCCCACGGGAACCTGGAGCGTGACGGAGTGGCCGTCGAGCCCGGTGCAGTTGGAGCCCATGCCGTGCTCGCCCCGCTGCGCCTTATGCTCGGGGTTATAGCGGAAGTGAATGAGGGTGTTGTGGCGCTGCGAACTGACCATAACCACGTCGCCGCCGCGGCCGCCATCGCCGCCGCTTGGTCCGCCGCGGGGAACGAACTTCTCTCTTCGGAAGGCCATGCAACCGTTGCCGCCGTCGCCGGCCTTGACTCGAATCTTTGCTTCATCAATGAACATGGGGAACCAGGGATCAGGGATCAGAGATCCGGAGATCAGCTTTCTGTGGCCTGCGGAGGGGAACAAATCCGCAATGCTATCTACTAAGTTTACCTTTTAAGCGTTAGAATCGCTTGCAACTTCGTTTTCCGGTCAAAATGAGCTGCAAGAGGCGCGAGTATCCCGCGCAATCGGCGCCGTGAAATGTGCTGTAACCGGACCGGCCACAGGAGTCGGCCGGGCTGCAACTTTGCTGTGTATTTTCCCAGAATCTGCCGCGAGCAGGTGTCTCGATGGCAGGGGCAAGATGGGTTGGGACGAGGCCGCTGGCGGCCGTGCTGCTTCTCTATGCGGCGACGGTGGTTTTTTCCCAATCGGCTGAGAGCGGCTCGCTGAGCGGCAGGCTGACCGATTTGCACTCAACGCCCGTTGATGGCGCGGCAATCGTGATCCGCAACCAGGTCACCGGGGTTGAATCGAACACCACAACCGAAAAAAACGGCACATTCCAATTCATAGCGCTGAACCCGGGCGAGTACACTCTGGAGGCCGCGAGCCCCGCACTCGGCCTTGGCCGCATCGAGGGCGTTGTGGTGGACGCCGGCCGCGAAGCCCGTGTGCAGACGGCCCTGGAGTTTGCATTTCCCCCTCCGCAGCCCATTCGCGTGGTCTACCGGGAGATGGAACCGGAAAGGCCCGTGCTGACGGCGATGCTGGAGACTGAACCGCTGCTGACGCAGCACCTTTGGGGTCGCATGGTGCCAACTCCGGAATGGTTGGTGCCCCGAACTGTTCCCGTTGAACTGGCCGTAACCCTCGACACAGAGAAAATGGAGGCGCTCCTTCTGGGCGGAAGAGCGCCTCTGGTTCGCGTCCCAGCCGCGGCTGTGGCAGTCGGAGCCGCAACGATGATGGTGAGAGAGCATCTGCCCGGCGGGCACGCGTTTGCCGAAATCGAAGCGGCGGCTCGCGCCATCCAGACAATGATGCAGTCGCAGATCAGGCTGCCGAGAGTTCCATTGACCGCCGTTCGGAATGTCGAGCCGATAACTGCGGCAGTGGCAACCACAATGAAGGCCGACCAGTTGCAGGCATTGCCCGCGAGCGGCCGGCGCTGGGAAGACTTTGCGCTGGATACGCCCGCGAAAGAGGCGCGAATCGGGACCGAGGGAGAGGAAACCCGGCGCAACACTGCGCGCGAGACGGAAAAGGTGACCGTTGACGGAGCCATCCGGGGGCTGGCATTCGGAGGCAGAACCGGCTGGATGGGCGGACGCGGAAGCTCAATGGCCGCGTCGGGAGTGAGCGAGGCGGGCATCCAGGAAGTGAGGAGCGCGAACGGGGATGCGGGTGGGGCAGGCGGCCAGATGAACGTGGAAACCCGGCACGGGACAAACGGATTGCACGGACAGGGGTTTGTCTTTGACCGCCAGAACTCCTGGGGAGCCCGGAATCCATTTACCCAGTGGGTGCAGGAGACGGCGCCCGCCACGTCGATCACGACGCCGGTGTTCACTGCTGTTCCGTATACGCCTCCAGACCACGAGATCACGTGGGGAGCCGGGATGGGCAGCCAGATTCGCCGCGACAAACTTTTCTGGTTCAGCGCGCTCGACGGCTTTGAACGCAACGATCCGGGCGTGGCCACGGTGCGGCATCCCGACCAGTTCTTTGCCCAACCCACGAACGACGAGATACAGGTGCTGGGCGCGCGGCTTGGACTCAGCGGCGTCAACCCGCTGGCAGTTTATTCCGGCATGTTGGAGACGCTGGCCGGCCTGCTGGGCCCAGCGCCGCGCACTGCTACACAATGGACGGGCTTCGGTCGCCTCGATTGGGAGGCCGCCGAGCGCCACCGGTTCACGCTGGAAGGTATTGGGGCGCGCTGGAACTCGGCCGGCGGCGGATTGACCCGCGTTTCAGAGGTGTACGGAAATCACAGTTTTGGGTCGAGCGAGGCGAGCGAGACCTGGCTTCTTGGCCGCTGGGAGGCATTTCTGACTGCCAACCTGCTGGCGGTGACCCAGGCATCGGCAGGGCGCACGATTCAGGGGGCGCGGCCCGGTACGCCATCCACTTTTGAGCAGGGCCTGCTGGCTGGGAACCTCTGGGGCCAATTGCCGCAGATCGTGGTGGATTCGCGGTACGGTTTCACAATCGGCAATCCGGCGCGCTATGGCCAGGGCAGTTATCCCGACGAACATCTGTATCAAGGGCAGGAGTCGCTGGACTGGGTGCGTGGCAGCCTTCTGGTGAAGGCCGGCCTGAGCGTGAGCCACAACGCCGACGCAACCAGCCTGCTGCTAAACCAGACCGGCACATACCACTACGCCAACGTGGGCAACTTCATCTCGGACGCGCTGGCGTTTCAGAACTTCGCGGCGGATCCGCTTGACCCGGCTCACCAGCATGGCTGCGACCAGACGGGGAGGGTCTGGCACGATGCGTTGGGCCCGCAGGGCCGGGGGCCGCTTCCCTGCTATTCGTATTACACGCAGACAGTTGGTCCCGCGGCGTGGCGACTGAGCACCAACGACTGGGCCGGTTACGCGAGCGCGCAATGGCAGGCGGGCAAGCGCCTGGTTCTCTCTGCCGGGCTGCGCTGGGAGCGCGAGCAACTGCCGCCGCCCATCGCCGCAGTCTTGAATCCGGACCTTCCGCTGACCCAACGTCTGCCCAGCTTGGGGAACAGTTGGGGGCCGCGCGCCGGGCTGGCCCTGGGGTCGGGAACAAGCCACTGGCCGGTGCTGCGGCTGGGCTACGGCATGTACTTTGGCCGCACAGAGAACGCCGTGGTGGAGAAGGCGCTGACCCAGACTGGATCACCGAACGGCGACTTGAACCTGTTTATGCGGCCGACGAGTGACTTGCCAAACTACGGCGGTGGGTCGCCGCCGTTCCCCTCGGTTCTTGCCGGTCTGCCAGGAACCGTGGTGAAGCCTGGAGCGGTTGAGTTTGCTCCTGAGTTTCGCAACCCTGAGATTCACCAGGGCATGGTGGCGCTGGAAGAGAGGCTCCCGGGCCACCTGGAGGTGACGGCCAGCGCGCAGGTGAGCCTGGGCCGCAGGCTGCCCATCTCGATGGATACGAACTTCGATCCGGCGGTGAACCCGGGCACGATTACTTACGATGTGAAAGACTCCACCGGCGCGGGACCGATCAAGAGCGCGCAGATTACCGTTCCCTTCTACGCGTCCCGGCCCGACTCGGGAACTTCCGGCAGGCTCAACGGGAACTATCAGCAGATTGCGGAATTGGTGAGCAGGGCCAACTCAACCTATGAGGCGGCGGCGCTGAAAGTGGTGCGCTACGGCCGCCGGGGATTGAGCCTGCACGCCGGCTATACCTATGCGCACGCCATGGACTGGAACCCCAACATGAGCTCGCAGGTGGCGGGCAGCGACGTGCTGGACCCAGCCGACTTCCGCCTGGAATACGGCACAAGCGACTTGGACATTCGCCACTCGGCCTCGGTCATGGCGATCTACGAGACTCCGTGGAAGCTGCACAACCTGGCCGGAAAGCTGGCCAACAGGTGGATGGCGTCGGGAGTCGGGTATTTCCATAGCGGACGGCCTTACACCATGCGCACCTCGGGTTGGCTGGCCGCGGAGTACACCAGCAGCGGAGAACTGGTTGAGGCCCTGGCGACGGGAATGAACGGCTCGGGCGGCGACAACCGCGTTTACGGCGTGGGCCGCAACACCTACCGCTATCCGCAGACCTGGAAGGCCGACGTGCGGCTGGGCAAGCGCTTCAGCCTGGGAGAGATGCGCGAAGTGGATCTGCTGGCCGAGAGCTTCAACCTCTTCAACCACCAGAACGTGACGGAACTGGAGACAACTGGCTACTACATCGAAAGAGGCTCGTCGGCCAGCGATTCGCCCACGCTCAACTTCCTCAACGGGCTCAAGACAGATACGACAGCCTTTGGCATGCCGCTGAACATCAATGCGACCAATTTCTACCGCGAGCGGGAGATCCAATTTGGGTTGAGAATGCGGTTTTGACGTTGGTAAGTCCTTTGTTTTGCGGGGTCAAAACGGGTTTTTTCTGCATAATCCTTTTATTTTCTGGTGGTTGCGGCAAAAGCGGGGGAGGGGGTGGGGTAAAACGACTTGGGGGTACGAACCGGTCTGGGTTTGGGCTTCTTCTGCTACAAAACGATTGTGCGCCAATGGGCGTTAATTATCTGCAAGGCGGCGATAACAATTCCGGGTCTGAGAATCCAGACCTGGGCAATCTGCCAAGCTCATTGGCCGGTGAAGTGTGGCAAGTCGTCCGGCCGGTTCCGCGCGCAAGGAGTGCTTTCCGGTGCGCTACGATTCCAGAAACAACTCCCGATCTACTTTGCCGGCGTGATCACGATGTTGCGGAACCTGACTTCGCCCTTTTCGCCGCCTTGCAAATAGATAGGCCCGGGCAGTTCCTCATAGCTGTTTAACGCCCCGCCGGTGATGCCCGGTATCTCCTGGTCGTTGACCACCGTCGTTCCGTTCTGCACGACCGTGACGCGGCGGCCGACGAGCGTGATGTCGTATGTCTGCCACACGTCGGGGCTGCGCGGCAGTTCCGGCTTGGGCGCGATGAAGCCGTAAATCGCCCCCGTGTGATGAACTTCCGACTCCGCCTGCGACTCTGTTTCAACTTGCGTCTCATAGCGCCCGCGCAGGTATACGCCGCTGTTGGCTTCCTTGCCGCAATTGAATTCGATGTGCAGCTTGAAGTCCATGAAGGCGAGGTCGCTGATGAGCTCGGGGCTCTGGCCTGGCTTGACCAGGTTGCCGCCTTCGACCTTCCAATCGGGCGGCCCCGGCCTGCTCATCTTCCATCCGGCCAGGTCTTTGCCGTTGAAGAGCTTCACGGGCTTTCCCCACTCCGGCGCCTTGGCCCGCGTCAGCGAGGGCGCGCGCACTCCGACCCACTTCCACGGCGCTCCATCCGGTCCGGTTGCGGTTCCTGCCAGCGACTTTCCGTTCAATATTCCGTGAAAGACCAGATCGGTCTTGCTGCCTTCCTCTTCCTTCGGCGAAACGAACGTCACACTTTTCCCATGAATCTCGATCTTCGGCAACGGACGAGCATTTCCCCAGCGGCCTACAAACTGCGCGCTCACCTTGCCGCCCTTCTCCGCGATCTCAATCCACGAGGGCAACTCCCGGTCCGGCGCGGTAACCGTCAAATCCCAGCGCCCCAACAACGGCTTGATCGCTGCAGCCTCCGCCGCGCCTCCGCCCTTCCCCGTTCCTACCGATTGCGGAAAAGACAACGCAGGCGCAAAAGCCAAAACGATTGCTGCCGCTAGAAACACTCGATTTATCTTCACGAGATTCAAACCCCTTTCCCGGGCCGTGCTTGACCATTATCTGTCTTACGAGATCGACTTGATTTCGCCCGTTGCCTCATCCCAGGCCACCCGCGATTTGCGGAAGTAAGACTCGTTGGCCATGTGGCAGGCAAGCGCGGCATGGTGGCCGAACACCGCATCCTGCACCACCGGTTTGCGAGACCGCACCGATTGGAAGAAGTTCCACAAATGCGGCTTCAAATCGTCATAGTCGTCGCTGGTATAGCTGATGCCCTGATCCACCGTCTCTTTTCCAGGCACGGGGTCATGCTCCGCGTGCCATGCCTGCTCGTACTCTTTACGCATCTTGGCCGGGAACGAGCCGGAATAGTAGCTCGGAGAAACATCCACGCCCTGCTGCGCCGAGAACTTTACGCTCGATCCGCGATACTCGAGCGTTCCCTTCGAGCCCATGAAGGTGGTGACCTCGGGCGTTGCGCATCCCAGGCTGAGGCGGACATACACGGGGATCTCTCCGTACTGGAACAGCACCGTATGCACGTCGGGCATGTTGCGCCCATCTTTCCAGCGATAGATGCCGCCCATGGCGGAGGCCTGCCGGGGAGCCTCGTTAATGCCCATCACAAACTGCATTCCGCTGATCAGGTGCACCATCAGGTCTCCGGCAACGCCGGTGCCGTACTCACGCCAGCAGCGCCAGCGCGCAAAGGCATAGGGGTCGAAGGCCTTTTTGGGAGCCGTACCCAGCCAGGTATCCCAGTCCAGATTCGCGGGCGAGAGATCAGGCGGAGGCGGATACTCCCATGCGCCGGTGGGGTCGTTGCGTCCGAAGGTCATTTCCACCAGGTTCAGATCGCCGATGACTCCCTGCGCCAGCAGGTCTTTCGCCTTGGCAGAGACCACCGAACTAGTACGCTGCGCGCCGATCTGGACGATCCGGTCGCTCTTTTTCTGGGCCGCTACCATCGCCATCCCGTCGGCGGCGCTGTGCGACATGGGCTTCTCGCAATACACGTCTTTGCCGGCTGCGATGGCGTCAACAACTACCTGCTTATGCCAGTGATCGGGCACGGCCACAATGATCGCGTCAATGTCTTTTGCGTCGAGCAGTTCCTTGTAGCGGCGCGTGGTGCGGATAGGCCTGCCGACGATCTCTTTTGCCAAGTCGTGCCGGCCATCGTAGAGGTCAGCGGCGGCCACGCACTCCACTCCGGGCAACTGAACAGCAGTCGTCAGCAGCCCGCTCCCTTCCATGCCCACTCCGACAATTCCGAAGCGAATCCGGTCGCTGGGAGCTACGGTTTGGCCGGCGGCGAACAAAGGCGCCGGCTCGAGGAGAGTTGAGCCAGCTACGAGGGACGCGCCCGCGGCTCCAGCCGAGGCGCGGAGAAATGCGCGGCGAGAAAAATTGGCCTTGTTCATGCCTTCATCCTATTTCCGGGGATTGGTGCGTTCCCCTGTTCAAGTCAGGCGCCCGGCGCTATCCGCAGGCGGTCTGGAGAGACCAAGGCGCCGGGCGGGCCGGTGGATGTGAGCGATTGTACTCCCGGCGCATGAGGGTCTTCCGCGCCGATCATTCGCCGGAAGCCGCGCACCCAGATTAACTGGGGCAGGATGGCCCAGGTGTGCGTGGGAGTCAGACTTGGCGGGTTGGCGCACGCTTCGCGTGCATTGGCGAGTTGGCAGGCTGGCGGGGCCTCGAGGGGGAACGGGCTTTATCTTTGTTGGCGGCGACGCGAGAGGGCGACTGTTACAAAGGCGTGGCTGAGACCTATCCCTCGACAACGGCGAAGTAGTCGGCTACCTGCTGCCAGTTGTCTACGCGGACGAAGCCGGTGGCGGCGAGGTTGTGGGGGGCGGAGTAGAGGAGGCCCTGGCCTTCGAAACGGAGCAGGTTCCGGGGCAGGTCGTCGATGAGATAGTCGGCGCGGAGGATGGACTTGTTGCCGCAGAAGACGTAGTTGGTGGGCGGGATGAATGGGAAGTGGCGCTGGAGCCAGCGGTACTTGGAGCCGAGCGAGTTAGGGACGGTCATGGCCTGGGTGGCGATGTAGATTTCAAAGCGCTCGGAGAGGGATTTGAGCACGTCCTGGGCGCCGGAGATGAGGGCCAGGTCTTCGAAAAAGTCTTCAGCGTGAAAGAACTCGCGCAATTGCTCCTGGCGGTCGAGGGGCGCAATCTCCCAAAGGGCTTTGCCGGCCAGGTCATCGGGGGTTACGGCTTCATCGAAGGTCTGGTTATAGCGGCGCAGGTACTCGGCCAGGGTGTCGGCCATGACCTCATCCATATCCACACAGATACGCTGCATGGCTATTCTCCGGCGTGGGATTTGCGGATGGCGCGGCCGGAGTTGGCGGCGGGGTCGGGCTTTGGCGGCGGCGGTGGCGGGGCCATGGCCGGGTCCCAGTAGAGCAGGCGGCCGCAACTGTCGCAGGTGAGCAGCTGGCCCTCGCGGAGTTGGTTCCACGTCTGGGGGCGGACGCCCATGCGGCAGCCGGTGCACTGCTGATTATCTGCGCGGGCGAGGCCGGTGCCGCGGGAGCCGCTGAGACGGTCGTAGCGGACAAGATACTCGGCGTCAATGCCTTGACGGAGGGATTCAGACTCGGCGGCAAAGGTAGCCAGCTCGGCGTTGTACTCCTTTTGGCGAAGGGCGGCGCGGGCGCGGGTTTTGTCGAGGGCTCCGGAAAGCATCTCCACCTGGGCGCGGGCGGCGGAGAGGGCGGTCTCAAGAGCATCAGTGCGCTCAAGGCTGCCGAAGGCTTCGTTGTCGAGACGTTCAATCTCGGCGTCGGCGAAGCGGATTTCGTGTTCCATGGCTTCAGCCTGTGCGGGGGTGGTGACGGAATCGAGCTGGGTGCGGAAGCGGGCGGCTTTCTGGCGGTGGCCGGCGATCTCACGCTCGAGCCTGGTGCGGAGCGTGTCTTCGTGGCTGAGAGAGGCCGAGGTTTCGGCGGCTTTGCGCTCGGCGGCGGTGAGTTCGGAGGCGGCCTGGGCGATCTCAGCGGGCAGGGCGCGCAGGGCCTGGGTGATGCGGGCGCGCTCCAGATCTACCTCTTGCAGCTTTACGAGATGTTCAATATGCGGTTGCATCCGTGGATTGAAGTCTACGGCATTGGGCATGGGTTGCGAAAATGGGGCGGCTTTGCGGGCGCGAAGCGGCTGGCGGGTTTATTCCCGGATGTGTTGCATAGAACAGGATTCCGTAGAAAGCCTCTGCGACAATAGAAGCGAATCGGGGGGCGGATGTGACTGAAGACCGGGCATCCTTCTGGAAGAGACACAGGTGGCTCATATGGACTGCAAGCGGGCTGCTGCTGGGGTTGGCGGCGGTTGCCGTGGTGTTGACGGTGCTGGCCCACCGCGCGCAGCCGTATCTGCGGGCTCGCATTGTGGAGGAACTGGAAGAGCATTTCCACGCGCGGGTGGAGTTGGACAGCTTCAGCATCTCGCTGCGGAAGGGGCTTTGGGCCGAGGGCAAAGGGCTGCGGATATGGCCTCCGGCGCAGGTGGAAGGGGTGACCGTGCCAGGGGCGGGCGGGCCGCTGCTGAGCCTGGATGAATTTAGGTTTCACACGGCGCTCAATTATGAGCCGGGCAAACCGATTCGGATCTCGGTGGTTCAGCTGAAGGGGATGCATATCGCGATGCCGCCCAAATCGCACTTTGGGCGCGCCGCAGTCACGACGGCAGGCCCCGGGAAGTCAATGGTTCATTTTCAGGTGGACGAGTTGGATTGCACGGATGCCGAACTTGTGATGGGAACCAGCAAGCCGGGCAAGCTGCCGTTGAATTTTGCCATTAAGCACTTCAAGCTGACCGGCATCGGGGCAGGCGGACCGATCCACCCCAAGGACGGAGACCTGTCCTCGGGGGCCCCGGCGATGGGCTTTGACGCGGAACTGACCAACCCTCGGCCGGTGGGTACGATTCACTCGACGGGCTTCTTTGGGCCGTGGAAGGTGGCCGACCCGGGCGAGAGCGCGATTACAGGGGACTATCGCTTTGACCATGCGGACCTGGCGATATTCAACGGCATTGCGGGAATTCTGAATTCGACGGGCCATTACCAGGGCACGCTGCGCGAACTGGTTGCGGATGGGGACGCCGATGTGGCGGATTTCAGGCTGACGCATTTCGGCAATCCCATGCCGCTGCGCACGCACTTTCACGCGCGAGTGGACGGGACGAACGGCGACACGTGGCTGGAGCCGGTGGATGCGATGCTGGGCCACTCTCACTTTACGGCGCAGGGGCAAATCGTGCGGGTTCCGGCATCGGACGCTCCGGGGGCGCCGAGCCTGGGGCACGATATTGCGCTGACCATCCATGTGGACAAAGCGCGGATTGAGGACTTCACGCAACTGGCCTGCGCGCCGCGGCGAACCACGCCTCTGCTTACCGGCGATGTTGCGGTGAAGGCGAATCTGCACGTTCCGCCGGGACCCGTGCCGGTTCACCAGAAGATGACGCTGGCGGGGACATTCACGCTGGACCAGGTGCAGTTTACGAGCGAAAAGATTCAGAAGTGGATTGAGGAACTGAGCCTGCGCGGGCAAGGGCGGCCGGGCGATGTGAAGACCACCGATGCGGCCACCTTGCGCTCGCGGATGGAGGGGACGTTCAAGCTGGGCGGCGGGGTGATGGCTCTGCCGGCGCTGCGATACACGGTGCCGGGAGCGGACATCCAACTGAAGGGGACTTATGGCGTGGAGGGGGGCGCGCTGGACTTTGCCGGGACGGTGAAGCTGGATGCCCCGGTGTCAAAGGCGGTGGGCGGCTGGAAAGGGCTGCTGTTGAAGCCGGCCGACCGGTTCTTCAAGAAAGACGGAGCGGGGACCATGGTTCCCATCCACATTGAGGGAACACGCGAAGAGCCGAAGTTTGGGATCGATTTCGACCGGATGAAGGGGAAGCCGGAGGACCGAAATTAGAGTTCTGTTCGACGGGCTTGCCGCGGAACCGGCATCTCATACTACAGTTGCAACTGAAATCTATAGGGACCAGGTTGCGACGACCCTGGGCCGAAGGCTGCGCAGAGTCTGGCCTTGGGGATGAAGCCCGGGTTCCCTCAAGGACACGCGATCTAAAACTGTGGTACCGATCGACACGAGGAGATCCAAATGCAATTGAGAAAAGCGCTGGCGATGGGGGTCATGGTGCTTTTTTGGGGCGGAATGGCTGCGGCAGCACAGGCAGCGCCCGCACAGCCCGCTCAACAGGCGAGCGCCGCTAGCCAGGCAGACGAGCGGGACTGGTGGAAGAACGCGGTGATTTACGAGATTTATCCGCGCAGCTTTCAGGACACGAACGGCGATGGAGTGGGCGATCTGCAGGGCATTACGAGGCGGCTGGATTATTTGAAAGACCTGGGGGTGGACGCGATCTGGCTGACGCCCATCTACCCCTCGCCGCAGATTGATTTCGGCTACGACATCTCGGACTACAAGGCGATCGATCCGCGGTACGGGACGCTGGCCGACTTTGATCTGCTGGTTTCGCAGGCCAGGAAGCGGCATATCCGGGTGATCATGGACATGGTGATGAACCACACCTCGGACAAGCACAAGTGGTTCCTGCAGTCCCGCTCGTCGCGCGAGAACCCTTACCGCGACTGGTATGTTTGGCACGACGGCAAGAAGCAGACGGCGGAAGGCAAGCCTGCGCCGCCGAACAACTGGCAGTCGTACTTTGGGCACTCGGCCTGGCAGTGGGACGAGAACACGCGGCAGTACTACTATCACAAGTTCTATATCCAACAGCCGGACCTGAACTGGGAAAACCCCAAGGTGCACGAGGCGTTCAAGGACGTCATCGATTTCTGGATGAAGCGCGGGGTAGCCGGCTTCCGGTTCGACGCGATTACCACGCTGTTTGAAGACCCCAAGCTGACCGATGAGGGCATCGTCAAGGACAAGGCCGGGAAGCCGGTAATCAACGCTTACGGCGATCCGAAGCTGGACGACACAAAGACCAACAACCTGCCCGGGGTGCACCCGGTGATGCGAGAGATGCGGGCGGCGATGGATGCATTCAACTCCGACGCGTTTCCGGGCACGCGGGTATTGATTGGCGAGACGTATCTGACCAACATAGGTGACCTGGCCAAGCAGTATGGAAGCGCGGAGAAGCCGGAATTCCATTTGCCGATGGATACGCAACTGGGCTTTATCAACAAGCTGGACGTGGCTGAATTTCGGGTCAAGCTCAGCGATGTTGAAACCCGCATCGGCGGCAATACTCCCCTGCTGGTTTTTGACAACCACGACAATCCGCGGCTGGACGCCCGCTACGGCGACGGCGCACACGACGTGGACATTGAGCGGGTATTGGCCACAGTGCTGTTTGCAAGCCGGGGCACGGCGCTGTTTTATTACGGCGACGAGATCGGGATGAAGACCACTCCTCCCACGCGCAAGCAGGACGTGAAAGACCCGATCGGCATTACCGGCTGGCCCAAGGAAAAGGGCCGGGACGGCGAACGCACACCGATGCAGTGGGACGTGCGGCCCGGTGCGGGGTTCACAACGGGGACTCCATGGCTGCCGATTCCGGAGAGCTCGAAACAAGCAAATGTTGAGGTTGAAAAGTCCAACGCCAACTCGATCTTTGCCTGGTACCAGAGGCTGATTCGGCTGAAGAAAGTGAACCCGGCCTTTGCGATGGGAGACAACACCATGCTGGATACCAGCAATACCCATGTGCTGAGTTGGGAGCGGAAGACGCCGGGACAGCCCGCCGTGGTGATCTCAGTGAACTTTACCGCGGGGCCGCAAACTGTGAACCTCAGCGGCGGAGGACTGAGCGGCAAGGTGCGTACCCTGCTGAAGACGCCTGGAGCGGCCGATCCTGCGACGCCCGGAAGCATCCCGCTGGGGGCGTTTGGGGTATTTATCGGGCAGGTGGAGTAGGGGGATTCGGCCCTCAATTAGGTTCGTGATATCCCACCCATTCCGCAAAAAGCGCGGAATGGATGGGGCACCCGGCTTTTGTGCGAATCGAGCATCGTAAATGCAGGTGCTTCGACTGCCCATTCGCCGCGGTCAGGGCCGCTCAGGATTTCGGCTTTTTTTGGTGCGGTCGCTCCCGATGAACGGGTTTGGTTGAGGGTCGAGGTCTCCCACCCTAGCCGCAAAAACAAAGACGCGGCGAGGGTGGGCACCCGGCATTTTTGGGAATCCGAAAATGGCAAAATGATCTTGCCCGCGCAAAACGTATCCCTTAGCGAGCTGCTCTAATGCGAAGGGGTAG
>CAIWFH010000059.1 GCA_903911925.1 uncultured Acidobacteriaceae bacterium
CCCGAAGCGTCCCGTCGTTCGATAGGTCTATGGTCTCGGGAATTGCGGCCATATTGTCGATGGGGTGCGGCGTGTTCTTTCCGTGCCACCCCACCACGACGAATGAGGCGACAATCAGGAGACAACAACCAACAGCAGCGGTGAACACCAGTCTTCGTCGGCGCGACCGATGTCGGGACCGCAGTTCGAGCAGCCGTCTCATGCAGACGGGACAATTCGCCGCATGATCCACTCTCGGGTCCGACAGGGCGATCTGTTTGGATTGTTTGACAACGCCTTCCAGAAACGCTTCGTCAGGACAGGGGCCGACAGGCGCAGTTCTCCCGTCAAGTACACGCTCCTGATGTTGCCTTGTGACCCATGCATCAAGGCGATCTTCAGCACGAGAGAACCAATGCAATTTCATCAACATTGAGACAATTCTCCAGGATGGGAGAGATCATGGAGCAGCGACTCCATCTCCCGGATATACGCTCGCCGAACGGCGGTGTGGTCCATTTCAAGCTCCTCAGCGATTGTCCGCCACGAGTACCCCAGAGCGCGCCATTTCACAATCGACTGGGCAACGGGTGAGAGCCGTTCCAACAACTCTCTCCCATAAACCCTCTGCTCTGCCTCTGGTTGACCAATATACAACTTTTCCATATCGATCAACGACCCATACGGAATCTCCAAACGGCGCTTTGCGGATTGCTGCTGCGCGCGGCGTTTGATGACGCTCTTGATGCGCGCCGCCAACTTCATCTCCGGGCACTCCGCATGACGGAGGATGTAGTTCGCCGCATTTTCTACCGCATGATCCATGAGGTCATAAGCGGCGGCGTGATCGTAGAGATATGTCCAGGCGCAGCGAATCGCATAAGGCCAAGCTGCCTTTGCAGCGGCCTCCAGTTTTTCATTTGAAACCGGGCTTCCAGTCGAATGCGCCCAGCTCCATGTTGGCTCTTTCCAGTTGCTGCCTTGTGGCTGCATATGAGAGCGTCCGTCACATTGATGGATAACCACTACACATCTTGAGATGTTTGGACCGGCGCTAGATTGTTACGGTAGCAAAAAAACTTCACCTGCCTGCCCCAAACACCCGACGAAAGTGCCTTTAGTAGTTACAGGGAAAGATGCGGCAGAACGTCCAGCAGCAATCAAGACGTCGCTTCGCTGTTGAGCCACGGTGAAGCATGATCCAGATTCTGCCACAACAGGAGGCGCATTTCAAGCAGGAATCGATGGAGTTCGCCGCGGTACGTTCGCGAACAGGAGACGATAGCTGTCCGTTGGAGATTGAGACTTGCCAAGCTAACTGCGACTGCGGTGGCGCGGCGTAACTGTGTAAAAGTTGCCTGCAATAAGTCTGACTCAAGGAGAATAAGAAAAGGCGGATCACGACTCCGCATCTCGCTGTTCGCTTCAGGAAAGATCAATAGGGATAGGGGTTTCTCTGCATCTCCCCACTGCCGAGGTGTCCCCATGACTACTGAACACAGACCGAGGTCGTCTGATGTTTGGGGCCCAGATGCCATAGCTTTGGCAAACCAGGCCCGCGTGCTTTCAGGCCATAAACTCGACCAACTGGTTCGCCGTTTGCAAAGGCAAACCGGCCGGTCCAGGGAGGCGTGTTGGCGATTTGTGCTCCAGACTGGTTTGAACAGCCGAGACGAGCACCGGCGCTGGACCGAAGAAGAAATCGAGTCCCTACGCGAGCAACTGGCCTCGCATTCGGTCGAGGAGACCGCAAGCATCCTTGGCCGCAGCGCGAATGCCATTCGCTGCAAATTGCGCAGGCATGATTTGAAGGTCAAGGAAATTCGTTGCGACTGCTTTTCGGTCGAGGCGCTGGCGCGGACCCTTCACGTGAGAAAGTCCGAAATTCACGCCTGGATCGAGGATGGGTGGCTGGAGGCAACCGCGAAACTCGCCGGCAAGCGACTGACGCACATCATCACACCAGAGGCATTCCGCGCCCTTTACACGCATCATCTGCGCAATCTGTTGGAGCAAAAGAGGGTTCCGAACGTAGCGCTGTTCGAGGCGTTCTACAACTACTGCTTCGTACCGAAGCACACCATTGGTACGCAACTGCTGACTGTGCGCAGGGACAAACGCGAACGTGAGGCGTTTGCGGCGACACTGGAGGGCGGCGAACTCGATGACGAAGACGACGAGAGCGAAGATTATCGTTTCGATTTGACAGTGGATTTGCCGCTTGCCGGTGATGGAGATGAAACGGAGGACTTGATGGAGTAGTTTCAAACTCGCGTCAGTCAACGGTTTTGGTCTCTTCTTCCCGCCAGAGCGAAAGCTGAACTGCCCGAATTCGCTCGTGCTTGCCGTCAGCGAGGACGCGGGACCTATAAGCAATGCTGCGCTCAGTCCGCGCCAATCGCTGTTGCGCCTCTTTGAGCTTGCGTTCGGCATGGCGCATTCACTGACGCCGAACTCGGTCGAGACGTGTGTTGGTCTATATAGAACCTCTCAGGGGTTAAATGTCTATAGTACTCTGGGTAGCACAGCTTAAGATGATTCTTTTACCTGTCGGCATTCTTCAGTATCCTCAGCGGCGCGGACTATCGCTTGAGGGACCGGTTGCTTCTCACCGCAGGCCTCAAAGCTCTCAATTGGGCGACAAAGTACAAGCTGAGAGAATTCGGTTACCGGACACCAATATTTCTAAAATGCATATTTCACTGGATTTGCAGCTCCGCGTTTTCTCATGGAATCTGGAAGGCGCCGCCGCAAATACTCCTTTGTAATATGCGCAGGAGCATCTTGTCCCTCGAATCCCCATCTCCCCTCACGCTCAACAGAGGTGCCGGGAAAATTCGCTGGTGTTGCGACGAGCCACCTGTCTGCAATGAATACGCCCACAATCAGGCCCTGCAATACCGCTAGCACAATATCAGCCTTCGCCGCCTTTTTCGGATCAATTTTCCATGCGTAACGAACCGCCTCATAGATGCTATCCTTCTCTGTCGCAGATCTATTGATATTGATAAGAACGGCCTTGTGCCTGAAAACTGCTTCCTTGGCTTCGTACCGCTCCACTATTTGGTTCGCGTGCATCAAACCGCGCTCGTCCGATGCTCGGCCGCTCATTGTATTGGTTGCTTCAGGATACGCATCTATAAGCGCCGCTTCGACCTCGAAAGCCGTTGGTTCATCCATTCCATGCCGATGGATCACATGGCCAACTTCGAATCCGTCCACCCGAATGTCGCGTATTCTTTGGAGTTTTTCAGTCAGGGCATCAACGTCACTGCCTAACTCGCCTTTGACGTGAGCAAATACACGATTGCCGACTCCCTTTCCGATGTAGAATGTCTCGCCATTACGCGGATCTATCAGGCGGTAAACATAATATCGAAGTTTCTCGGCCACCTGGTTGGTAAACATTGTGCGCCTCAATTCCTTCCAAGGACTTCCATTGAAGTGTTCTGACTCATCGCGTTATCTTCAATTTAGTATGATCACTGACCATATCGTGTTTTGATCAGTCCGTCCTTCCATTATTGATCCTATGCAATTAACTGCGTGGCCAATCTTCAGGAACGAGTTTTAGCCCCCCACGCCACCGCTCAATCACAGCGGTGCGATACCATTCCTCGTTTATATCAGCGTGTTCGGTAACAATCACTTGCATCCCAGGTGCTACGGCTGCTACAGCATTAAACACTAGGTGAAACATTCTGGAGACTGCCAAACGATCATCTTCGGAGACAACAGATAACGACCCATCTACATCCTTCTCAGAAGGAAAGTAAACTTGCGATGGCTGGTCAAGGAACAGAAAATGTGGAACAGGCAGCGCTCGCTCAACAAACCACTGATGTAATGCAAGATGAGCGATCAAGTGATAGCCCACCCAATTCTCTCCGCCACCCATGCGGGCCATTGGGATTGGGCCGTCAGCTGTGTCAGCAACGATTGTCAGATTCTTGAGGTCGAAGCGAAGCGGCGATGCCGAATGCTCAAGCTCCAACTCGCGCGCCCACTTCGTCATGCGCTGACTCAGAATGGACGTGACTGAGTCCAATCGTTCCCGCACAAGTTCGTCACTGAGATCGGCTTCTAGAAGGCTGGCTTGGGCGCGAAGGCTCTCCGCTTCGCTCTCCAGAGTTTGCGTATCTGGCAGATCAGGCAGGCTCTCCAGGTACAAGCTAATTCTACCGAGAATGTGAACCCTTTTGGTGGCGTCGTCCTGGGTTAGTGCGACTCGTTCGTCTGCATCCCGGACAGCCTCCATTTCTAAGCGGTTCCTCGATAGCTTTTCCTGAATCGCGCGAAGTTTGTCTTCTAGCTCTGCCACCGCTCTTTCGACTTGAGGGGTTGCACGAACGACGGAATCTAGTCGAGAAGACATAGACTCAAATGTTGCCTTGACCTCGACCACCTCAGGCAGTTCTGAGCCATTGTCTAAGACCTGCGAACAAAGGGGGCATGTGTGTCCCCGGCCAGAATCTTCGAAGATTCCAATGGTCTTCAATCGAGCACGTTGTTCGGTGGCTTCTCTTGAGAAGCCTTTGCCATCCTGCTCAAAGGAGCGGACAATCTCAATTTCGTCGCGAAGGCTTTTTTTAAGTTTAAGCACTTCGCCCAGTATCGCTTCACAGCTGTAATTCCCGTATATATCGGCATGATCAAAGCTGGTAATCCCCATATCTGTGAGCCCCTCCATGAGTTTCAACAGTTCTGATGTGCTCATATTCCAGGCGCCCATCCTCATTTGTCCGTGAACGATACGGGACAGCCCGAAACCGTTTGCAAGGTTTATTTTATTCATCTTGGTATGAGATCTTAAAAACAATTCATAATACAAATTCCCG
>CAIWFH010000060.1 GCA_903911925.1 uncultured Acidobacteriaceae bacterium
AGAAAACGAAGAGGCCGAAGAAGAAGGACACGCCTGCGGGCAGCGCCAAGGCCGAAGCTCCGCGGCCCGAAGCCAAGGCGCAATATAACTTCACCGATCCGGAGTCGCGCATCATGAAGGGGCCTGACGGGTTCGTGCAGGCTTACAATGCGCAGGCCGCTGTCGAACCCGTACTGCAGTTGATCGTCGCGCAAGCCGTCACGCAACAGGCCAACGACAAGCAGCAACTAATTCCGATGATCGAGCGGGTGCGCGAGCAGTCGGGACAGAAAGTTGAAGAGGTGTTGGCCGACAGCGGCTATTGTTCGGAGGAAAACCTACGCCAGGCGGCCAATAAGAACATCGACTTATATGTGGCCACCGGCAAGCAGAAACACAATCAACCGCAGCAAACCAGCCCTCGCGGGCGCATTCCAAAATCGGCCACGCTGATCGACAGAATGAAACGCAAACTTGCGACCAAGGCAGGACGAGCGATCTATGCTCGACGAAAAGCAATCGTCGAGCCGGTCTTCGGACAGATCAAACAAGCGCAAGGCTTCCGGCAGTTCCTGCTACGCGGCGCGGAAAAGGCGCGCGGCGAGTGGGCGCTGGTATGCACGACCCACAACCTGCTGAAACTTTACAGGGTATGCACGGCCTGAAAAGGGCTCGGCTCATCTGAAACTCGCCCGTCGGAACCCGGCAATCTGACGAATCGGACCGGCAAATTGCCCATCGGACTGCCCGTTCCTGCGAAACGCCGAAGCGCAACCACGGACTCGCCCACTGGAATCCCAACGCGCCCTTTACTCAGACGGGCTCCTAGGAAGTCTGTCGCAGTTCCGACGTTGGGATACTGATCCGGCATCAGCCTGTCTGTATGCGTCAGACCAAATACAGGGTTGACGTCTGGTGGAAGCAGCGAGTAGGTTACTTGCCGATGCGGGCGGCGTAGGCGGCGGGAGTGAGGCTGGCTGCGGTTTGGATGGGGCGATTGGCCAAGCCGGGCAGGATGGCGAACAGGTAGTCGCGCACCGGAATTCCTAGTCGGCGGCAGCTTTCGATGACCGATAGGATGGCGGCCACACGCGGACCGGCCAGGGGGCTTCCGATGTGGGTCCAGTTCCTTCTTCCGGTGGCCACGGGGCGCATGGAATTTTCAGCTAGATTGTTCGATAGCTCCAGTTGCGGGTAGTCGAGGAAGCGCGTCAGCTTTTTCCAAAGCGACAGAGTGCAGTTGCATGCCTGGCCCGCCTTGCTGCGAGGCAGCACTGTCTTGCTTGTCGCCAGGATGTGTTCTCGGATCTCGTCGAGCAGCGGTGGGGCCATCTGCTGGCGCAGAGCGTGGCGGGCGGCGTGATCCATTCTCTCCTCGCGCGCCTGGGCATCGATCGCAAATAGCTTGTCCATCAGTTCGACTGCGCGCGCCGAGGCGGCATCCTGCCGATTGAGCTTCACCGCATCCACAAAGTGCCTTCGCGCATGACTCCAACAGGCGGCGTGAACCATCTTCGGTCCGCCAACGCCGCGTTCGTAGGCGATGTAATCGTCCGTCTGGAGTATTCCTTCGAAGTTGCCCAGGAAGCGCGCCGGGCCTTCGCGTCCGCGGCTCATGCGGAAATCGAAGACCACACTGCCAGACCCCACGGACGAGGACCTG
>CAIWFH010000061.1 GCA_903911925.1 uncultured Acidobacteriaceae bacterium
ATGCATGCGGAGCCCCAAGGGCCCGAATCCTGCCCTCTCCTGTCTGAAAGAGCTTGCAGTTTCTGGCGTAAGTCTTGCTTATTATCGAGACCGCCGCGCCTGTGTCCAAAAGGGCCTTCATTTTGATCGGCTCAGGACATTCAAGGCCGGCTTCGTGCCAACGGCTGAGCACATCCTCGGTGTTTCCGACTTCGGCGCTAAGGAAGAGTGATCCACTTGTGCTCGCCAGAAGTGACCCAGGGCAGGAACAGCATCGGAAGAGGTAGGGATTTATAGAGCATCATCCCGCACCGCAGGTGCGGCTGGGTTTTGCTTTTCAGTGTCATCCCACGCCGAAGGCGTGGCTGCGGGGTGCGCTCCGCATGCGGCGTCAGGATGAGCGGAGCCTCTGAAGTTTTTGCCGTGCGTATTGGAAGTACGCTTCTCCGACTTCTATTTCGATTACTTCTTCGATGACTGGCATGAAGTATGCCAGGGAGCGCACGGTAGTCAGCGGCGGAGCATCGGCAGGCCGGATCAAGCGGCGTACCGCAGCCAGCACGAGCGCGTTCTCGACTGCGAGCAAGGGAACACCGCGTTGATAGAGCTGGACGGCCAGCATGCGATCTGGTCGGCGCAGATTGCCGCAGGTTCCCGGTGTGTTGCGGTAGGCCTCGAGAACCTTGCGTACGTATTCTTCGCGCCCGGATGGTTGTTGATCCATCGCCGTCTCCTCAGCCTTGCGGATCGCGCAACGATGGTCCATCGATTTGTATTGTGTGGCAGTAATGGCGAACCCGGCTCAACAGTGCATTGACCATGGTCGGGTTGCCCAGGAAGTTGCCCCATGCGTCATAGTCGAGATTGGTTGTGATGATCGTGGAGTGGCGGTGGTAGCGCTCTTCCATCAGCTTGAAGAAGATGTTGGACTGTTCGGGCTTCAGCGTCAGATAGCCAAGTTCGTCGATTAAAAGTACGTCAAGCCGGCTCAGGCGGTTCAGCAGTTGGCGCGAGGAACGGTCGGCCAGCGAGGCATACATCTGATCGAACAAGTCCTGGGCGCGGATGAACTGGCATCGGTATCCATTCTCCAGGGCTTTCAGCAACAGGCCCGACGCGATCCCTGTCTTGCCCACGCCGGGCGGACCGACCAGCACCAGATTTTCCGCCTTGACGATGAAGTCCAACTCGGCCAGGGTGTGGATCTGCTTGCGGCTGACGCCAGGCTGTCGCGCGAAGGGGAAGCTGGTCAGCGACCAGTTCTCGGGCAGATTGGCGCGCTTGATCCTCCAAGCCAGTGCGGTCTCTTGACGATGATGCCACTGCGCCCGCATCAACCGCGTGAGGAACTCGGAGTAGGAGACATCCTCCTTCTCCGCGGTGCTCAACTGCTCGCCGTAAATATCCAGGATGCGATTCAGGTGAAGGTTCTTCAGCAGTTGTTCTAGTTCGTCACTCGGTTTCATTTCTCGCTCTCCGGATCGTTGTTCAACAGGAAGTAGTCGCGCGCCACCCGCCGCAGGATCATGCGTTCGACCCGGTCCAGGTCGTAGAGTCCGTATCGTGCAGCTTCAGCAACTGCGGCCAGCAGCGGAGTCCTGGGATACTCGCGCACCATGCGCAGCAGTTGGCGCAGGGCAAGGATGATCATCTTGCGGCTGTGTTGCTTCAGCGCCGCGACATAGTCGGCGAGTTCCGGCACCGACTTGAGGATGAGCGCTTCTTCCGGATGAGGGTCGGGACGCTTGACGCCCCGCGGCGGCCGGTGCTCGGCGAGCATGACATAGCGGCGCTCCGCCTCCGCCACGCGCTGATGAGTTACCAGGTGACGGGCATCGAGTTGGATCTCGATCTTGCTGGCGGTCTCGCGCACTTCGACGCGGCGACCGATCCAGTCGACCGGAACCGAGTAGCGGTTGGTGTTCACCATGACGTAGCCTTCCACATCTACCATTCGTTCATGGAGTCGATAGACTTCGGGAACCCATACCGGCAACGGACGCAGATGCTGCTGCTCCATCGCGAACAACTCCCGCGGCACAGCGCGGAGATGCTTCTTGTAAGTGGCGTTGACGCGGTCGCACCACTCGCGTGCCTGCTGGTTCAGATCATGCCAGTCGGCGAAGCTGCGCCCCGCCAGGAAGTTGCGCTCGATGAACCAGAACGGCCTTTCTACGCGGGCCGAACGGTTCGCGTCGCCCAGTTCATGCGCCTCGAAGCAGAAGCCGAAACGCTCTGCAAAAGCCGCCATCTCCGGCACCGGAACCATCGCTCGTCCGGTGCCGCGCAGCACCACAACGTGTGTGTTGTCGATTTCCACACGCTCTGCGACTCCGTTGAAGTAGCGCAGAGCCTCGACCAGGAAGACCTTGCAGTCGAAGCGCTGGAAGGTTGGATACAACTGGAAGAACAGCATGTGCGAGTAACACAGAACCGCCGACGCGGTCTGCGCCTTGCGCCGTTTGCCGCCCAGTTGGACCTCGTGCGGTGAGGTGTCGTGCTGCATTTCGATTCCTGGAGTGAAGTGATAGCGGCCCGCC
>CAIWFH010000062.1 GCA_903911925.1 uncultured Acidobacteriaceae bacterium
CAGCCATTCCGCGTCTTTTGCGGAATGGGCGGGATACCACAAACCCCAACCGCCCCTTCTATCAGGAGCACCCTCGCTCGCGAAGGCGAAATACGCTCCGAGATGACCGGGGGCCAATTCCACAAAAGCCGGGTGCCCCATCCATTCCGCGTCTTTTGCGGAATGGGCGGGATACCACAAACCCCAACCGCCCCTTCTATCTGGAGCACCCTCGCTCTACTTCTTTTTCGGCAAGTCTTCCTGCACCACCACCGGTCCCTCGCCGGGGAAGGGCCAGTTCTTTTCAATAAGAATCTCCTTTTCGCGCTGTTCCGGAGAGACCTTATTGACCTTGAGATTCTCAATAAAGTGCACGCCCGTCTTGCCGGCCACGGCGATGTCCATGTCGCCGTCCTTGTCCAGGTCCTCGGTCACAAACTGAGTCCCCGCGCCCGCCGTGCCGTTCACTGAAACCGGGTAGCGCGTAAACTCGCCGGTCTTGCGGTTGATCTTGTAGTAGTAAATCACCAGCGGATCGTAAGAGCCGGCATCGTGGCCGTTGTGGCCGCGATAACGCTTGCCCACCAGCAGTTCCGGCTGTCCGTCGCCGTCCAGGTCAACCATCTTCATGGCGTGCGACTGCGAGAACGACTCGTCGATGGTGTGCTCGATCCACTTGCGGTTCGCACCCTCGCCCTGCTGCTCAAGCCAGTAAAGCCCGTAGCTGTGCCCCTGGCCAAAGATGATGTCGGTCTTGCCGTTGTTCAGCACGTCGTAGCCGATAATCGGAAACCCGGTGTCGCCCAGGTGGAAGTCCGGATGCCACTCCCACTGGTCCTTGTCGGCGTCAATCTGCTTGAACCAGCCTGTGGTCACAATGATGTCGGTCTTGCCGTCTCCATCGATGTCCGCCAGGCCCACGCCGTGCCCGTCCTGATCCGCGCCGCCTACATGGTGCGCCTTTGGCTCCGCGCCCGAGAAATCAATCCACAAAATGGCCGAGTGGTCGTAGTGCGAAACCACCAGGTCCGCCTTTCCGTCCCCATTGATGTCGCCAAACGCCCCGCCCTCGGTGTCGTAGCTGTCGGTGATAAAGTGCCGCTTCCACTCCGCGCCCAGCTTTTTGGGATTCTCGAACCACACCACGCCGTTAACCATCCAACTGGCGGTCACCACGTCCGGCGCGCCGTCGTGGTTCACGTCCACTGTCCACTCGCCGCAGTCTGAGACGTATTCCCCAAGAATGCCTGCCTCGCGATACTGGTGTTGCTTCCACTCGCCGCCCTTGGGGCCGGGATTCTCATACCAGTAGGCGCCGCTCAGCAGGTCGAGATAGCCGTCGCCATTCATGTCCAGCGAGGTAATGGCTTCAGCGTGGTCGGTGCCCAGCCGGTGCGAAGTAAAAATTGCCTCCTCCACGCCGCCGGGGCCCGAGCCGCGGGTTTGCTTGCGATCCGCTCCGCCCACAAGCTGACCCAGTGCCGGAACTGCAAAGGCAAGCAAAACAACTGCCGCCGATAATTTAACCTTCATGTTCATCTCCTTGGTCCACGTGCGTGCGCTTGAAGTAAAGCGTGTCTCGAAAATCAGTTCTGTGCCACCGCACGAATTGACCGCTTGCAGAAAAACTCGCGCGGGCGGTAGGCCGGGGATTTATCCCCGGTAAAACATGAATCAAATCAACTAGGGCTTCAGCCCCTGAGGTATGGTTTTCGGGCTTTCGCTCAACCTCAAGCCTGCTTTGGCCGCGCACCCTTCTCCACAAAATAAGTAATCAACCCGGTTGGGAAAAAGCGAACCATGAACGCCAGCAGCCTGCCGGCAAAGTTGGGGATGATAAGTCTCTGCCCACGCGCCAGGGCGGCAATCGCAAGTCGCGCAACTTCCTGCGCAGGCTGCGTGCCGCGCCCTTTGAACACGCCTGCGCGGGAAACATCGAAGAACTCGCTCTCGGTTGGCCCCGGGCAAAGCGCCGTGACCTTCACGCCATCGCGGGCAACCTCGGCAGCCAGCCCGAGCGCAAAAAAGCGGTCGAATGCCTTGGTGGCCGCGTAAGTCGCAAAGTAAGGCAGCGGCTGAAAGCTCGCCGTTGAAGCCAGAATCAGCACCCATCCGCGCCGACGTTCCACCATGCGCGGCACAAAGAGCCGCGAGAGCCTCACCATGGCTTCGCAGTTCACGCGCACCTGGCTCAGTTCCTGTTCAATCGGATTTGTCTCGAACGCGCCGAACTGGCCCAGCCCCGCGTTGTTGATGAGAATCTCAATCGCGATGCCCGCACCCTCGGTGGCATCGTAGATTTGCTGCGGCGCAGCCGCATCGTTCAGGTCCGCAACCACGATGCGTGCCTCGCTGCCTGCTACGGCAAGTTCGCCGGCCAGCGCCTCAAGCCGGTCGCGCCGCCGCGCCGTAAGAATCAGTTTGGCTCCGTGCCGCGCCAGTTCTCGCGCCAACTCCGCGCCTATGCCTGAACTGGCTCCAGTTACCAGCGCCCATTTGCCGTTGAAGTCGCGTGTGTTTGCCATCGCCGGACCATCATAGCCGATAGGCCGTGCTCATTGATTCAAGCCCCGAATTTCGGTTGCTCCTCAACCAGGCGCAGCTCACTTCTTGAGCAGCTTGAACATGAAATGCCCCATGCCCTATCAATCAAAATGATGGGTGGCCCAGGTCTCGATTTTGAGCCCTGGGAGACCGATTCCCCGCGGGTTTCGGCTTCGGCTTCGTCTGAAGTCTGCTTGCTGCGCCCGCCTTCCTGCCAGTCTTCTGGTTCATTTCAACGCGCAGCTTCCACGCCGTATGCAGCGCGCCCAGCAGCAGATCCTCATTGGCAGCCGCCAGCACGACGTGCGTCGCCCCGCCCTTGCCCCATCCGCCTGCAACCGGCAGAAAAACCCCGGGCTGTTCGGCGACAAACGTCGCCTGGATTTCCGGCGTCAGCATAAGATTGCCGTAACCCATTTTTTCGGCGGCCAACGTTGCAAAAATCCGCCCGCCCGCGCGAAAGTCGGCCGCTCCCATGTGCGCGCCTTCTTCCGCGCCCTCCAGACTCAGCGCAATCCGGCGAAAGTCGGCCGCTGTCATTTTTGCGCTCCCTGCAAATCGCCTTCAAACTCCTCGTTCAGCCAGTTTGAGAAGGCCGAGAACTCTTCGTCGCGTCCCAGAAAGTCGCGCACCATTTGCCGCCCCGGCTTTGAGCCGCCCTGCTCGATTACGGCCTTGCGATAGCGCGCCCCGGCATCGCAGCCCAACAGGTCGGCCGGGTCAAACTGCGCAAAAAAGTCCAGCGCAATCACCTTGTCAAACGCATACGTGTAGTAGTTGGACGAGTAGCCGGTCAGGTGCCCAAAGCTCGCATACATGCGGTTGCCTTCAAGCCACGTCCACGGTTGCAGCGACTGGAAGAGCCGCTTGGTCGTTTCGTCCAGATCCAGCCCGTTGGGATCCTGATCGTGCAGGTCCAGCGAGAGAGTCGTGTAGTAAAGCTGCGAACGCACCCAGTCCGCTCTTCCAAACGATCCCGCCAGTTTCATCTTCCTGATCGTCTCCGACGGCAGCGTCTCCCCGGTCTGGTAGTGCTTCGCGAACGCCTGCAGCAGCTTTTCGTCGCGAAAGAATTCTTCCAGCATTTGCGAAGGCACTTCAATAAAGTCGCCTTCCGTGGCAAAACCGCTGAGCCCCGCCCACTCGGTGTGTCCTCCCAGGATCGCGTGCATCAAGTGGCCAAACTCGTGGAAATAGGTCACGACATCGTTGTATTGCAGCAGACCAGGCTCTCCATCCTCTCCGCCCGGAAAATTGCAGATCAGCGCCGCCTCAGGCAGTGCGCCCCCGCTCACGCCCGTCACGATGGGCGCGGCGGAAAACCACTTGTCCTTGCCCTCGCGCGGGTGCATGTCCAGGTAGAACCGCCCCACTCGCTTGCCGCCTTCCAATACGTCGAAGACTGAAACATCCTTGTGCCAGGCTTGAGCGTCCGAGCGTTGGAATTCGATCTTGAAAAGCCGCGCCGCCGTCGCCAGCACCCCGGCCTCCACCTGCTCATAGGGAAAGTAAGGCCGCACCGACTGCGAATCGAAATCGAACGCAGAGCGCCGGTACTGCTCATACCAGTAGGCGCGGCTGGTTATGTCAATGGCCGTCAGACCCGCCTGCTGCTTCCCGGCAAAGCCCAGCACCAGGTCAAGTTCACGCCGGGCGCCCTCCAGGCTGGCATCGTTCAGCTTGGCCAGAAACGTCCTCACGTTCGCCGCCGAACCCATCATCTGGTCCGCGGTTGCCAGGTCTGCCCAGCTGCGGAAACCCAGCACCGTTGCGATCTCCTGCCGCGCGGCCAGCAGGTCCAGCAGGATTTGCTGATTGGCCGGGTAAGCGCGGGTGTTGTAAGCCAGGAACATCCGTTCGCGCAGCGCCGCATTTGAAGCGAAAGTCATCACCGGCTGCATGTCCGGCTGGTCGGTCGTCAGCGTGATGCGCCCCTCGGCGTCCGGCAGGTGCCGCGCCAGGTAGTCGGCGGGCAGGCCCTCCATTTCGGCGCCCGTCGCTTCAATCGTCTTGCCGCCCTCCTGGATGTTGCGGGCGAATTCCAGAGAGAGGTGGGTGGCCTTCTCGTGCAGCGCCTGCAAGTGGTCGCGAGTCGCCTGGTCCTTGTCTACGCCGGCCAGCCGATAGCTCAGCAGCGTGCGCCCCACGTAATGCTTCGTCGCCGGGCTGGCCCCATCCAGATTCACTGCCGCCAGCGCCTCGTAGACTTCCCTGTTCAGGCTCAAGGCGCTGCCGGCCTGCGCCACGCGCTGCGCCTCCTCCTGCGCCTGGTCGCGCACAGCTTTGTCGGCGGCAACCGAGTTCAACACCCCAGCCTGCGAGCCGGCCAGGTTCAGTTCCTCCAGCGCCAGGTCATAGAGCTTCAGGGAATTTTCAAGCGTGCGTGGTCCCTCGACGGCCAACAGGGCCGCCAGCCCGGCCTCATGGGCGGCCAGCCGGGCGCCTACCCAGGTTGAAAGTGCCTCGGCGGATGAGGCGCCGCCAGCATCCCAGGCATGCAAGTCACGGGTTTTAAGGGCGGTAGCGGTTTCTGGCGACATAACTTCGAAAACTCCTCCGAACCTCTAGGTTGCCACAGCAGGCAAGGGTCCTGCTTTGCAGTCTCCCAAATGCGCCACAAAACTTATCCTGTTGCATCCGGTCACCAACCCCTTTAAGATGCGTCAATTGAGAACCATGGCACGAACTGCTCAATCCGCGCCCGAATTGGCCACCGCGCCGCCGTTGCCCCGGCTGCGGCCGGGCAAAATCTGCGTGGCAATCCAGGCAGCATTGCCCGCGGAGATGGTCGAGCGCGCCGAGGCCGCCCTGCGCGACTCAAAATTTCTTGAATTCCGGCTCGACTGGCTCCCCAAACCTGCCGCTGCGCTTCCCTTGCTGGCCGATTTCAAGTCCGCGCATCGCGATATAACGGCCATCGCCACTTGCCGCCGCAAAGAGCACGGCGGCAACTTCGTTGGGCCTTTGACTTCCGAGCTCGAGTTGCTGCTTAAAGCAGCCGAAGCCGGCTGCGACATTGTGGACCTCGAAGTGGAGTCGGCTGAAGAAGCCAAGCCTGCGCAGCTTGCCAAATGGCGTGCCAGCCTTGCCGAGGCGGGCACGGCGCTGCTGGTCAGTTTCCATGATTTTTCGCGCACCAAGGGTCTTGAGCAGGCAGTCGCACGGATCGAAGCCTTTGCGCCGGATTTCGTGAAGGTGGTCTCCACCGCCCGCTCCCTGGCCGACAACCTCGCCGTGCTGCGGCTCATTGAAGACCATTCCCTCTCGTCGCATGTGGTCGGCATCGCCATGGGCGAAGAAGGCCTCATCAGCCGAGTGCTTGGGCCGCGCGCGGGTGCTTCGTTTACCTTCGCTGCCATGTCTGATGGCTCGGCAACGGCGCCCGGCCAGGTAGCTGCGCGCACCCTGCTCGACCTCTATCGAATCGAACAGCTCGACACCGCGACCCGCCTCTTTGGCGTAGCCGGAAACCCCATCAACCACTCCCTCTCGCCCCTGATGCACAACACCGCCTTCCGCCGCGAAAACGTCAACGCCGTCATGATGCCGCTGCAGGTTCGCACCCTCGACGACCTGCTCACCGTGGTGCGCGAGCTGCCACTGGCCGGCGTGGCCGTCACCATGCCGCTGAAGACCGAGGTCATGCCCCACCTGGCCAACCCGCTCCTCGGCAACTCTGTCCCGCTCACCCAGCGCATCGGCGCCTGCAATACGCTGCGGGTGGGCGCAGACGGCAAAATCATCGGCTTCAATACAGACGTGGATGGAGTCGTCCGCCCGCTTGAAAAGCGGCTGCGGCTGCGTGGCGCAAAAATCGCAGTTCTGGGCGCGGGAGGCGCGGCACGAGCCGCCGTCTACGGCCTCGTCGAGCAGGGCGCTGAGGTCTTCATCGTCAACCGCACCCACGAAACCGCCGTGGCCCTGGCACGGCAATCAAAATCCAAAGCGCTCAAGCAGGAGCAGCTCGCCAATACCCGCTTTGACGTGCTCATCAACACCACGCCCTGCGGCATGGCCGGCAACAAGCAGGCCTTGCCCATCGCCGAGAATCAACTCAACGCCGCCCTGGTTTTCGACATGGTCTACAACCCGATCGAGACGCCCTTGCTCAAACTCGCCAAAGAACGCGGCATCCCGGTCATCAGCGGCATTGAGATGTTTGTGCAGCAAGGCGCCCGCCAGTTCGAAATCTGGACCGGCAAGCCCGCCCCCGAAGCCGAAATGCTGCGCGTGGTGGAGTTGGAGTTGCGTCGGCGAGGCTAATCGGCAATTCCCTGCTCGCTGCCCTACCGCAGATCGATCAGCCGGATCGTCTCCAGAAACACATCTCCATCAATCGTCAGGCTGCGCGCGCTGATCTTGTCCAGCGTGTCCTGCGCGCTGTGGTGGTAGCTATTGTTCGGGCCATAGTTCAAGTCAATCACGTCAATGGATGGAACGCCGCGATTGACAAAGGGAAGGTGGTCGTCTTCGACGGCCTCCTCCATCTGGAAGAAATGGCCGTCGTAGCCGAACTTGTGCGCGGCCTGCCGCACCAGCGCGACCAGCCAGTCGGTAGAGCGCCTTTCGCGCTGGATGTCGAGGTCCTTGTCGCCGATCATGTCGGCCAGGATGAAGGCCTTGATGCCCGCCAGGGTGCCGTCGCGCGCCCATTTGGCGGCCAGGTGGCGAGTGCCGTAAAGGGAGTCGGAGTCGGTCCAGGAGGGAGTGATGGACTCTTCGCCGTCGTCGAAGAGCAGCCATACCGCGTAGCCGTCAAGCTTTTTGCCGTTGGCCGTCGCTGTGCGCAGCTGGTCGCCAATGGCCAGCAGCAGCCCTGTTGTGGCCGCGCCGTCGTTGGCGCCCACAAAGTTGATGTTCCTGAGCCAGTAGTTGGTCTCGTAGTGCGTGGCCAGCACAATCACGCCGTTTTTTTTGCCAGGAAAGCGCACGATGAAGTTGCGCATGGCCACCGGGCCGATGGGCGTGTTGGCGGTGAACGTGTCCTCTTCAACCTGGTCGTGTTTGAATTGCTCGCGAAGAAAAGCCTCAGCCTTCGCGTGTCCCTGGCTGGTGGGCCACCGCGGGCCGATAGCCACAAACTGGCGGGCGTACTCCACGGCTTTTGCGCCGTTGAAATGCTGCTGGGCGCTTGCGGCGAGTGGCGCCGCCACAAGCAGCATCACCATCGCCTTTTTCCAAAACGAGAAAGAACTCATCGCGCCCACTCCATCCGGCTCGCTGAACCAGGCATCGCATTCCCTCGGTTGCTTGGAATCAACGTTAGGCTTGAATGTCTGTGTGAGAACTGGATTCCAGCGCCAACCCGCTAACTTGCCATGCCGCGAAGCGGCGCTAACTTGCTGCTTTTCAATACAACCGTCTTCCACTGAACGCCCGCTGTTTCGTTCCGTGGCTATGAAAACTTAGGCTCTCACGCACGCGCTCTGGCCCCTGCTTCACTCATCTTCGGATTGAAGCGGACATCGCGCCATTTTCCGCGGCCCGCAAAACCCGCGCGATGGCCCTTCACCTACTCCGAGCTTTCCTTCGCCTTCTTCGCTTCTTCCTTCTCCCTGCGCCGCTGCGGATGAACCCACCAGGCTACGCCGATCCCCACCATGTAAAGCGCCAGCATGGGAATGGCGTATATGCACATGGTCCAGGGGTCGGGACTGGGACAAATCGCGGCCGCCACCACAAACACCGCCAACACAGCGTAGCGGATGTTCTTCCACAAAAAGCGCGGGCTCACAATGCCGAACATGGCCAGGAAGAAAATGAGAATCGGCATCTCAAAGCTGATGCCCAGGCCCAGGATGATGGAGAGAAAGAAGCTGCTGTACTCCTCAATCGTGACCATCGACGTGAAGTTCTTGCCGAAGTCCACAATCAGGATCTTGAGCGCGCCGGGCAGCACAAAAAAGTAGCCGAAGAACGCGCCGGTCAGAAACAGTCCCACCGTTGCCGCCATAAACGGAATGACAAAGCGCTTTTCCTTTTGGTAGAGCCCCGGCGCAATAAACAGCCACACCTGGAAGAGGATGAAGGGCGAAGCCAGAATGGCTCCCGCCACCAGTGAAACCTGCAACTGCAGGTTCAGCGGATCCATCGGATGCGTGAAGACCAGCGTCTTGCCGATATGCTCAAGCGGAGCCTGGATAATGTTGACCAGCCGGTCACGCAAAAACCAGCACGCAAAAAAACCCAGGGCAAGAAAAATGAATGAGCGGACGAGGCGCTTGCGCAGTTCGTCCAGGTGCTCCATCAGGCTCATGCCCGGCAGGTCCGCGCGCTTGGTTACCGCTTCCCGCGCCTTTTCAATTGCGTCTGAAGTATCAACCATTGTGGGCTTGCTCCGGAATCGTGCCGGGCTGTTCCGTGCCGGACTGTTCTAAACCGCGCTGTTCCGAGGCAGCCACATCCGCTTCGCTGGCTTCAGAAGCCGGAATTGCCGGGCCCGTTACTGCGGCCACAGCGGAGTCTGACTCGGTCGCGGCCGCTGGCTTCACCGTTCGCTTCTTCCGAATGCGCTTGGGCGGCGCTGCGGCAACTGTCTCGCCTGTTGAAGGCGGCTGAACTTGCAGAGTCATCTCTTCAGCCTGTGGGGTCGCAACTTCTTCCGGCTGCTCTTCCGCCACTGGCGTTCCCACTACCGGCTCGGTTGTCGGAGGGTAAACCGACTCCCATGGGTAGGGACTCGCCGTCGGAGGTGCCGCCCCTGCTTCCGCGACCTGCGCATCTACAGCCGGCGTCTCCACTGCGGGAGCCGCGAGAGAGAGAGCCTTCAGCCGCTCTTCTTCCTTTTTGCGCCGGTCAGATTCTTCGGCGTTGCGCAACTCCTCTTCCATCTGGAATTTGAAGTCGTTTGAGGCCTTGCGAAACTCGTACATCAGCTTGCCGATCTGGCGGCCGATCTGCGGCAACCGGCGCGGTCCAAACACCACCAGCGCCAATACCATCAGAATCAACGAGTCTGCCATGCCCAGGCTGGCAAATTGAATGGTCTGCGGAATTCCCATAAAGGCTAATGATACCCGCACGAACTCAGGCATCACAATCGAATACCCCGCGGCGCCCTCCGCATGCTCCATAATCCGCTTGGGCCATGGTTACGTTTGCGTTACAATTTCTGCATTGGATAGGTTTCTGCCGGATTCAACTTTCGAGTCCTCCGGGCCAGAAACGCGTCCAATTATGTGAAAGGGCTGCAACAACCCCGTGGATGGGGGCGACCCTGGGCGGCAAGGCCAACAGCCTCAACGCTCAACAATGCCAGTGCATCCACTGCAGTCGTGTTTGCTTTCAACATCCCCGTCCGGCAGCTCCCTCAGGAGTTGGCTGGACTGAAGGCGGAATACAGTGAACCTGGTTATTGATGATCCTCCGGCAGTCGCCGCGGCGGCTCGCAGCAGTTGCAGTCTTGAAGATTACCTCGCGCTCCCCGACCACTCCATGGACGGGCGCATCGCGGAGGCGCGCGCCAGGCTGGGCGCCACCACCCTCATCCTCGGCCACCACTACCAGCGCGACGAGGTCATCCGCTTTGCCGATGCCACCGGCGACAGCTACAAACTCTCCAAAATCGGCGCTGAAACCGGCGCCAAATACCTTGTCTTCTGCGGCGTGCACTTTATGGCCGAAAGCGCTGACGTGCTGGGCCACGACGGCCAGCAGGTGATTCTGCCCGACCTCAGCGCAGGCTGCTCCATGGCCGACATGGCCGAAATCTCGCAGGTCGAAGCCTGTTGGGAAGCCCTGGAGCACGTCGGCCTTGCCGACGAGACCGTCCCGCTCACCTATATGAATTCGACCGCCGCCATCAAGGCCTTTTGCGGCGAACACGGCGGCCTGGTCTGCACCTCTTCGAACGCCGGTGCAGCCTTTCAGTGGGCATTTGCGCGCGGCAAGCGAATTCTTTTCCTCCCCGATCAGCACCTCGGCCGCAACACCGGCTTTGCCATGGGCATTCCGCTCAACAAGATGGTCGTGTGGGACCCGTGGGGCCTTCAGGGCGGTCAAACCAAGCAATCCCTCGCCGCCAGCCGCGTCCTGCTGTGGAAAGGCCACTGCGCCGTCCACCAGCGCTTCTTGCCCAGCCACGTCGATCAGGTCCGCGCCAAGTATCCCGGAATCCAGGTCATCGTTCATCCCGAGTGCCGCTTTGAAGTCTGCCAGAAATCCGACGCCCTCGGCTCCACCGAGCGACTCATCGCATTGGTCGAACAGGCCCCCGCCGGCCAGATGTTCGCCATCGGCACTGAGATCCACCTCGTCAACCGCATGGCCAAACGCTTTGCCGGGCAGGACAAGAAAATCATCACCCTCGACGACACCGGCTGCCTCTGCACCACCATGTACCGCATCAGCCCGCAGCATCTCGCCTGGGCGCTTGAGAACCTTGTCGAGGGCCGTGTAATGAACCGCATCCAGGTCCGCCCCAGCGTCAAGCGCTGGGCCAAAGTCGCCCTCGATCGCATGCTTGAAGTGGGGTAAAGGACAGCGACCAGTAGTCAGTGATCAGTTATCAGTCAGCGTGACCTCGACCAACTGATCACTGACAACTGACTACTGATCCCTGTTTTTGACGTATCCTGTAACCAAGGACATTTCCCCATGAAGACCTTCACTCTCGACGAAGCGCAGTCTCTTCTCCCGGTATTGGAGTCGCTGCTGAAGCGTGCCATCGAGGGCAAGCAGGAGGCCGAAGAGGTAGAAACCGGCCTCTCCGAGATTTCCCGCCGCATCTATCTCTCCGGCGGCATGCGGGTTGACGTCACTGAAGTCGCCCGGCTGCGCGCGGCCATGGAGACTCACCTGCAAAAGGTCCGCGAGAGCATTGCGGAAATTGACTCCATCGGTGTGCAGGTAAAGGACTTGGAAACCGGCCTGCTCGATTTCCCCTGCAAGCTTGAAGATCAGATCGTCCTGCTTTGCTGGCGCATGGGCGAGCCGTCCATTGAGCACTGGCACACCACCGAAACCGGCTTCAGAGACCGCCAGCCGGTAGACGAACGCTTCCGGCGCCGCTCCGCCTCAGGCGGCCGGCCCAACTAATTCCCCAAACAACGTTTCCCCATCGACCCGATTTGCAAGGCAGAACGACAGCACGACGAGCATGAAAGCAAGAGCAAGCCACCCTCGAACCTTCCCGCATCGCGGTACCGCCGCGAATTCGGACCTGCATAGTCCGAAACTCTGCCCCCCGCCCCGGCATCTCTTAACTGAGCCTCTTTACAGCCCAAATGCCCAATGTCGCCGTTCGCCGTGCAATGCGAACAGCCTCATTCATCTTTCATCTATTTCGTTTCTAGTCGCGGACTCGCACTCGACCTCCGCAAGTTCAAACTGATCAATCACCCAGAAGGAGTCATCCATGCTTACAGTTGGAGAGAAGTTCCCCGCATTCGACCTGACCGCCGTTGTCGATCTTGACCTCAAGAAGGCTTTCCAGCCCATCACCGACCAGACCTATGCCGGCAAGTGGAAGGTCTACTTCTTCTGGCCCAAGGACTTCACCTTTGTCTGCCCCACTGAGATTGCCGCCTTCGGCGCCCTCAACAAGGAATTCGCCATGCGCAACACCCAGGTCCTCGGCGCCAGCATCGACTCCGAGTTCGTTCACTGGGCGTGGCGCAACGAGCAACCCTCGCTCAAAAACCTGCCCTTCCCCATGCTATCCGACATCAAGCGCGACCTCTCTGAGCAGTTGGGCATCCTCGACCTCAAAGCCGGCGTCAGCCAGCGCGCCACGTTCATCGTTGACCCGGAGAACGTGATCCGCTTCGTCTACGTCACCGACCTCTCCATCGGCCGCGACCCCAAGGAAGTCCTCCGCGTCCTCGACGCCCTCCAAACCGGCGAACTAACCCCCTGCGGCTGGCACAAGGGCGAAGAAACCCTGCACGTCTAACCCGCATTTCTCTCAGGCCACTTTGTAGCGCCGACCTCCCGGTCGGCTGTAGCGCGGACGTCCCCGTCCGCGTTCCCACCCAAATGAACAGCGTTGAGGCTAAGCCGGCGCTGAATCGCTCGAACCAAGGCCGGGGCTCAACGCCCTGGCCTTGCTGTTTTGGACCAAGAGCCCGAATGAGAAGAAAGGGCCGACGAGTGCCTGTGCTAGTCCTCGCCAATTGAGGGTAACTTCCGGTTTGCCGATCACTCGACCGCGCCCAAGCAAACTCCCCAATGCACTGTCATGTTGAGCGAAGCGAAACATCTGCGGTTGTTCTTCGTTATGTCCGAGTCGGCTGTGATACAGCCGGAACGGGAATTTCAGCCCCGACGCCGGGTGTCGGGTGCCCCATCCTTTTCGCGCTCTTTGCGAAAAGGGTGGGAAAGCACGAACGCCAACCAGCTGTCATCGACGCTTCCCTTTGACCGCATCTGTGAAAGCATTCCAAACCTTCAAATTCCCGGCGTATTCCTTCAGCATCCGCTCAGGATGAAACTGCAGTCCGACCACGAAAGCCGCCGCCGGATCGTAATAGGCTTCAATCAATCCATCGTCCGCATGGGCCATCGGCCGGAAGCGGGGCGCCAGCTCACGGATCCCCTGGTGATGATAGCTGTTCGCTTTCAGCGTTTTCCGGCGATACCAGCGTGCCAGCGGCGTGCCGGGAACAACGGAGACCGGATGGCGATACGTGTCATAGTTTTCGTAATCGATATGGTGGAGTTGCGAGCCTTTTTCCTTTTGCACATCGCCGAACAGGCTTCCGCCGCACACCGCGTTCAGCAGTTGCGATCCGCGGCAGATGCCCAGGATCGGGACCTCGCGCCGCAGCGCGTGACGCAACAGACGAGTCTCGATTTCATCTTTGAGCGGATGCGTCTTTTCAAGGTATTGAAAGTTGGCTTTGCGAGCCGCGAATCGTTTCGGCTCAATGTCATCGCCCTCGACCAGCAGAAGGCCGTCCATGGGCTCCAGGTATTGTGGCAGGCATGCCAGCGTTCCCTCGACCACCGGCACCATCACCGGCAGCGCCCCCAGGCGAATCAGGAGTTCAAGATGAAGCTCGCCGACATAATCGATGAGCTTCTCTTTCCGGGTGGTCCGCCGGGAGACGACAAGAACGACCGGGCGCTTCATTGCAGCAACGTCCGCAGAGCCTCAACCAGGCGCGAATCCTTCTCGCGCCCCTGCGAGGCGACACGAATGTGGAACGCGTCCATGCCGAGTTTGTTCGAGCAGTCGCGCACGTACATATCGTGCTCCACCAGCAGCCGGGTCTGGAGTTCGTTGGCTGTCATCCCGTTCTTGACTTTGAACAGTAGAAAATTGGCGCCGGTCGGATACACCTCCAGGTGGGAATTGGTGAGCAGATCCTGGTAAAGATGCTTGACATCGCCGATCAACCGCTTGCGGCCCTCGTGATAAGCGGCATCGGCGCCCGGCAATAGAGAAATAAAATACTGCGCCAGCGTATTCAAATTCCAGGTGGGAAGAAAGCGGCGCAGGCGGTTGAGAATGTAAAGGTTCGCGCTGTAGCAGTACCCCAGGCGCAGCCCCGGAACGCCGCAGTGCTTGCTCATGCTGCGCACAATCAGCAAATTCGTAAACTGGTCGGCCAACGGCAATAAACTGGGAATCGGATCTCCCGCAAAATCGATGAACGACTCATCGACAATCACCAGTTCCATCTCCCTCGCTCGGTGCAAAAATTTCACCATCTCTTCGAGGGGAATAAATTGCCCCGTCGGGTTGCCCGGATTGATCACCAGCAGGCATTCGAGCTTTCGTTTATGCGCCCACTCAAAGTAGTCTTCAAGGCTCAGTTGGTACCGGTTCTCCAAATCGAGCGCGTAGAGTTCTGCATTCCGCAGATCCTTCATCTTCTCGATGTACTCGCCGAATGTCGGAATGGGAACGCCGATGCGATCGATCAAGGTCATGTCAATCAGCGCGATCAACTCGGTTGCGCCGTTGCCGATAATCAGGCGCTCCGGGTCGACGTTGAGCACCGCCGCCAGATGTTTCTGGCTCATCAGCGGGTTGCTCGACGGATACGACTTGATCAGGTTGGGCAGGCTGCGTTGCAAATCCTCAAGCATCCCCTGCGTGGGGTAATACGGGTTGGCGATAAAGCAGAAATCAACGATGTCCTTCGCTTTCTCGTAGCCCACCAGGTCGGTAAGCGCCGGGGAATGCGAGGTTTCATAGAAGAGGTGCTTTCTCAGTTCAGCCGCCGAAGCTTTATTTGCCGCACTCTGAAGCATTATGGCCTTCACCTGTAATTATGATGTTCAAGTTCCGTGCTCAGCGCGAGCCTATACCTGCCGCCGTAACGCGTCAACCCCTGGCCGGGCAGGACACTGCCCTGGCCATTTTCATCAGATCGTCATGCCCCGCTCGCCCAGAATCACAGTGTCGGTTTCTCGGCGGCGACTGTCTACTTGGGCGCCTGTTTCACCACCTGGCTCACCGCTTTTGATGTGCTCGTCGCGTAGCTCGCATCCCCTCCGTATACCGCCGTGATTGAATCGGTGCCAACCGGCAGCGCCGCGGTTGAGTAAGCGGCGGTATTACCGCTCAGTGTGCCGGTACCCAGCGCCGTTTTTCCGTTTAGAAAGGTGACCGTGCCCGTGGGTGTGCCGCCATATTGTCCGGTTACCGTCGCCGTAAAGGTGACGCTCTGTCCTGAGTTCGACGGATTCAGCGACGAAGCAATTGTCGTCGTTGTCGTTGCCTTGGTCACCGCCTGGCTTACAGCCTTTGAGGTGCTCGCGGCAAAGCTCGCATCGCCAGAGTAGGCCGCCGTCACCAGCGCGGTTCCCACAGCCAGGTTCGAAATCGCCAGCGTCGCTTTTCCGTTGCTTACTTGCCCGGTGCCGATAATGTTGTTTCCGGCCGTAAACGTCACTGTGCCGCTCGGTTTCCCGCTCGAGGTTGAGGCCACCGTCGCCGCAAAGGTCAGCGCCTGGCCGTAGGCTGACGGACTCTTCGATGATGCAAGCGTTGTCGTAGTGGGATCGAGATTCACCACCTGGTGCACCGTCGTGGAGTTGCTCCCGCTGAAGGTCGAGTCGCCCCCATAAACGGCGCTGATTGCCGCTGTCCCAACCGGCAGCATGGATGTTGCATATGTCGCCTTTCCGGTGCTGATTGTGCCGGTGCCCAGTTTCGCGTTGCCGTTGTTGAAGGTCACCGTGCCCGTCGGTTTGCCGCTGGCCGTGGAGGTTACGGTTGCGGTCAGGGTCACAGTCTGCCCAAGAATGCCTGGATTGGGTGAGGCTGCCAGCGCTATGGCGCTCGCATCTTTGTTCACCACCTGGTTCACTGCCGTTGAGGTGCTGCTGTTGAAGCTCGTGTCTCCCCCATACACTGCGGTAATCGCATCAGTGCCACCGGGCAGTGTCGTGGTTGTGTAGGTGGCCGTTTCGTTGCTCAGGTTGGCCGTGCCCAGCTTGGCGCTCCCGTTGTAGAAAGTCACGGAGCCCGTCGGTGCGCTGCCGCCCTGCCCGCTCACCGTCGCGGTAAACGTCACAGACTTCCCGACGCTCGAAGGATTCAGCGAAGACGTGAGCGCTGTTGTGGTCGCGGTCTTATTCACCACCTGGCTCAATGAACCGGTGCTGGCGCTGAAGCTTGAGTTGCCTCCGTATGATGCAACAACGGAGTCCGTGCCGACCGGCAATGTCGATGTGGCAAACACAGCTTTGCCTCCGCTCAGGGTCACTGAGCCAAGACTCGTTTTGCCCTGCGAGAAAGTGACGGTGCCTGAAGCAGTCTCGCCATACTGGCTGGTCACGGTTGCCGTAAATTCCACCGTCTGCCCAATACCGGAGGGGTTGGAGGTGGACGCGACCGTGGTAGTCGTCGATGCCTTGCTCATCGACTGGCTGAGCGCCGCGGAGGTGCTGCCCGTGAATGCTATGTCGCCGCTATAGACCGCCGTGATTGAAGCGGAACCGCCAGGCAAGGTTGACGTGCTCATCTTCGCGATGCCGCCGCTCAGGCCTGCGATTCCAATCGTGGTCGATCCGCTATTGAACGTCACTCTCCCGGTTGGCGTTCCGCTGCTCGTAGACGTTACGGTTGCCGTGAAAGTAACGGATTGTCCTTCCACGGCCGGATTCAACGACGATGTCACCTCCGTCTTCGTCGCCGGGCAGTTGATCACTTCTGTCACCGCGTTCGATGTGCTGTTGCCGGTAGCGCCTGAACCGTAGAACCTCGCCGCGAGAGAATTAGAACCGCACGGAATGGACGTCGTACTGGTTGAGGCCACGCCTGCACTGTTGATAAACGCCAACCCAATCTGTCCCGTGCCGGCCCAGAACGTTACGAATTGGCTGTTGGGATCTAGCGTGTCTTTTGATGTCACAGTGGCGGTCAACGTCACTGGCTGGCCGGCAGTGCCCGGGCTTGGCGTTGCATTAAGGGTTGTAGTGGTTGTGTCGAAATTCACCACCTCGTTCACGGTGGCTGAGCTTCCGGCAAACTTCGTGTCGCCCGGGTATGCCGCAACCACAGCCTCGCTTACCATCTGCGTAGTGTAGGTTGCTGTCCCGCCCTTCAGTGCGGCGTACCCTCGCGAATCCTGCCCAAATTCGAATGCAACCTGCTCGCCGTCCGGCGGAGTCCCACTGGCTGAAGTCACCTTTGCCGTGAGAGTGACGTTCTGGCCCCAGGTCGCTGGGTTCGGCGAAGCGGTAACCGTAGTCGTGGTCGGTGCCGGCCATTTGACGCCTGGCAAAGGCGGTTGGTACCGCCACAAATCGTTGATGTAGCCCTCGGGGTAACGATATAAGCCGACAGGCATGCCAACGGCCTGCCCTCCAAACACCCAGGCATCGCCGTTCTTGTCTTTCACCGCCGACGCCAGGCCCCGGCCCGAGGGGATGTTCGTCGCATCGGGCACGCCCAACTGGCCATAAACGCCTTCAAGACCAAACATGCCGGTGGTCTCGGCGCCTCCAATCCACACCCATTGATTGGTCGGTGCGTTGTACTCCCACAGATCATTCAAGAATCCCTCGTTCCCTGGGCTGTCCAGGCCCCACCCGCCAAAGAGCCATAAGTGATCACTGGCGTCTATCCAGTTCACGGCGGAATGGCGGAGTCCGGGGGCATTGGCCGACATCGGAACCCCCTGCGTTCCATAAACCGCGAGACCCCAAAAGCTAACCAGCGAGCTTCCGTTCATCCATGTCCACAGTCCAGTGGTGGGAGTGAACTGCCACAGATCATTCGAAGAGCCCAAACTTTCATGCGCATCCACACCCCACCCCCCAAAGATCCACACACGCCCTTTGCTGTCTACCCACAGGTTGGCTTCGCTCCGTCCGCCCGGCGCATTGCCCGCCGCCGCCACTCCCTGTGTGCCGTATGTGCCTTCGATAAAGCAGCCATAATACGGTCCGCACGGAATCGTGCTGTAACCTGCCACCCAGGTCCACTGGCCGGTACTGGTGCTGTACTCCCAAAGGTCGTTTAGCCAGCTCCAAACTCCCACTGAGTCCTCGCCGACCCCGCCAAACAACCAGAAATTTCCGCTGCTGTCTGTTGTGCCCACCGCTCCAAAGCGTCCGCCCGGGATGTTGGCCGCAGCCCCCTTCCCCTGTGTGCCATAAATGCCCGGCTGGCCCCCATTCACGTCGCAGGTGCTGCTTCCCCCCTTCCACGTCCATTGGCCCTTTGTCGTATCGAATTCCCACAGGTCGTTCATATACGACCAGTTGCCCACCGCGTCGATTCCAGAGCCCCCAAACAGCCACAGGTTGCCGCTCTTGTCTGTCCAGGCTACGGCCGTCTCGCGGCCGCCCGGCGTGTTCCCGCTTGCGGCCTTGCCCTTGGTGCCGTAGACGCCGGGCTGGCCGCAATTCTTCACGCTATTCGTCGCCGGACAGTTGCTGCCGATGGTGCTGCTTCCCGCCATCCACGTCCACTCGCTCGTAGCCGGGTTGAACTTCCATAGATCGTTTAAAACGCCTGAGTTGCCCACGCCGTCATTGCCAAAGCCGCCAAACACCCACACGTTCCCTGACGGGTCGGCCCACATCGAAGCCATCTGCCGGACTCCGGGCAGATTGAGCGTCGAAGGCACCCCCAGCGTGCCGTATACGCCCGGCTGTCCGCTCTCGTCCAGAATCGATCCGGCGCTGTCGGTATAAAAAGGCGTGTTGTTGCCGCTCATCCACGTCCAGTCGCCCGACTGCGCCACGGCCGGCCGCGTCATCGGAGCCAACGCGAGAAAAACAAGCAGGGCCTTCAAACTGGCTCTGCATGCATTGAACAGTTTCTGATTTCGAGGTGCCCATGCGGGCAAAGCCAACAAGCTCTTCATTACACGTTCCTCTTGCGCCGCGGATGTGATGGCATCCCCTGCGGACTAGCTCAATTTCAGAGTTTTTTAAGCGCGGGAGAAGTATATAGGAATAACTCTCGTTTGGATGTGAAGACCAATGAGCTTGCTCTTAGAGGGTGAATCCCACAGCAGGCTTGTTTGGCGGAGTGCCAGGTGCGGGATACCACAGCCCCAACCTGAACTTACACTTCGCTAACCTGCTGACTCGCTGACTTGCCCGGTGCCCATCCTTTTCGCGCCCTATGCCGGGTGCCCCATCCTTGCGCTTTTTTCTGGCGCAAGGGTGGGAGACCACAGCCCCCAACCTGAACTCGCCGGGTGCCCCATCCATTCCGCGTTTTTTTGCGGAATGGGTGGGATACCACGAACTTTGCTACCAGGCCTTCCCGAGATGCCGGGTGCCCCATCCATTCCGCGTTTTTTGCGAAATAGGTGGGATACCACGAACTTGGCTACCAGGCCTTCCCGAGATGCCG
>CAIWFH010000063.1 GCA_903911925.1 uncultured Acidobacteriaceae bacterium
AGGGCCGCCTCCGCTACGCTCCGGCGCCCCTCCTCCCCCGAAATGCCCGACTCAACCCTCTACTGGCTCCCTTTTACGCCGCCACAGTGGTTCCCTTTTACGCCGCCCTTGACAATCCGCGCCTTTCGCGCCAGAGCCTTTCCATCGTTTGACGATCAAAACAGACCATTTTTATAATCGGCCTGGGCAACTGTCTTCCCAAAATGATTGTTGTCGCTCCTCGCGGTCGTGTTCTGGCGAGTTGAGCGGCTCAGAGCACATGCAATCCTGTCGCTGATCTTTCTGTTTCTTTTTCACTTTTTATTTCGGCATCACTTTTCGTCGCAGCAAAAGCCGTTCTGTCACTTGCCGCATGTGCTCTTCAATGCCGCTGACAGACATCGAGTTTTAACTTGCCGCCGAACAACTCGCGATAAAGTAAAAACGCTCGCGTGCTTCCGGGAGGGGTCAATGAGTATCCTGCAACTTGCGCAGTCTGTCTACCTGTCGATCCGCGCCCACGGCGAAGAGACTTATCCTCACGAGTGCTGCGGCGCTTTGCTGGGCACGGCGACGCCGGAGGGGTGGCAAGTCTCAGCCTCGTTTCGCGCAGGAAATATCCGCACCGATTCAGCCCATAACCGATACCAGATCGCGCCGCTGGAGTTGGTGAAGATCGAGCGCGAGGCGCGACGCCAGGGCCTGGACATTGCGGGCTTCTACCACTCGCACCCGGACCATCCCGCGCAATGGTCGCAAACCGACTTTGCTGAAGCGCATTGGCTGGGCTGCTCTTATGTCATAACTTCTGTTGCGCAGGGCTGTGCTACGGTAACCAATTCATTCCTGCTGGCCGGAGCCCGCGAGGAAGACAAGCATTTCGAACTCGAAACGATCCACATTGCCGAGTGAACCGGCCAATTTGCACCCGAATGGCCTGAAACTGAATCTAACCACCAGCGGAGAGAAAAACCGACAGATGACCATCTTTATCCCCACTCCATTGCGCCCTTATGCCGGAGGCAACGGCACCCTTGAAGTAAGTGCGAAAACAGTCGGCGCAGCGCTTGCCGAACTGACAACCGCGCACCCTGATCTGCGCAAGCACCTGTTCAATTCCGAGGGCACTCTGCGCTCCTTCGTCAACGTTTACCTCAACGACGACGACATCCGCTACCTGCCCGCCAAGGAAGCCACCGAGGTTTCCGCAGCCGATACGCTCTCCATCGTTCCGTCGATTGCCGGCGGAACCGGCTGCAACTGAGAGAAGGGTCATGACTGTAACAATCGAAAATCAAACGCTCCCTGAACTCACCACCGATGAACTCTCTCGGTATTCGCGGCACCTGATCCTGCCTGAAGTCGGCATGGAAGGCCAGCAGAAGCTCAAGGCTGCGCGCGTGCTCTGCGTGGGCACCGGCGGCCTCGGTTCGCCGCTGGCTCTCTACCTCACCGCGGCCGGCATCGGCACACTCGGCCTCGTGGACTTCGATGTGGTGGACGCGAGCAACCTGCAGCGCCAGATCATCCACTCCACGCGGGACATTGGCCGCAAGAAACTCGACTCGGCCGAAGAAAAGTTGATCGCGCTCAATCCCGCCATCCACATCGTCAAGCACGAGACCATGCTGTCCAGCGCCAACGCTCTTGACATCCTGAAAGACTATGACATCGTCGCCGACGGCACAGATAACTTCCCCACCCGCTACCTGGTCAACGATGCGTGCGTGCTCCTGGGCAAGCCGAACGCTTACGGCTCCATCTTTCGATTCGAGGGCCAGGCCAGCGTCTTCGCTACCAAAGAGGGTCCGTGTTACCGCTGCCTTTATCCCGAACCTCCGCCGCCGGGGCTGGTGCCGAGTTGCGCGGAAGGTGGCGTGCTGGGCATTTTGCCGGGACTGGTGGGCGTGATTCAGGCAACTGAAGTGATCAAGCTCATCCTGGGCAAAGGTGAATCGCTTGTTGGCCGCCTGCTTCTCGTCGACGCTTTGAACATGCGCTTCCGTGAACTCAAACTGCGCAAGAACCCGGAGTGCCCAGTGTGCGGCGCGAACCCCACGATCACCAAGCTCATCGACTATCAGCAGTTCTGCGGCATCGTCCCGGAGAGCAAAGAGGAGAAAGCAATGAAGAATGGCATTCCACAAATGACGGTGAAGGAACTGAAGCGCCGGAAAGACGCCGGCGAAGACCTTTTCATCCTCGACGTACGCGAGCCCTTTGAATACCAGATCGCACAAATCGGTGGAAAGCTCATTCCGCTGAACGATGTGCCGCAACGGCTCAACGAGATTCCGCGCGAGCGCGAGATTATTGTGCAATGCAAAAGCGGCGGCCGCAGCCAGCGCGTAGCAGAGTTGCTTAAGCAGCAGGGCTACCCCAGCGTCGTAAACCTCGCCGGCGGCATCCTCGCCTGGAGCGATGAGATCGACCCGGCAGTGCCAAAATACTGAGCGCGCAAGGCACAGATCCCTGCCGTGTGGACTCGAGCCTGTTTCAAAAATCCGCTTTGTGTCAGGGCATGACTTCACACCTTGCGGAAAAACTCAAAATCGTCGCAATTCTTTCTTGTTTTGTAACAGGGCACGACTTTACAGCTTGCAGAAAAACTCGCGCGGGCGGTAGGCCGGAGATTTATCCCCGGTGAAACATGAATCAAATCAACGAGGGCTTCAGCCCATGGGGTGTGGTTTTCTGGCTTTCTCTCCAAAATCTCGCTTTTTTCCGCAAGCTGTTTAGGCGTGCCGCAAGTGAGGCAAAATCAACGCCGGGCTTTAGCCCCTGCTAACCTTCTTCGCCCACTGAGCCGCGTATCGCGCATTTTTCCGCAGCCTGTTCAGTCGTGCCGAAAGCAACTCAAAAATCAAGGGGTTTTAACTCTGACTCAACACAACTCGGATGCTGCTGCAATTTTTGAAACGAACTCTCAGAGCGCGCAAGGCCCAGGTGGATGCCTTGACTCAACCTACCCCGGGAATTAGCGTCACAGAGCAGGTGAATCACCCATGACTTTCTCGCGCCGTAAATTTCTTGGCTCGGCTCTCACCGCCGGCGCTTCGGGGCTCATCGCCAATGCCTCTGCCCAAACCGCATCGGCAGGACCCGATTTGCTCAACCTTGAAAGCGATTCCCTTCTCGTCTCCATCGACCGCAAAACCGGCTCCGTCGATCGCATCGAGTCAAAAGACGGCGCATGGAAACTGCAAGGCGCGGGAATGCGCCTCCATGTGCCGGCGCCCGATCATCGCTTCCACTACCTCGATCAAAATCACGCCTCCAGGCCCCGCATTGAATCGGACGGCAAACGGGCCACCATCACCTGGTCCGGCTTTGAAAGCGACCGGATGGGCAAGCTCGATATCGAGGTAAAGCAGTCCATCCAGTTGGCAGGCTCCGCCGTCCACTTCAGTTACGAGATTCGCAACGGCAGCCCGGCAGTCATCGAGAGCTACACCTATCCGCGCCTTGCGGGTCTGAAGCCCCCAGCCGGCGACAAGTCCTTGCGGCAGGTTGCATGGAACTACTCCGGCATGGGCTCCAATAGTCTGTGGCCGCAGTTCGGAAACGAAGTCGGTTACTACGGATACGATACCCCGGCCCAATTGCGCAACCTGGGGGCCGACAGTCAATTCTGCCTGGCCCTGAGCGACACGCGCGGCCTCTACCTCGGCTATCACGATCAAGGGCAAAGGCAGGTTGTGCAGGTTTGCTTCTCGCTTTCCCCAGCTTATGTCGATTCCTTCACTGCCTCCGCAATCGGGCCGGGCGGCAAGGTTGCCGACTCAGCCGTCGGCATCGATCCGAATTACCTTTGTTTCATTCAGCCCGCCTCAACGCAGCACTCTGAGACATTGGCCCTCGAGCCCTTCACCGGCGACTGGCATGCGGGTGCCGACATTTACAAGGCATGGCGCGACACATGGATGAAGGCGCCTGTTATGCCCCTGTGGGTCAAAGAAGTTCACTCATGGCAGCAGATTCAGATCAACTCGTCTGAAGACCGGCTTGAATTCCCATACAAGGATCTCGTCAAGGTTGCCAAACAATGCCAATACTGGGGAGTCAAAGCAATACAACTGACCGGCTGGCAGAATGGCGGCCAGGACCGCGACTTTCCGCTGCATGACACCGACCCGCGGCTGGGAACGTCCGAGGAGTTCAAGGATGCGATTGCCGCCAGCCGGAAGATGGGCGTCGAGATTGTGCTCTTCAACAAGTACGCATGGGCCGACGTAACCGCACCGGCCTACGAGAGCGAGTTCAAAAAGTTCGCCATCGAAGACCCCTACGGCAGTCCCTACCTCTTCAACGGCTACAACTACGACACGCCAACGCAGATCGGCGGCATCAACGCGCGGCATGGCGCGGGAATGTGCCAGGCGAGTCCGTTGTGGAGAAAGCGAGCCCTCGAAGAGTTCCGCAAGAGTGTCGAGTTGGGTGCCAGCGGCATCTTGTTTGACGAGTGCCAGTGGCATATGAGCCCTTACTGCTTCTCCAAGGCCCACGGCCACGGCGTTCCCGGAGCCGTCTTTTCAGGAGATGTGCCGCTGATAGATGGCTTCCGCAGCGTCATCGATCCTGAGCAGTTCGTCTTTGCCGGGGAGTCGCCTTACGATCTCGAACTGCGGACCTACGACATGTCCTACTTCCGCATTCTGCATGGATTTGTTCCCTTCGCCCGGTATCTTGCCCCGACCGCGCCCATGTCCGTCGCGGTTACCGGCGTCAACGACCGCCAGATGATCAACGCTTGCCTGCTTTACCGCTTCTCAATGAGTTACGAGCCGCGAGACTTCCACGGCGAACTTGATGAGATGCCAGTCACGCTCGCCTACGGCCGCGCCGTGGACGACCTCCGCCGCAAATTCCGCGAGTGGATTTGGGAAGCCGAGTTCCGCGATACGCAGGGCGCGCGCGTAACGGCCAACGGCGCGCCGCTTGACACCTATGCCGTCTACCGCCGCAAGGACTCGCTGCGCGCTGTCACCCTCGCCAACATGAGCGACACAGACTCCGTGACCTGCGAGGTGGCTTTCGATAAGACCAAACCGGCAACCCTGCATTGGGTCTCTCCTGAGCAGCCCGAGCCTCAAGCTTGGCCGGGCAGGCTTGAACTGGCGCCGGGTTCAGCGGCAGTACTTCTGGAAAGGTGACGCGCATGGATGACAGGGCGCCGAGGGTTGTAGCGCCGGACTCCTGGCCGGGGTCCCCAGCGACAGGTCTTCGTCGCAGAGGTGGTTGATCGGCTGTAACGTGGGCCTCCCGGCCCACGTTCACTCTAAATCGATAGGAGAGACGCTCTAGCGCCTACTGCTGCTGCACTTCGCTCGTTCCTGTATCCACGGGAAGAAATATCCTGAACACCGTTCCCCGGCCTGATGTGCTGCGTACCCGTATCGCGGAGTGATGCTTTTCCAGTATCCCTTTCGACACCCACAGGCCCAACCCGGTTCCCTCTTCGCCCTTGGTGGTCACGAAAGGATGGAAGAGACGGTCGAGCAAATGCCGGTCCATCCCGGTTCCGTTATCGGCAACCGTGACCGCTGTGCCTGCACGGCCGGCGTGATCGTTGGCCTCGCGCACGGCCACCACCAGCCTGCCGTTGCGGGGTAGCGCGTCCAGCGCATTGCCTATCAGATTGGTAACCACCTGCTGAATCTCGCCAGGCTGGCACAGCACCTTCGGCGCTTTTCGGTAGCGGCGTTCAAGTTGTATCTCGCGCGCCTGCACTTGTGTTTCGTTGAAGAACAAAACCGACTCGATCAGCTCTTCAATCGACGAATAGGTGGGTGCGTTGTGCTGGCGGTAGAATTTCAGGCTTCGCGCCGTAATGTGCGACAGGCGGCGAAGTTCCTTGTCTGCCAAGTCCAAAAGGTTCCTGGTGTTCTCTGTCGCGGCGGGATCCACCTTCGCCAGGTACAGCAGGTTCGTCACCGCCGCAAGCGGATTGTTGATCTCATGCGAGATTGTTGCCGCCAGCCGCCCGGCCGCCGCCAATTGCTCTGACTTGCGCAGCGCCTCTTCTGTCTTTCTCACTTCGGTCACATCCCGCGCATACATCGCAATCCCCTCGCCGGGCTGCGGATAAACGCGATATTCAAACCAGCTTTCCAATGGCTCGTAATAGTATTCGAATTCAACCGGAGTTCGCTCTCCCATCGCGCGCCGAAAACAGGTCTCGACCACGGTTCCCCGAAGCTCCGGAAGCAGTTCCCAGACGTTCTTCCCCAGAAACTTCACCCCCATGCGAGCTTCAATCTCCGCACCGGAGGCATTCATATAGGTAATCCGGAAATCGCGGTCGAACGTAAAGAACACCTCGGGAATATGTTCCAGCGCCTCCCACGCGTATTGTTTTGCCTTGTAAATCTCATGCGTCAGCGCGGCTTCCTGCTCGATTGCCTCCCTCCGAAGGCGCGCCAGTTTCAACTGCGCTTCAACGCGGGCCACAACCTCCCTGGCCGTAAACGGCTTGGTCAGGTAGTCGTCGGCGCCCGCGTCAATTCCCTCCAGGCGCGCCTCTTCTCCGGCTCGCGCCGACAGCATGATCACCGGAATCTGCCGCGTTGCCGTTCCGTGCTTCAAAGCATCGAGAAAAGCAAAGCCATCCATCTCCGGCATCATCACGTCGGTCAGAACTAGGTCGGGCTTGAAGCGTTTTGCCATTTTCAAAGCGGCGGCGCCGTTATCCGCCAGCATCACCCTGAACCGCCCGCCCAGCAGGCGCAGAACATACTCCCGCATGTCGGCGTTATCGTCCACCACCAGGATCACCGGACGGCGTCCAGAAACGCCCTTGGCGGCGGGTCCCTGGGAACCATCTCCCTGCGTTCCGGAGGTCACCTCGCCCTTCAGAGGGTCCTGGCCCTGCAGCCAACCATGCGCCTCGCGCACAAACGCCAATGCCGACCCCTGCAATCCAACCGGGTTTACGCTTCTGGTGGCAACCTGGCCGTGCGAGAGGTGCTGGCTTCCGTAAGGCAGAGTGATAGTAAAAGTCGTCCCCTTGCCCAGCGCGCTCTCCACGCCAATGGTCCCTCCGTGCATTTCCACCAGTTCCTGCACCAGCGCCAGTCCAATGCCGCTCCCTTCGTGGCTGCGCCGCCGCGCGCCCTCGATGCGCACAAACCGCTGGAACAGTCGGGAAATATCTTCTTCGGCTATGCCGGTCCCCGTGTCGGTCACGCCCACCTCTGCGGCCGTGCCAAGGTCCCGGATCCGCACCCCGATCTCCCCTTCAAAAGTCGACTTCAATGCATTCGAAAGCAGATTGAGGATGATCGTCTCCCACATCTCCCGGTCCACATACACCATCTCGGTAAGTGCCGGGCAGTCCACCACCAGCTTCAACCCCGCCCGCTCCGTCGCCGACCGGAAGACGCTCGCAAGCTGCGATGTGAGGATTGAAATGTCGGTGGCTTCGTAAGTTGCGCGCAGGCGGCCCGTCTCGATCCTGACAAAATCCAGCAGTCCGTTCACCAGCTTCAGCAGCCGCAGGGTATTGCGGTGGACCATCTCAACCAGTTCCGGCTCCATCGGAGTCTGGCTGGTGAGAGCATCCTCAATGGGGCCAAGAATCAGCGTCAACGGGGTTCTCAGCTCGTGGCTCACGTTGCTGAAAAACGCCGTTTTGGCGCGATCCAGTTCGGCCAGCGCTTCGGCGCGCTTTTTCTCTTCCTCGTAAGCCTGGGCATTCACAATGCTGGCTGCAATCTGCCCCGCAACCAGCTCCAGAAAATCGCAGTAGCTGGTGTCCGGCTGGCGGTAGGGATTGAGCCCCGCAATAAAAATTCCCGCCGGCCGTTCCTGCCCTTGCCGGGCAATCGGAACCAGCCGGGCGCGCGCCGGCGGTATATCCCAGCAGCCGGCAGGCAGGCTCGGAAACGAATCCTTCAGATTTTCCACCGTGATGGCGTGGTTGGCTGCCAGAACCTCGTGAATCGGCCACGGCGCGTCTTCAGAGCCCAGCTCAATGCTGGCAGGTGCGGCCGGATGCCCGGCGTCGATGCCGGTTTTTGCCGCCAGCCGTAGCCTAATTGAATCTTTATCGAACAGGTAAGTCAGTGTGCAGGGCATATCTTTCTGCTCTGCAACTCCGCGCTCAATTGCTGAAAATACCTCGCTCTCGGTAATGGCGCCCGCCAGGGTTCCAGAAAGTTTGCTCAACGAGGCAAGCTGACGCTCGCCAATCACTCGCGCCGAGTCTTCCATCACCACGCACAGCATCCCCGCGATCTTGCCATCGGGCCCCGCCAGCGGACTGTACGAAAAAGTATGATAAGTTTCTTCGGGAAATCCGCTTCGCTCCAGAATCAGCAGCAAGGCCTCATCCCACGATGCCTCGCCCGACTCCATCACCTTTGAAATCCGCGGCCCTATATCTTTCCAAATCTCGTGCCACACTTCGTTCGCCGGCCGGCCCAGCGCCCACGGATGTTTCTTGCCCAGCGTCGCTCGCCGGTACGCGTCGTTGTACAAGCATGTGAGCTGGGGTCCCCAGGCCATCCACATCGGAAAGCCTGAGGTGAGAAGAATCCGAACCACCGTCTTGAGGTTGTCAGGCCAGTTCGCGGAAGGCCCAAGAGGCGTCGTGGTCCAATCAAACGCGCTCACCAGTCCGGCCATGCTTGCATGACCGGTCATAGAGTCGAGCGGCCCCGCAGCTCGATCTTCGGTTCGCTTAGTCTCAAGTTGCACTGGCCCTCTCTCGGGTTCGAGATCGCCGGCTGCGAAGACGCGCCGCTCTTTGCTTCGCGGCAACTAGGCCGGTCCGTGAAGCTCTGTCAATATGAACAGGAGCACATTCCCGCCGGGATCCGGCAACCATTCAGATGCGCAGTTTTGCAGTATTGTTGCTCGCGGGCCTTGCCCTCATCCGCACGTGGATTGGCATCCTGGTCCATGGCCCATGTATCCTCAGCCCATGCACGAAGTTTCATCCACATCGCCCGCCGATGAAAATTTGCTGGGAACTTCAGCCTCCTCTTACCTGCGCTCGGCGCGTCATCAGCCGGTCAAGTGGCATCCCTGGGGCGAAGCGGCATTTGCGCTCGCCCAGGCTGAAGACAAGCCCATCCTGCTCGATATCGGCGCGGTATGGTGCCATTGGTGCCACGTCATGGACCGCGAGTCCTACGAGGACACCGAAATTGCCGCGCTCATCAACCAGCACTACGTCGCCGTAAAAGTGGATCGCGACGAGCGACCCGACATCGACGCGCGCTACCAGGCTGCGGTCTCGGCCATCAGCGGACAGGGCGGCTGGCCGCTCACCGCTTTCCTTACCCCGGATGGCCGGCCCTACTTCGGCGGCACATACATTCCAAAAGACGACCGCTACGGCCGCCCCGGCATTCGACAGGTTCTGCTGGCCCTGTCGCAGGTGTGGCATGAGCGCCGCGACGAGGCGCTTGAGACAGCCGTCAGCGTGATGGCCGCCATTGAGCATAACGAGAGCTTCTCAGGCCGCGGCGGCAGCTTGTCCATCGCGTTGGTCGACAAGATCGCCGGCTCTGCGCTGGCCAAGTTCGACCCCCGCAACGGCGGCTTCGGTTCCCAGCCCAAGTTCCCCCATCCCGGCGTGCTCGACCTGCTGCTTGAAGTAGCCATGAACCGCGACAACGAGCAGGCCCGCGAGGCCTTTGAAACCACCCTTGAAAAGATGGCCCGCGGCGGCGTTTACGACCAGTTGGCGGGCGGCTTCCACCGTTACAGCGTAGACGAGCAATGGATCGTGCCGCACTTCGAGAAGATGCTCTACGACAACACCGAGCTTCTGCGCAATTACGTGCATGGCTTCCAGAGCCTGGTGCGCGAAGATTTTCTCAATACCGCGCAGGAGATTGTCGCCTGGCTTGACTCCACCATGACCGACCGCGACCGCGGCGGCTTTTACGCCTCGCAGGACGCCGATATCAACCTCGACGACGACGGCGAGTACTTTACCTGGACCCTCGACGAGGCACGCGCCGTGCTGCGCCCCGGCGAGTTTGAGTTTGCGGCCCGCTACTGGGACATTGGCGAACTGGGTGACATGCACCACAACCCCGCCAAGAACGTATTAAACGTGAAGCACTCGCTGGACGAAGTTGCCGGGCAGATGGGCCTCGCAATCGAAGGCCTGCGGCCGCTTCAGGATTCGGCGCGCGTCCGGTTGTTTGAAGCGCGCGCCCAGCGCCCCACGCCGTTTATTGACCGCACGCTCTACACCGGCTGGAACGCCATGGCCATCTCCGCTTACCTTGAAGCGGGCCGCGTTTTGCGTGCCGATGCGCCGCGCGACTTTGCCCTGCGCACGCTCAGCCGCCTGCTCAACGAAGCCTGGGACGGCGACAAGACGCTCAGCCACGTCATCGCCTACCCATCCGAAGCGCCGCGGATTGAGAGAACGCAAGGCACGCTCGACGACTACGCCTTTACCGTCAACGCCTGCATCGATGGCTGGTTCTCAAGCGGCAACATGAACTTCTATCACGCGGCAGTCAAGTTGGCCGACGCCATGATTGCGCTCTTCTACGACCGCACCGCGGGCGCCTTCTACGACACACCCGCGGCTGCGGACGGAACCAAACCGCTGGGCGCACTGGGAGCGCGCCGCAAGCCTCTGCAAGACACGCCCACGCCCGCCGGCAACCCCACCGCCGCCACGGCATTGCTTCGCCTTGAGGTCCTCAGCGGGCGCAAGGAGTACCGCGACATAGCCGAAGACACCCTGGCCTCGTTTTCGGGAATCGTTGAGCACTTCGGGCTCTACGCCGGAAGCTACGGCCTGGCCCTGGAGCGGCTGCTGCTCGATCCTGTTCAAGTAGTGGTGGTGGGTTCGGGCCCTGAGGCCGCCCGCCTTGAAGCAACGGCCATTGCGCGCTTCGGCGTCAACAAAACCGTCATGCGCATCGCTCCGTTTCGCCTTGTGCCGGGAGGCATCCCCGAAGCGCTTGCCGATTTGCTGCTGCAGGTTCCCGCGCCAAAGGGAGCCGAGGTTTGGGCAATCGTATGCCGCGGCCGCACCTGCCTGCCCCCCATCACCGATGCCGAGGCGCTGCTTGAGGCTCTGGAACTTCCCGGCTGAACGTAGCGCTCAGCCGGCACTCTTCCCCAGCACGTATGCGTCGAAGTCCGGCAGCGGCTTGATCAGCGGAGCCAGCAGCGCAGCGGCCTGCGCCGTTGTCAGCACATCGGCCGGATCGAGCTTGGTGATCTGCGCCGCCGCCGGGTTGGGTTCAATTACATCCTCCCGCATCAGCCGCCCGCGATCGTCATACGGCCATATCGTCTCTTCGAAATTGCTGTAGAGGTACATGCAGGTCGGCTCGGCCTTCACTCCCTGCATATGCAGCATCGCCTGCAGCACGTCTGCTGAGAGCCCCTTGGGCAGAAGCCCCAGCGCCTTCGATGAAAGAATTGAGCCTCCCCACACCTGCTGATGCGCAAGCACCGTGAGCGCCACAAAATTGTCCGCCACCGCCACCTGCAGATTCTCGCCATAGAAGACGCTCTGGTTGGTGTCGGCCCAGAACTTGTAAAGATTGCGGACGTTGTCTTTGCCGCTGATCGTCGTGTTGAAGCCAAGCGCGTGCAGGTTATACACCGGCGTATCCACCATCATGTCGTCGGCCAGCACGTCGTCATACCGGCCAGACATCTCAAGGTAAAGATGGCGCGAGTAAGCCAGCAGAAGATATCGCTGGCGCGGACTGGTGGTGTTGGCAAGAAGCGTCTCGATCGGCTCCAGCGATTTCGTGATGTCGTATTTGGGCATGGTCGCTCCGTCTTATTTTTCAGGTATGTTTCTTCGCCTCGTTCTAAGGAACCTCTGACTAATTCGCTGTTTTCAAAGGGCACGAATTTACAGCTTGCAGAAAAACTTGCGCGGGCGGTAGGCCGGGACTTTAGTCCCGGTGTCCTGCAAAATTCGCGCGGGCTTCAATGTCTGCGTGAGAACCGGATCTTGGCGCTGACTTGCTAACTTGCCATGCCGCGAAGCGGCGCTAACTTGCTGATTCTCAATCCAACCGTCTTCCGCCCAACGTTTGCTATTTCATTCAGTTGCTATAAAAACTGCTTCCCAGATAGACACTTCAGCCCCAGTGGCAATGCCTGCGTCAAATTCCCTTATGGTTCCGCCCCCGCGGGAATCAGCGCTTCTGCAGGCCCGGGACCGGTATATTTGCGCATCATGTTCCACGCCGTGAGCGCGACGCCCACGTTGATCCCGATCACCAGCAACTCCTCCCACAGCGCCGCCACGTGGTCAGGCATGGCTGCATCCGGCGGAGCGGCGAATACGATCTTCTGGTGGTACACCGCCACCGCCGCCAGCACATAGATCGTCACAATCACCAACCAGTTCAGAATCGGCGCCCACGGCCGCGCCGCTTTCTTTTCCGGCGTGTTGTAGAGCTTTTGCATGGCGCGCCGCGGCCCCACGTCGAGATACCGGTACGCCACCAGCCAATAAAGCAGGCCGTAGTAGTGGAACCAGTTCACCGCCATCGCCGCCACCACCACGTGCAATGAGATCTCGAAGTAGTTGCGCGCCCGCACCCAGTAGCCGATAAAGTGGCCGAACGATTGCGGATTGCGGTTGAAATACGAAGCCACCGGCAGCGAAGAGCTGAGCAGCGCAATGCGCCCTCCCCAGTACCACAGCCGGCTCTTGAAGTGCAGAGACAGCGGCCCGCAAACCAGCAGGTCAAGCGACACCACCGCCAGGTGAAAGGTGAAAATCTTGATCGCCTGCCGGTTGCCGAACAGCGGGTTGAGCAGATCCTGCGGCCGGAAGAATCCCTGGTAGACCTGGCGCACACCCACCCACATGCCCCAGAGCAGCAGCGTCGAGTACAGCACGGTAAGCAAAATCGATTCAGGTGTGAGCGGGGAAAGACTCATGGGGCTTGAGCATACCCAAGAACGATTACACCGTCAAACAAATTCTCCAAGGCAACCGCGCCGCCGAAGGCAAACATTCACTTGCATTTCGACGCGACAAGTCGCCAGGAACATAGAGCCGCTTATCGAGTGGCAGATAGAGCCGCTTATCGAGCAGCGCTGGCCTCCCGGCCGGTCTCCTCCTTGGCACCTCGAGTGCGCTGCGGTCAGCTTAGCTGAGCCGCGAGACCAGCCGTCTCATCCCATCTGTAGCGCGGACGTCCTTGCCCGCGCTTGCCCGATCCACCAAAATTCCCAACCTTGCCCGATAGTTCATCCGAATGCACTTTATGCACTTTCTAAGCGATTCTCACCTTGCGGCCGCCTAATCCCCACCAAACAGATTCTTCTCCTGCACATTCGGTGTCGCAGTGGGGTCATCCACCGGGACAGTCTCCTCCGGCAGCGGTTCGCGCCCGTTCCGCTCTCCAAACTCGCTAAACACCCGGTAGGGATCGCCTGGCAGCAGGTGGTGCTGTTCCAGCGCCAGGCGCACCCGGCGGCGAAACTCCCGCACCGGCTCGAACTGCATGCGGGCCAGTGTTTTGAACACCACAGGAATAATCAGTTCGGAGCCTTTAATGGCGTCCACGCCAAGAACCTGCGGATCGGCCATGAAAACCGTGCGGTATTCTGCGCTGTTCCGCAAGTCCATCGCGATGCCCGCCAGCAGGCCGATCACCTCGTCCGGGTCGGCGGAGAAATCGACGCTCACGTTCACCTGGGCCACCGAGTAGCCTGCGCTCAGGTTGGCCACCGTGCCGATCTGCGAGTTGGGAATCACGTAGAGCGTGCCGTCCTGGTCGCGAACCGTGGTTTTGCGCAGGGTCATAAACTCCACTGTTCCCGCCACTCCCGCCACGCGCACCGTATCCCCCACGTTGAATTGATCCTCAATGAGGATGAGAACGCCGTTCAGCACGTCCTTTACAATGTTCTGCGCAGCCAGGCCGATCGCGATTCCCGCCACCCCGGCTGAGGCCAGCAGCGGTGCCAGGTTCACCCCCAGCGCATCCAGAAACTGCAATCCGGTGATGAGCATGATAATGGCCAGGCCGGTGTTCCGCATGACGCCTGCAAGAGTCCTCACCTGCGAAATGCGCAGCGGGTTGGCCGCATGCTGCTCGGCCACGCGGATCATGTGGTGCGTGATAAGCCGAAGCATCCTGCTGAGCAGAATGGCGATAGCGGCAACCAACAATAAGTGCGGCAATCGCAGGCGCACAAACTCCTGGGCGTCCACTGCCCACTCGTCCAGCACTTTGCCCAGGAACCGTCCCTCCGCGAACCAACCCATTCTTGCCGCAAGGCTAAAAGGATGCATGCCAATCTCCACCTTCTAGACTAGACCGTAAAAGATATTGCAAACAAAGTAACTTACTGATTCTAAGAGTGACATGAGTGGCATGATTGACATGAATGACAGAGCGTTAGCACAAATTAGCACAATTCGGTGCTGTCACTTTGCGTGTGACTTTGCCTGAATATTCTTCGATCCTCTGCGTGCTTTGACTGTTAGTCGCTGATGAACGATCAGTGCCACTGAGGCAGGAATCTTCAAAGTTGTGTACCGGCGCTTATGCATCTGTTCCGGTCTCTCGATTTCAATGACGCCCGGCTCATGCCGGAACAGCCGACGAATCGTGTTGACACTCCATCCCCATAGTTGGGCGAGTTGTTTGGGGCTGTAGTGCTGCTCGAAGGCTTCCATGCGCGATCTCGTGAACCTCGTTGATTGGGCCGTTCAAAACAGTCTGGGCTGTTGGGCGGAAGAAAGGAACCGGAACTTGCTCGTCTGAACATATTCTTCCTCCTGTTCCGAGGCCAGCCAGCGCCGACCTAAACCCTCAGCAACCGCGCCAGTAGTGTTTGACCCAGAAAACGGATCGAACACTAGATCACCTGCGTCAGTCAGAAACTTCATGAAAAATGAGGGAAGGGCGGCAGGGAATCTCGCGGGGTGGATCGTCACGCCCGCCTTTTTGCACATCATTGTGTATTCATCGTTGGCTGAGTTATTCCCGAAGCGTAGAAGTGAGTCTGCCCCAATGTCGGTCACAGACCCTTCTACAATGTTAGAGGGAATCGCACCCCCAGCATGGACCTTATCCCAGCTTTTCCGAATTACGTGGCCGGACGGGCGGACTGTCTCCTTCACTCCGTTTCGATTCAATCGCAGCATGTCCTCGCTGTATTCCTTGAGGACGTTGAGATTGGACGCTTTCGGCCAAGGGGATTTGGACAACCACCACACGTACTCCACTGAATCCTTGATACGGATTCTCCGGACGGTCACCCATTCAGCAGGGACGGGCATTTTTTGCGGGATTGTACCAAAAGCACTCTTGGGACAAATGGAAGCCGACTTCTTCGATGAGCGCGACCAGCAATTTGTAATGGTAGATCGAGCGGGTGGGAGTCCCTTTGTTGTAGCTACCGCCGATATTGAGCACGAAGCTACCATCCTCTGTGAGCACTCGGCGAATCTCTGTTGCAAACGGCAAAAACCATTCAATGTAGCTATCCTTGGCTACGTTGCCGTATGCTTTCTTAAAATGCAGTGCGTATGGCGGCGAGGTCACTACTAGGTTGACGCTGTTGTCCGGCAGACACTTGAGAACTTCAAGCGAGTCGGCCACGTATGCAGCGCCAAGTTCGGTGATATACGCCGGTCCTTGCCTCAACAGACGGCTAGGGTGATCCCCTGTAAGGACATCCGGCACTGGGAGGCTTGGGAAGTTGTTTGCAATGACTTCAGTAGCAGGAGACCCCCCGGCCTCGCTTGAATCGGTGGTCGTTTTTCTAGGCATGGGCACAATTCAGTATGACTGAAGAGAACAGTAACCGAAATAGGTTGTCATTGTCAACCGATTTTTCGCGCGAACTTAATACCGCTGACTGGATCAGCCAATCGGAGGCGGCGCGGATTCGAGGTGTGTCGAGACAGGCTATTGCACGGCTAGTGAGAAAGGGGCGTTTTCAGACCCTCCAAGTCGGCGGCCGAACTTTCCTTCGAGCAAGTGAGGTGCGCAAATTCGAGGCTGAACCGCCGGGACGACCGAGCAAAAATGCGAAGACTTGATGATGCTGTTGCCTTGCTAGAAGACTTGAGCGATGAAGAGTTCGGCCAGATGGCACCCTATCTCCGCAAGCGGCTCCCCCTGCATCCGCTGGAAAGGAAGTGGAACACGAGCTGGGAGCTGATCTTGGATGCGATTGCCCGGTCAGGAGATATTTCTCAACGAGGAATACGGGGCCTGATCGCCGAGGCGGCGTTTGAGTCACGCGTGATTCCGAAACTTCGTAATTGGAAAGCGGTGACATTCGTCGGTGACCTTCCATTCGACTTCAAGCTCCAATCAGTCTCAGAGCCTCCAGAAGTCGTGACGATCCAAGTCAAATTACAAAGAATGGAGAAAGCTCTTCCGCTTGCTGCATCGAAAAACCTGAAATGCTTCCCCGACGATTTTTTCATTGCGGAAGTCCAGAAGACGCGGAGTGGGGAAGAACTAGAGAAAACAGAAGAAGGGACAGGGGGTAAGAAGAAGACCCGACCATACCGCTTCGGCGAATTCGACATTCTAGCGGTCAGTATGCATCCGTCCACTGCTGATTGGTCGAAGTTCATGTACACCGTTGGGAGTTGGCTTCTGCCGAGAGAAAAGCCTACGGAGCAAGACCTGATCCGAGTGATGCAGCCGGTTTCTCCGGTGCCGAGTGAAGTTTGGACGGACGATCTCCAGACTTGTATTGATTGGCTGCTTAGCAAAGAGAAGAGGTTGATCTTTGATTTGCCCTACGCGCGAGAGCGCTGCCTCGCGGCTCGAAAAGAAGTAAGTCAGAAGCGCGCAGCAGAACGGCTTGCTCAGAAGAGAGGAAAGTCAAAGCATAAACCTTGAATCACTCAGTTGCTCGCCGGACAGTACCTCTTCACGCCTCGGCCCTGCCTTGAGATCGCCGAGTTTCCCAAAAGCGTCAGCGGCGGCGTTCTTCTCATTGGGTTTGAGTGGCTCTCCAGGTGAAATCTGCACAGTCTATATCGAACTCTGTGCGAAGCTCTTTTTAACCCATATCTAACTCTGTGCGAAGCACATTTTTTTCGATGCCTCTATGATGCTTGAGCGTGAATCTATCGCAAGTGACTGTGCGTACAGCACTTGGCCCACTACCGCTCTTTGGTTTCTATCGCAACCGGAAAATGTAGACTAGACTGTGCGCAGCGGGGTTCGCAGCCCGACTCCTTGAAAGCGCATCCTACTGCATAGGAAGTCTCGAATCGCGCCGTCTGGCAGGTGCTTCCCGATGAAGACTGAAGAAGACCAGATTTCTCCGCAAAAAGGCAGATGTCCCGGGCTCGCTGAACGGTCACCGGGGCACCACCGACGGTGGGCTCTGGCATGTCTCGCGGCCGCCTTCTTCCTCGCCGGCGCAGCCCAATCCGGGCAGCAAACCCCGGACCCAATCGCCCACCCGCCCAACCCGGTTGCGCAACCGGATGGCAGCAGCGCGCCAACCAAGTCTACCGGCGAAGTGGCCCCGCCAGCCGGGGGCAGCGCTGCTGGCGCGCAACACGACAGGCAGATAGCCGATGACAGCGCCAGGCTGCTGAAGCTGGCAACGGATCTCAAAACCGAGGTGGACAAGACCAACAGAAATACGCTCTCTCTCCGCGTCATTCGCACCGCCGACGAGATTGAGCACCTTGCCCACAATGTGCACGAAAAAATGAAATTGACAGTTGCGGAAAAATAAGGAGGTGAGCGATGTCAGCAAATCTGCGGCAGCTTAGTGCGTGGCGCCTTTTGGCCCTCGCCCTGTTGCTCACTTTGCCCGCCCTCACGCACACTCAGGAGCGGACAACGCCTTGGCGTGGACCGCCTGACGCGCCCAGAAACACCATCGACCCCACAATCCCAATGAGCGACGCAAGTGGCACTCAGGACGACAAAATTGTAAGAATGCTCAATGCGGCGCGGCAAAGTTCCATGGTCTCCGACGCTGACAAGCTGTTAAAGCTGGCCCGCGAACTGGATGCGGAAATTGCTGCTTCGAATTCAAGCACCCTGACTCAGGCACAGTTGCGCAAAGTCGCCAAAATTGAAAAGCTGGCGCGTAGCGTCAGGGTTGGAATGAGCACCGTAGTGCGGTCCGATCAGCCAGACCAGGTCTCATTTCCTGTGCCCAGGTAGCAGGTATGGGGTTTCCAGTTGAATCTGGCGGTGGGCTCACGGCGGGCAGGTTCGGGTCAACGGACTGCCTTATTGATACAATGAACGCAGGCTTTCCCAACATCACCGCAATTTTTTGCACGAATACCGACATTTAGGAGCAACGGGAATGGAGCTGGCACTTACCAGCGCTCGCGCGTCCGTGCCGGTGGTTTCCGGCAGTCTGACTCCGCAGCAGATGATCGATATCTACCGGCTGATGTATCTTTCCCGCCGCGTAGATGACCGCGAGATTCTGCTCAAGCGGCAGCAGAAAATCTATTTCCAGATCTCCGGCGCCGGCCATGAAGCGCTGCAGGTCGGCGCGGGACTGGCCCTCCGTCCCGGCTACGACTGGTTCTTCCCCTATTACCGCGATCGCGCCCTGTGCCTCGCCCTCGGACTCTCGCCCACCGACATGTTGCTGCAAGCCGTCGGAGCCGCCACCGACACGGCCAGCGGCGGCCGCCAGATGCCCACCCACTGGAGCAGCCGGGCGCTCAATATCGTCAGCACATCCTCTTCCACCACCACGCAGTTGCTCCATGCCGTGGGCTGCGCCGAGGCCGGCCGCTACTTTAGCCGCCACCCCGAAGCTGCCGCAAAAGCTGAGGGCGACTACCGCGCCTACCGCGACGTCAAGTTTCAAGGCGATGAAGTGGTCCTCACCTGCCTGGGCGAAGGTTCCACCTCTCAGGGTGAGTTCTGGGAAGCCCTCAACACCGCGTCAAACCAGAAACTCCCCGTCATCTTCTGCGTTGAAGACAACGGCTACGCCATCAGTGTGCCGGTTGAGGTAAACACCCCCGGCGGAAACATCTCTCGCCTGGTTGCCAACTTCCCCAACTTCCATTTTGCCGAGATCGACGGTACCGATCCCGAAGCCTGCTATCACGCGTTTCAAGCCGCCGCCGCCCACTGCCGCGCCGGCCTCGGTCCGGCTTTTATCCACGGCCATTGCGTGCGCGTTTACTCCCACTCGCTCTCCGATGACGACAAGCTCTACCGCTCCGCGGCCGAGCGCGAAGCCGACGCCCTCCGCGACCCCCTGGCCCGCATGCAGATGCTCCTCTTGCGTGAAGGCATCCTCACTGAAGAGCTGATCAACGAACTTGAACACGCCGCCGACCATCAGGCCGCAGAAGCAGCCGAGTTTGCGCTCCAGGCGCCCCTGCCCAAGGTCGCGGATATCGGGCTTCACGTCTACTCTGAAGACCTCGATCCCACCAGTTCCGCCTTTGCCACCGAGCAGCCCGAGGCCGCCGGCTCCCATCCGGGCAAGGCGCACAGCTCCCAGGGCGCGCAGCCGCACACCATGGCCGACCTTATCAACGCCTGCCTCCACGACGAGATGCGCCGCGATCCGCGCATCGTCGTCTACGGAGAAGACGTGGCCGACGCCAGCCGCGCAGAGGCGCTCTCCGAGGTCAAAGGCAAAGGCGGCGTCTTCAAGCTCACCGCCGGCCTGCAAACCGAGTTCGGCGCCGAGCGCGTTTTCAACTCGCCCCTGTGCGAGGCCAACATCGTGGGCCGCGCCGTGGGCTATGCCGTCCGCGGCATGAAGCCCGTAGTCGAAATCCAGTTCTTCGACTACATCTGGCCTGCCATGCACCAGATTCATAACGAACTGGCCCTCATGCGCTGGCGCTCCAACGGCGTCTGGGCCTCCCCTGCCGTCATGCGCGTGCCCATCGGCGGCTACCTCACCGGCGGCGCTGTCTATCACTCGCAGTCGGGCGAATGCATCTTCACGCACATTCCCGGCCTGCGCGTGATCTTCCCATCCAACGCGCTTGACGCCAACGGCCTGCTGCGCACCGCCATCCGATGCGACGATCCGGTCCTCTTCCTCGAGCACAAGCGGCTCTATCGCGAAACCTGGGGCCGCGCCCCCTATCCGGGCCCCGACTTCGCCATTCCCTTCGGCAAAGCCAAAATTGTTCGTCCCGGCTCGCACATCACGTTGGTCACCTATGGCGCCATTGTCCCGCGCGCGTTGCAGGCCGCAGAACGTGCCCATCGCGAGCACGGCATCGAGGTCGAACTCATCGATCTGCGGACCCTCAGTCCCTACGACTGGGAGGCCATCGCCGTCTCCGTCCGCAAAACCAGCCGCGTCATCGTTGCCCACGAAGACATGATCAGTTGGGGCTACGGCGCTGAGATTGCCGCCCGCGTCGGCGACGAGCTCTTCGACTCCCTTGACGCCCCCGTGCGCCGCATCGGCTCCATGGACACCTTCGTCGCCTATCAGCCCATTCTCGAAGACGCAATCCTGCCCCAGCCCGAGACCATCCTCAAGACCATCCTCGATCTGCGAAAATACTAGTCAGCAAATATGGGTGCCCCACCCTCGGCGCGCCTTTGTTTTTGCGCCTTGGGTGGGATACCTCGACCGTTAGATCGGCCCAAAAAACGGGTGCCCCAGGTCCGGCTTTTGGGACCGGGGATACCACCACCTTCAACCGGCACTGTTCATAGTGAGCGCAACCACTTGCAGCCAGACACCTCGGTAAAAAGAGTTCTCATCTACCGCCTCGGCAGCCTCGGCGACACAGCCGTCGCCTTGCCCTGCTTCCACCTGATTGCGCGCGCCTTTCCCAGCGCCCAGCGAATTCTCCTCTCCAACTTCCCCATCCACGCCAAGGCCCCGGCAGCGGCCGCCGTGCTTGACGGCTCCGGCCTGGTCGGCGGCTACATGAGCTACTCCACCGGCTCACGCAGCCCGATTGACGTTCTCCGCCTCATAGGAAAGATTCGCCGCTTCCGCCCAGATCTGCTCGTCTATCTCGCCGCCCCGCGCGGCGAAAAAGCGGTGCGCCGCGATGCCCTGTTCTTTCGCCTCTGCGGAGTTCGCCGCATCATCGGCCTCCCCGCCGGAGATTTGGCGACCAACCGTTTTGACCAGGTCACCGGTCTCTGGGAGAGCGAAGCCGCGCGCCTCCTCCGCTCTATGGCCTCCCTCGGCGACGCCGATATTCAGGACCCGCGCAGTTTCGACCTCCGCCTCACCGATGCCGAAACCGCCAAAGCCACCCAACTGCTGGCGCCGTTCGAAGGCCGTCCTGTCCTCGCCTGCGGACCGGGCACAAAGATGCAGGCCAAGGACTGGGGTCAGGATAGTTGGCGGCAACTGCTCGCACTCCTCCATTCCCGGTACCCGGAGCACGCCCTTGCCCTCATCGGCGCCCGCGACGATTCCCACGCCGCCGATTACGCCGCCGCCCATTGGGGCGGACCCAAAATCAACCTCTGCGGCAGCCTCACCCCCCGCGAAACCGCCGCAGTCCTCGCGCGCGCAACACTCTTCCTCGGTCCCGACTCCGGCCCCATGCACCTGGCCGCCTGCGTCGGAACACCCTGCGTCATCGCGTTCTCGGCCCGCGGACTGCCCGGCGTCTGGTTTCCCGCCGGCCCCCGCAACCTGGTCGTCTATCACCAGACCACATGCCACGGTTGCCAGCTTGAAACCTGCGTCACCGAAAACCGCCGCTGCCTCACCTCCATCACCGTTGAAGAAATGGCTGAAGCCGCATCCCGGCTCCTGTCATCGATCCGCTAGGAATCAAATCCTTCCCACAAATCTCCACCAGCCACAGAAGCTAATCCTTCGCACAAATCCCCCCGAGCCACGGAGAAGGAGTAGCGCTGGCGTCCCCGCCGGCTGTAGTGCGGACGTCCTCGTCCGCGCCCCGCGAACCGAACTCCAAAGCCGGGTGCCCCATCCATTTCACAGCCTCATCGTGAAATGGGTGGGATACCACGAACCCCAACCGGCCGTTTCTCCCTGCCCTTGCCATAATTTACGGTTCTTGGCAAGAAAGTGGAAAAGTGTGCGTTTTACGCGGCTTTCTGAAAAGCGACGAAGTTGGTTCTCGTGGCGGCCAGCCGCTGTACTTTCAACAGCAGGTAGTTGAGGTTTCGGTATCCGCGTCCACGTCTGAGCA
>CAIWFH010000064.1 GCA_903911925.1 uncultured Acidobacteriaceae bacterium
GCTGTCATGTCGCATCGTTCGGGCGAGAGCGAAGACACCTTCATCGCCGATCTGGCCGTAGCCACCGGCGTTGGCCAGATCAAGACCGGCTCGGTCAGCCGCACCGACCGCATCGCCAAGTACAACCAGTTGCTCCGCATCGAAGAAGAACTCGGCGGCGGCGCCGTCTTCCTTGGCCTCGAAAGCCTGAACTTCAACGACTAGTCGGTTTCAGCCGTTCCACAAATGCCGGGTGCCCCAGGTCTCGTTTTTGAGACCTGGGATACCAAAATCCCGGTCATTGCCTGTCATTCCCACTTCCTGCATTGAGTTCTGTTTCCAGTAAACCTCTACTTCAAGGAATCCATTCGTGCCCATCAAGCGTCCTCTCCTTCTGACCATCCTCGACGGATGGGGCTATCGAGCCGAAACTGCGAACAACGCCATTGCATTGGCCCGCAAGCCCACCTATGACAAGCTGCTCCGCGAGTACCCCAACTCGCTCATCCAGGCTTCCGACCACTTCGTCGGCCTGCCCGACGGCCAGATGGGCAACAGCGAAGTGGGCCACCTCAACATCGGTGCCGGGCGCATCGTCCAGATGGACATCACCCGCATCGACGCCGCCATCGCGTCTGGAGAATTTGTAAAGATTCCCGCCATCGTCCAGGCCATGAAGCGCGCCCGCGAAGCCGGCCGCCAATTGCATCTATTCGGCCTCTGCTCCGATGGCGGCGTTCACTCGCAGCTTGAGCACCTCTACGCCCTGCTGCGCACCGCACGCGAGTATGGGCTGACGCGGGTCTTCGTCCATTGCTTCATGGACGGCCGCGACACGCCTCCCTGCTCCGGCGCAACCTACATTTCACAGCTTGAGCAGAAGATGCGCGAGTACGGCGTGGGCAAGATCGCCAGCGTCCACGGCCGCTACTACGCCATGGACCGCGACAAGCGCTGGGAGCGCGAGCGCAAAGCATTCGATGCCATGGTCCCCGGCAAGGCCGAGGGCGGCGCCTACCCCAACCCCGTTGCCCGCATGACCGAGTGCTACAACAACGGCATCACCGATGAGTTCATCATTCCCTTTGTCGTTGTGGATGGCGCAGGCAAGCCTGTCGCACAGATTCGCGACGAAGACGTCTGCATCAATTTCAACTTCCGCTCTGACCGCGCCCGCGAAATTACCCGCGTGCTCACCCGCGAGAGCGGCCTGAACAAGCAGGGCGGCCGCGACCTCGATGGGTGGGAGGCGCTCGACTCAACGATTCCCCGCGTAGAGATTCCAAAGAACCTCTACTACCTGTGCATGACGCAATATGACAAGCTCTACGACCTGCCGCTGATCATGCCGCCGGAGTCGCTGGACAACATTCTTGCCAATGTGTTGGCCCAGCACAAACTCCGCAACCTGCGCGTTGCCGAAACCGAAAAGTTCGCTCACGTGACCTACTTCTTCAACGGCGGCATCGAGACGCCCTTTCCCGGCGAAGATCGCGTCCTGATTCCCAGCCTGAAGGTGGCCACCTACGACCTGGCACCGGAAATGAAGGCCGAGGCCATCGGTGACGCCATCGTCAAAGCCATCAACGACACTGCTTTTGATCTGATTGTCGCCAACTTTGCCAACGCTGACATGGTGGGCCATTCCGGCAAGCTGGAGCCGACCATCAAGGCCATTGAAGCCGTGGACGCCCAATTGGGCCGCGTCTACAAAGCCCTCCGCGAGAAGAACGGCGCCTGGCTTATCACCGCCGACCACGGCAACGCCGAACAGATGGTTGACCTCATCACCGGTCAGCCGCACACCGCGCACACCACCAACCCGGTGCCCATGATCTATGTGGCCGAGGATGGCCCGCTTTATCGCATGCGACCGGACGGTTCGCTGCGCGACATCTCGCCTACACTGTTGTCAATTCTGAAAGTGGAAGAACCAAAACAGATGACCGGCGGTGATCTTCGAGTACCCTTGGCGAAGTAATCGTCTGCTGAAAGAAAAACGAAGGCCTCTCGCATGCGAGAGGCCTTCGTTTTTTCAGCTTCGTATCTTTTTTACCGCGGGCGTAGCGACTTGATCGCCTCCGGCAGCCGCTCTTCAATCATCCGGGCTCGCTTGCTGGCGATATCGCCCAGGTAGCTTGGCGCGGGAGTGGCCGTCAGCACCAGCGCCAGTGCGATTATTGAGAAGACCAGGCCTGAAATTCCGGCAGAAACCAGCATGTGGTAGGTGTCTTCCACATCCAATCCGAAGATGTTGAAGGCCATGTGCTCCACCGGTTTGATGTGCTTGAGAACAGCCAGCGCAAACAGAAAAAAGAAGACCGCCAGCGAAGTGAGAACCGCCAGCGTTCCGTCCAGGCTGCGGTGGAACTTCTGCCGTGCGCGACAATGGGGACAGTCGGCGAAATGCTGTTCGTAGTCCTTGCGCATCTCCGGGTATATCCCGGAAATGTCATAGCGCCAGCTTGCCAGGATTGCGCCAACTACTCTGTCTGAACATTCAGTTCTTGCCATTGAAAATGACTCACTTTGCAAAGGATTCGGTTGACCGCGAAGTTGATGCGCGGCTCACTTGGCAGTAATCAGCCCCAAGATTCAGCGTCGTCCACGTTCCTGAGTCGTCCCGCGGGGCTCCTGCTCTGTTTTCCCTCACCGCGGCAAAGATACTGCGGCGTCTTCCCTTGCCAAACTGCCTGGCACACAGAGGTGCCAGTTTCTTTATCTTAGATGAGTTGAATCAGAAGTAAATAGAAGAAAGTGGTTCATTTTGATCGGCCAGCAGCAGCCGGTTGGCCAGTAGGCTGGCCCGGCCGCTCAACGCGCGTTCGGCGGCCACCCGGGCTAGTTCAGGAAGATTATTGCTTTCAGACAGATGCGCCAATATCACATAAGCGGCCTGGCCGTCGTAGCCGTCCTCAAGAAATCCAGCCGCTGCTTCGTTTGACAAGTGTCCGACGCGCGAGAGCACCCGCTGCTTTACCGACCAGGGGTAGGGGCCGTCTCGCAGCATTTCCAGGTCGTGGTTGCTTTCGAGCAGCAGTAAATCCATCCCCTGGAGCTGCGCCCTTACGTTCGGCGAAACGTAGCCCAGGTCGGTGGCAAAGCCCATCCGCACCCCCTCGGCCTGGAAAACAAAGCCCACCGGGTCAGCGGCATCATGGGGGATGGTGAAAGGGCTGATGGCGATGTCGCCTATCGCGAAAGGCTCTCCCGCCTTGAAATACTCCACTACAGGCAGCGAGGTTGGGTCTTTGGCCGGGGATGCTGCGGCCTGCGGCGGTGCTTCCGCATCAGTCACAGTCTCCGGAATCACGTCAGCTTCCTCCACATCGGCTTCCGTTGCTGCCTGTTCAGCCTCGGCCTGTCGCTCGGCGGTCTGCTTGCGGCATTGCTCGAGCCATTGGGCATAGGTCATCTGCCGTCGCGGCGTGAGCCAGCGCATCCAGGCGCGATGCGTGCTCTCGGTAAAATACACCGGAATGCCCAGCTTGCGGGCGGTGACGGATATCCCGTTTACGTGATCTGAGTGCTCGTGCGTGATGATAATGGCGTCAAGGGTCTCCGGTTCTTCGCCTGTCAGACGCATGCGACGGAAGAGCTCTTTGCAGCTCAGTCCGCAATCCACCAGGATGCGCGTCTGCCCGCCCGAGACAACCGTGGAGTTGCCTTTTGATCCTGACGCCAGCACCGTGAAACGCACCATGGTTTGAGCATACAGCCAAGGGTTGTGCATATCGAGGACGGGAGGATTTCCCGGCCAGCAACCGGACCGCTGCGGGCCGTCAAGCCACAACCAACCGGATTCAAGTCCGCGGAATCTCGCACATCAATGCAAGGGTATTGCCCTCAGTATCTTTCAGAAACGCAATCCACAGTTCATGATCGGGCATTCTGGCCACCAGATGCGGGGGTTGCACGAACTCCACACCCTGCGCTTTCAAGGCTTCGTGCGTCCTGTGGATGTCCTCGACCCTGAAGTACAAGATGGTTCCGCCCAGTGGGACCGCCTCCTCAGCCAAGCCGATCGCGAAACGGATTTCGCCGCATTGAAAGAAGCACATGGTCCCGGCGTCAAAGAGAAACTGCATGCCGAGTACGTTCTGGTAGAAGTTCTTTGCGCGCGCCAGGTCGCGAACGGTGATGGCGATTTGGCCAATCTTGTTCAGGCGCACAGTGGTTTGGGTTGTGCCAAGGCTGCTTCCCATTCAATCCCTCCAGTTGCTTGGATGCGAATGCAAAGCGAAGAGGCTGGCTATCTCCCCTGTTTTAATGCACATCTGGCAATTGCGCGGGGAACTCGATGGAGACCATCGTTCCCCGGCCGGGGTTGCTGACGATGCTGAAGTGCGCCTCTTTGCCAAAAAGCACTTCAAGCCGCTCCTGCACGTTCTTCATGCCGATGCCGGCGCCGGTGCGGTGCAGCCCGGTGGCTGCCCGGTCGCCCATGCCTACGCCGTCGTCGGCCACCTCGATTGTCACGCGGTCGCCATTGAGCCGGCTGCGCAGGGTCACCGTACCGCCGTTGATGCGCGGCTCCAGCCCGTGCTTGATGCTGTTCTCGATGAGCGGCTGCAGCAGAATGCTGGGCACCAGAACCTCGAGAGTCCGCGGGTCGATCTCCTTCTCCACCCTTAGCTTTTCAGCGCCGAAACGAACCACCTCGATGGCCAAGTAGTCATCGGTAAAGCTGAGTTCCTCGCGCAGCGGCACATACGTATCGTGGTCCTTGAGCAGCGCACGCAGAATATTGGCCAGCTTCACCGTCATCTCGCGCGCCAGTTCCGGCTTCACCCGCACCAGCGAGGCGATGGAGTTGAGCGTGTTGAAAAGAAAATGCGGGTTGATCTGGCGCTGCAGCGCGTCAAGTCGGGCTTCAAGCAGCAGTCGCTTCTGCTCTTCGAGCTTCAGTTCGATGCGCAGCGCGTTCCACACCTTCAACGCAATGCCCACCACCATGGGCGCGCACAGCCACACCATCACCTGGAAGCCCCAAACCTCGGTGTTCAGCGCAAACAACCGGTTGGGGTAAAGCCGCGCCAGCCATTCTCTGAAGATCTCAAGCACCACGATGAGAAACAACATCAGAATCTGGCGGTCGATGCGCGGCTTTCTCAAGTTGCGCCGCACCCAGCGGTAAAGGCTCAGATCGATGAATGGCGTAAACGACCATATCTCTTCCATCTCGACGAACCGGCCCAGAATGCCCGCTGCGAGGCCCAGTGCGGCATTGAAAGGCAGCGCCAGGTACTCGTGGTGCAGTACTGCCGGCACAGCCAGCACAGCTCCGCCCACCATGGCCCATACCGGTCCTACCAGCAGGCCCAGCAGAATCACGGTTTCGAAACTGATGTCGGCGGCCAGAAAGTTTGGAACCGTGGTACGCACCCAAACGCCCAGCGTGAGCGGCAGCAGGAAAAACGCCAGCATCCCCGCGGTCTGGCGATGGCGGCGATGCTCGGCAAACAGTAGTTGCTGAAAGGTGCGCGAGCGCGCCAGGGCGCTGGCCACCGCCGCCGCCACCCCCAGCTTGACCAGCAACGTGATGAGAATCAACTTGTTGTCGCCCACGCATTCACTGTACCGCATAGAGAGCTGTGGATGGAGATCAGGGGTCAGGGATCGGGGCAACGAGTTCGGGGCGAAGTAGAATGGAGTTATGTCATTTGAGAGCGTGAAAAAGGTCGCCGAAGCGGATTTCCCTACTCGCTGGGGGGCTTTCCGTATCCTCGGCTTTGAAGGGCGGTTTCCCACGCCAAAGCCCGGTGATGTGGCCCCGGCACCCGGCGCGGGCAACGGCGTGGTTGAAGGCCTGGTGGCCGTAGTAATGGGCGATATTCATTCCGCGCCCCCGGTGGTTCGCATCCACTCGCAATGCCTCACCGGGGATGTCTTCGGCTCCCTGCGCTGCGACTGCAGGCTGCAACTGGAACTGGCCATGCGCCGCATTGCGGCGGAGGGTGCAGGCATCCTGCTCTATGAGCAGCAGGAAGGCCGGGGCATCGGCCTCATGGCCAAATTGAAGGCCTATGAACTGCAGGACCAGGGTATGGACACTGTGGAAGCCAACGTTGAACTGGGCTACGCTGCCGACTGCCGCGAATATGAATTACCGGCCGAAGTGCTGAAGCTGCTCGGCGTCAAAGAGGTTCGGCTGATTACCAACAATCCTGAGAAGGTAGCCGCGCTTGAGTCGGCCGGCATCTCGGTGGTTGAGCGCGTATCGGCCGAGGTCGAGCCTCAGGACAGCTTCGCCGACTACGTCCGCACCAAGCAGGAAAAGATGGGACACATCGTAGACGCCCTGGTCAGCGAGGAAGAAACCAGAGGGTAGGATCGCTTTTTTCAATTGCACTCGGATCGTTCTGTCTGGAGGGGGAGAACCGAGATGGGATTGTTGGACTCCATTCAAAGTGTCAGCAAGCTGGCGACGCAGATTGCCAACCCGGAGTTGCTGAAGCAGGTCGCAAACGCAAACGAACAGGCCGTGGAACTTAGCCAGGCGAACCTGCAGCTTCAAATGAAGATCGTCGAACTGGAAAACCAGATCAGGGTTTTGCAGGCAAAGAAAGATCTGACGAATTCCCTATTTCGCAATGGGGATTTTGTTTTCAGAGACGGCGACCCGAATGCCTGCTGCCCCAGGTGCTGGGACGTGGAACAGAAGCTAATCCATATACTCATGGGCAAAGACGGTTTCCAGTGCCCAAATTGCAAAACGGTATATATGACTTACATGGGAAACCCGGGGCGGGATAACCAGTTCAGCGTGCCGGTCTAATCAAGCAACAGGCGACGAGTCGCGCAGCGACCTGATCGCCTTCGCCGTCGTCACCAGCTGCCCGACATGCCGCTGCGTGTGGTCCGCCACATGAATCAGCGCGCCGCCGATCGTGGTGGGCAACTGCTTGCGGCCAACACCGCGACGCGTGTCAAAGTTGGCCGTGGCCAGCACGCGCACTCGATCCGCCGCATTGCTGAATGAAACTTCGACCTCGGCCATCAGCTCGGCCAGAGTCTCTTGTCCTGTTCGCTCAGCCTTGAGCGCCGCCAGCTGTTCATGCGAAAGTTGATTCCCTTCCGAGTAACTCAGTATCCGGTCGATGGAGCGGGCTATGTGGCGCAGGTGGAAAGCCACCGAAGGCAAGCCGAGCGGCTGGAGATGAACCTCGCCATCGGTTAGCCCTTCTGTCCATTTGGTTAGATCGTCAAGGGCCAGTTCGAGCGCGTGCAGCACGGCACGGCCTACTGCCGGGACATCTGCGTGGCTTCCGCGCAGCCAGGGTTCGACAGACAGCATCTGGGGGACAGGTTTGATCAGGAAAAGACCTCACTGTTGGCTAGTATTTCGCCATCTGTCATTTACTTTTGCTCTGCTTTCTTCCAGTTGATGAGATCGCCTAGTGTGGTCGTGGCGTTTGGAAACTCGCGCTTGTCGCTCACAATCTCAGACCGCTCGGTCTTATTCCCTGTGCTCACAGCCTCAGACTGCTCGGTGTTATTCGTTACATTGAACTCAGACATTCTGACAACGGCCTGATATAGACGTGTCTCTTCCGGGATGTCGTTCACGTCCAGGCCTTCGCTAACATACCAAGCTATGCTGACCGCGACTCCTCCAATCGGCTGAAAGCCATTTGCAATGGATAACTTGACGTTCTGTTGCAATTCCTCTGCACTCGATCCCGAGCATACAAAATAATCCGTGATCATGAGCGGGGTGCAACCTCCTCAATGCTCTGGTCAATGACGCGAAATCCTCGAAAAATGCAGCAAATAAAGATAATCCGAACGCGACGATCCCATCGCATTGCGCGGGCCAAATTGTTACCGATCAAAACTCCTGCCCGAGCCACAGAGAATCTAGCCCGCGTTCTTCACACGCACCACGGTGATCTTGGCAAAGCCTTCTTCAAACACCGGCGGTTTCAGCTTTTCGGCCATCTTGCGCATTATGTCTTCGCTCACGCTGCGGTCTCGCTTGCTGTTGCGTTCCAGGCAAACCTCGAGGGGCACATCAAAGAAGACCGCCTGCACTTCGTAACCGAAGCTCTTGGCCATCTTGATCCACTGGCGGCGCTCGTGAATCGACAAATTGGTCGCATCCACATAGTTCAACGGCATGCGGGCAATGAGCCTTGCCCGCAGCAGGGACCGTAGCGTAGAAAAAACCAGCCCCTGGTAGCGCTGCTCCTCCACGTCGTCGAAAAGGATATTGCGCAGCAGATCGCTGGAGAGGGGCGTGACGCCGCGGCGCCGGAACCAGGTGGTCTTCCCAGAGCCGGGAAGGCCGATGGCCAGAACCACGAAGCCCTTGTGTTCCTGGGGCGAGCGTTCCGCGGCTTCAGGCGGGTTGGCAGAGGCCAATTCGGGCTGCGTCTCTAGTTCCAGCCGGCCAGACTCTGGCGGTTCATCCCATTCGGGACGGGTGGGCCGGGCGGGCGCGGCAGAACGGGGCTCCGCGGGGCGACGCTGAGGCTCTTGCGGCCGGGGAGTACGCGGCTGCTGGGTGGCGGTTGGGGGATCGTCCGGATAGAGCGGAACCAGCGGAGCTGGTTGATTCAATGGAAGTTCCTGGCCGATCTTGCCTGTGGATTCCGAGGTATTGGGAGTATGTCTGGAGCGTCTTCTCATGCCGCCTTCAAACCGATCAAGTTGATACCGGGATACCATACTTCCCATTGGGGCGGCAAATACAACAATTTCGCAGACATGCCATCTGAAGCCGCAAAAACCGAGTTGGCGCGCCCAGGAGGAAGGTCGTCGCTTCTTATTGGGCCGTATACCGCACTTTCCCTTCGAAACTGCTCTTGTGTGAATCCCATCACATACTGTTCCCTATCTGGAACGGCAAACTTTCAGTGAGGGAGTTTCCGCAAGAATCTTGGGTGGCGGGACTTGGATTCACCTCGGCCCGCTGGCTTCAGTGATACGATTTAGGGTTTGGTGGAAGTGCCCGCTGGAGCATTTCCAGCCGCCGAACCGGAACAAGTTCAAACAGTTTCAAATCAACAGCTTCACCATTTTTCAAGGAGAAATCACACATGGCAGTCAAGGTTGGTATCAACGGCTTCGGCCGCATTGGACGCAACGTTATGCGCGCCGCGCTGGGTAACAAGGAAATTGATTTTGTCGCCGTCAACGACTTGACCAGTCCGGCGACCCTGGCCCATCTTCTGAAGTACGACTCGATCCTGGGTAACCTGAAGAACGAAGTCACCGCTGGCGAGGATTTCATCTCAGTCGACGGCAAGAAGATCAAGGTCTTCTCTGAGAAGGATCCCGCCAAGCTGGACTGGGCCTCTGTCGGCGCGCAGGTCGTGGTTGAATCCACTGGCCACTTTACCGATGCCACCAAGGCCAAGGCTCACCTGGGCGCAACCGTAAAGAAAGTCATCATCTCGGCTCCAGCCAGCAACGAAGACATCACCCTGGTCCTCGGCGTCAACGAAAACAAGTACGACGCTTCAAAGCACAACATCATCTCCAACGCCAGCTGCACCACCAATTGCCTGGCGCCGGTTGTCAAGGTCATTCTGGAAAACTGCGGCCTGGTCAGCGGCATCATGACCACCATCCACAGCTACACCGGCGATCAGGTCATCCTGGACTTCCCGCACAAGGACCTGCGCCGCGCGCGCGCCGCAGCCCTCAGCATGATTCCCAGCTCAACAGGCGCCGCCAAGGCCCTCAAGCTGGTCATCCCTGAGACCTCCGGCAAGCTGGACGGCTTCGCCATCCGCGTCCCCACACCGAACGTCTCCATCGTCGACCTCACCTTCATCAGCGAGAAGCCGACCACCGTCGAAGCTCTCAATGCCGCCTTCACAGCCGCCGCCAATGGCGAACTGAAGGGCATTCTGGGCGTTGACTCCAACCTGCTGGTCAGCTCCGACTACAAGGGCAACTCGCTCTCCTCCATCGTCGACCTCCCGCTGACCAAGGTTGTTGGCAACAGCGTCAAGGTGCTCAGCTGGTACGACAACGAGTGGGGCTACTCCAGCCGCGTCGTCGACCTCATCAGCTTCCTGGTCAAGAAGGGCCTGTAAAAGCAGTTCGTAGTTCTCAGTTCGTAGTTCACAGTAGCAGCCCGCCTTTGGCTGTGAACTGTGAACTGCGAACTGTGAACTGGCACCAAAATTCCATGCGCAAAAACATCAGCGGCACCTCTCCCTTCGAACCCATTATCGGCTTCTCCCGCGCCGTCCGCATTGGCAACACCGTACATGTCTCAGGGACCGGCCCCGTCGGCGCCGACGATATGGATGCAGCCGGACAGACCCGTCGGATCTTCGAAATCGCAGCGAAAGCTCTCGCCCAGGCAGGCGCTTCGTTCAAGCACGTTGTCCGCACCCGCATGTACCTCACCCACGCCGATGACTGGGAAACAATCGGTCGTGTACATGGCGAGTTCTTCGGCGACATTCGCCCCGCCGCCACCATGGTTGTCGTCGCCGCGCTGCTCAATCCCGCCTGGCGCATTGAAATGGAATTCGAGGCCGTGATTCCCGAAGCCTCAGAAACTGCATAGCTGCCGGCAGTGGCATGAATAAGCTGACCACTGATCACTAACCACTGACCACTGTTTTCAAGGAAGACACCATGGCAAAGCTCTCCATTCGCGACATCGATCTGGCCAACAAGCGCGTGTTCATCCGCGTCGATTTCAACGTGCCACTCACTGAAGACGGCTCGGCAATCACCGATGACACCCGCATCGTGGCCACGCTGCCCACCATCGTTTACGCCCTCAAGCGCAAGGCCAAGGTGATCCTGGCCTCGCATCTGGGCCGCCCCAAGGGCAAGCCGAATCCAAAGTATTCTCTGCGCCCGGTTGTGGACCGCCTCCGCGAACTCCTCGACAAAGCCGTCGGCGAGAAAGTCAACGTCGCCTTCGCGCCCGATTGCATCGGCGAAGTAGCTACCGAGATGTCCCGCCAGCTCGAGTCCGGCCAGGTTTTGCTCCTTGAGAACCTCCGCTACCACGCCGAAGAAGAAGCCAACGACGCCACTTTCTCCAAGGCTCTGGCCTCACTCGCCGAGGTCTACGTCAACGACGCCTTCGGCAGCGCCCACCGCGCCCACGCGTCCACGGAAGGCATCACGCATTTCCTCTCTCCCGCCGTTGCCGGCCTGCTGATGGAAAAGGAAATCACCTATCTCGGCAAAGCCCTTGAAGCGCCGGAGAAGCCCTTCGTGGCCATCATCGGCGGTTCCAAAATTTCGGGAAAGATCGACGTAATCGACAACCTGCTCGATAAGGTTGACACGCTGGTCATCGTCGGCGGGATGGCTTACACCTTCCAACGCGCCCTCGGCGTCACCACTGGAAAATCATTGGTCGAAGAAGACAAGATCGACATGGCCAAGGCCGCTCTCGAAAAGGCGAAGGCCAAGGGCGTCAATCTGCTGCTGCCTGTCGATAACGTCCTCGCAGACAAGTTTGCCGAAGACGCCAACACCCAGCTCTGGGATTGCTCCGTAAACTTCCCCGCTGACTGGCAGGGCCTTGACATCGGTCCCAAGTCCATCGCGGCCATCGAGAAGGTTGTCGCGACCGCCAAGACCATCGTCTGGAACGGCCCGGCGGGAGTTTTTGAGTTTCCCAAGTTCGCCGTTGGCACCAACGCCATCGCCAAGGCTGTGGCAGGCAACAAGGGAGCTATCTCCATCATCGGCGGCGGCGACTCAGTCTCCGCCATCAACAAGGCCGGCTATGCCGACCAGGTAACTCACATCAGCACCGGCGGCGGCGCCAGCCTCGAGTTTCTCGAAGGCAAAAAACTGCCCGGCGTTGAAGCGCTGACGAACAAGTAGCTCTTGCTGCGGCGGGCGAAAGCGTTTCGCTCGCCGCATCGTAGCCGCAACAACCGCGGAGGCCTCATGATCTACGCGATTCCTCTCCTCGTCTCCTGCGCCTTTTCAGCCTGTTTCTGCTACTTCAGCACCAGCGTTTATCCATCTCTGCGCAGCCGGGCCTGCCGCATCGCTTGCGTCACGACTCCCTTTGTGATTGCGGCAATGCTGCTGGGATCCGGTGAGGTATTGCTGGACTGGCTCTGGGAAGTCATGCCCGGCTCGCCTCTCTTCGACTTCATGGGGGGAGCGACGGGCGAACTCATCATAGCGCTCGCCGTAGTGGAGACAGCTCTTTCCCTTCTCGTAACAGCACTCGTGAGCGAGTTCTCCAAATCGCCCAAACGCAGCCCACTCGAATCTTGAGGCGGGTGGCCCAAGTCTATCTAAATCGAAGTGGAGAACCACCATGGCCTATTACACCCGCGTCCTGTCGAAAGACGAAGAATTCCCTGCCTTCGAAGGACTCGCCACGCTTGTCAGCGCCGACCACCCCGACTATAAGCTGACCGTTGAAGAAGGCACCGAGGAAGAATGGGAGACGCTTCTTCTCTCCAGCCTTGACGACGTAGAGGTGGCGCTAGTTGAGCGCGCCCCGGTCTTCGACGGTTCAAACGGTCAGGACCAGATCGCCGACCTCCTTGAAGATCTTGAAGACTGCAAGCCGACGAGCGGCGTCCAATGGCTTGAGGACTACCTGGACTCGGTGAAGACGGTTTATGCCTTCCAGCACCTGCAGGGTTCGGAGTTGGCGGATGGTGGCAACGCTCTGCACGGTCTGCGCTCGGCGCTCTGGGAGCGCGGAGAAGCCATCATCCAGGCCGACGGCGAAGGCTTCACCAACGAGGAAGGCTATCACATCGTGTGGCAGTTTTCTGACTCGGTCTCAGGCCCGTGGAACATGGGCGTCCTCAAAGACGGCGCCTGGCACCACTTCAAAATGGACCTGGGCGACCCGGACCATCGCGCCGCCTTCCGCAAAGGCGAAGTGCCGGCAGATTTGACGTCCATCCTGGCTTAAGGTCTGCAGGGCTTCTCGTTTGCTCATTTCATCGGTCGCGATCCTTTGCGCGGGGCCATTGTGCCCACCGTCACCCCGGCTCGGAAACCCGTCAACTAAAATCGTCATGAGGAGTCCCAAACAAATGTCTCGTAAAGCTCTTATTGCCGCCAATTGGAAGATGTACAAGACGCCCGCTGAAGCCAAGGCGTTTGTCGACGCTTTTTTGCAGCTCGTTGCCGGCCACACCCGCGACGAGATTGCCCTGTTCCCTTCACCGGTCCTGCTGCCCACGGTTATTGAAGCCGCCAAGGGGAGCAACGTTCTGGTGGGCTGCCAAAACATTCACTTTGCCGAGGAAGGCGCCTACACCGGCGAAACCTCCGTTGGTCAGTTGAAGGCCGTTGGCGGAACACACACGCTGATCGGCCACTCCGAGCGCCGGCAGTACTTTGCCGAAACCGACGAGATCGTCAACAAGAAGCTCCACACCGCTCTCAAGCACGGCCTCGTCCCTGTGGTTTGCGTGGGCGAAGTGCTTGCCGAGCGCGAAGCCGGCAAGACTGCCGACGTGCTGAAGACCCAGGTGACCGGCGCGCTGGCCGGCATCACTGCCGAAATGGCAGCGCCCATCGTCATCGCCTATGAGCCCGTCTGGGCTATCGGCACCGGCAAAACCGCCACGCCCGAGATGGCCGTTGAAGCGCACAGGATCATCCGCGCCGAAGTGGCCAAGCTCCTCGGCCCCGCTGTTGCCGCGGCCATCCGCATCCTCTACGGTGGCTCGGTCAAGCCCGACAACGCAACTGCTTTGATTGGTCAGGAAGAGATTGACGGCGCCCTGGTGGGCGGTGCCAGCCTCAAGCCAGATTCCTTCACCGCGATCATCAAGTACTGAGAAGCAGTTCATAGTTCGTAGTTCCTGGGGCCGCCGGGCGGAGTTCTATTGGAACCTTGTCCGGCGGCCCTGCGTACTATGGCTCATGCCTCCGCGCGACCTGTATATTGACCGCTTGCGTTCTGCGATGACTGCCCTGGTCATCCTGCACCACACCGCCACAACCTACGGGGGGATCGGCGGCTGGTTCTACAACGAAGTGAAGCCCTCCAGCGAACCTTCAAGCCTGCTGCTCACCATGTTCTGCGCCACCAACCAGGCGTACTTCATGGGCTTCTTCTTTCTGCTGGCCGGTTACTTTACGCCGGGATCGCTGGAGCGGAAGGGCTACGCGCGTTTCATCGGCGACCGCTTTCTGCGCCTCGGCCTGCCGCTGCTGGCATTTGGGCTCATCCTGGGGCCTATAACCGAAGGCATCGCAAACGTTGCGAAAGGAAAGAGCTTCTGGGGCGCCATCGCCTGGCTCTGGAGCCACAAGCAATTCAGCGTTGGCCCGCTCTGGTTTGCGGAGGCGCTGCTGCTATTCGGCCTCGGCTACTGCGTGTGGCGCGCTGCGTTTGGTGCGGCACTCGCTCTTGCTGACCGCACAGCCAAGCCGATCCCTGCTTACGTTTGGTGGCTGGCTTGCGCCCTCGGCGTAGGCGCCGTCGCGCTTCTCATCCGTCAAGCCGTGCCTACCGGACAACCTGTCTTCGGCCTGCAACTTGGCTTCTTTTCGAGCTACGTGTTCCTATTCGCGTTGGGGCTGGCTGCGTGGCGCTACAACTGGCTCAGCCAACTGCGTTGGAAACAGGCATGGCCGTGGGTTGCGACTGCTTTTATAGCGTGGCCCTTTATGCTTGCCGCTATTCTAATTTCCATCAGTCAAAACACGATGAAGGTATCGAACTTCTCTGGCGGCTTCAGTTGGCAGGCGATTCTTTATGCCTTCTGGGAGCCGTTCGTAGCCTGGGGTCTCATCGTCCTTTGGCTGCTGGTCTTCCGCGCGCGCCTGAACCAGCCTTCGGCTTTCTGGACCTGGCTCAACCGCCGCGCTTACGCCGTTTACATCATTCATCCGGTGATTCTGGTGGGCATCGCAGGGTTGTTGCGCGGCTGGGTTGCGGCCCCATTGGTGAAGTGGGGCGTGGTGGGGACGCTGGCGGTTGTGGCTTGCTGGTTGGTTGCAGATCCGCTGGTCAGGCTGCCGGGGATAAAGCGGGTTGTTTAGCTGGGGCTGGGGTTCGTGGTGCCCCATGTCTGAAAATCCAGACATGGGGCACCCAGCCGTACCAGCAGGTCTGGGACGGCCCCTCTGCCGGGGACGTCCAACTACGGCTTGCGCGAATAGTGAAAGACCGAGGGCGGGAACTCCTTGCCCTTTTCCTCGTAGGCCCATGCCTCGTCGTGATGATTGCCGTCGATGAAGGTGATGACCAGTCCCACCATATGTCCTTCGCCGGGGCCGATGTTGGTTCCATCCTTGAAGCGGAAGGCCACCTGGTTTGGCCCCGGAGCGGGGACCATCTGCATGCGCGGCTGGTTGTGCGCGGCGCAGTAGTGTGTCGCCATCAGGGCCGGGCCGTCCGGGTTGAACATGGTGACCATCTCATATGGCGTGTCCTTGCCTGCAATATGCATGATGGCCGAACCGCCGCCGGTCATGCGGACCTCGAGCGTCGAACCCTCCGACATGCCCTTCTCAGCGGCGCTTTGCCACTGGCCAACGAGCGTCTTAAGTTGCTGCCACTCGGGTGAACTGGGCGCGGCGGCGTGCTTCATTTCCGCGGGTTTGTCCGCCACTTTTTGCGGGGCGGCCTGCTGCGCCAGCGCGACGGCCGGGGAAAGGGCCAATGCGAACGTGGCGAAGTTTGCGATTCTAAGATTCATACGACCTCCGCAAGTTATTGTGGGCGAAGGATCGGGCGGAGTCAACTGGCTTGCAGCGCAACCGGTAGGCCAGATTGCGTAGTTTCCCTGGGATGAGTAAGAGCGGCTTGGATGGATGGGGTCGGGTGGCCCAGGTCTCAGAAACGAGAGCTTGGCCACCTGATCGTTTGTGGATGGTAAATGTGGGCCGCCGGTCCCTACTTCATCGAGTCCGCTGGCAGAGTCCACCCTTCCTTTTCGCCCTTGTTCTGCTCCTTGAGCCAGACGAGGAGCGGCTGGAAGTACTCGATGATGGCGGAGGCGTCGGCTTTGTCTGTTCCAGCGATGGCCTTCATCGCCTCAGGCCAGGGCTTAGAGTGGCCCAGTTCCAACATCGCATTCAAACGCGCGCCGGCTTCCTTCGATCCGTAGACCGAGCAGCGGTTAAGCGGACCCTTGTAGCCGGCGGCCTGGCACATGGCGCGGTAAAACTGGAACTGGTAGACGCGGGCCAAGAAGTAGCGCATGTAAGGCACGTTGCCGGGGATGTGGTACTTTGCGCCGGGGTCGAAATCGGCCTCAGTGCGGGCCACCGGCGGTGCGACGCCCTGGTATTTCTCGCGCAGGGTCCACCATGCGGCGTTGTAGTGATCCGGCTTCACTTCGCCGGAGTAGACCTGCCAGCGCCACTTGTCGATGAGCAGGCCGAAGGGCAAAAACGCAATCTTGTCCAGCGCCGTGTGCAGCAGCAGTGGGATGTCTGCGCTCGCCGGGGGCACCTGGTCAATGAGGCCGAGCTTCTTGAGGTAATCCGGGGTGACGTTGAGGGCGATGGCGTCGCCGATGGCCTCGTGGAAGCCGTCGTTGGCCCCGTCGCGAAAGAAGAAGGGCTGGTTGCGATAGGCCATCTGATAGTAGTTGTGGCCCAGTTCGTGATGCACCACCACAAAATCATCAGCCGTGGGCTGGAAACAGGCCTTGATGCGCACGTCTTTCACGTTGTCGATATCCCAGGCGCTGGCGTGGCAGACCACGTCGCGGTCGCGGGGATGCGAAAGCATTGATCGCTTCCAGAAGGTCTCCGGCAGGGCATCGAAGCCGAGGGATTTGTAGAAGCCCTCACCATATTGGACCAGGTGCGGCGCGTCTGTATTGCGGGCCTTGAGGATGGCGCCGAGGTCGTAGGGCAGCGGGCTCGCGGGCGGCGCGACTACGTCGTAGATGTTGCCCCACTCCTGCGCCCAGGGGTTGCCGAGCAAGTCGGCAGGGATCATGCCATCGGGGCGGCGAGCGGCATCGCCGTATTTCTCAATGAGCTTGCGGCGCACGTAGGTGTGGAGTTCGAGATAGAGCGGTTCCACTTGCTTCCAGAGCCGCTCAATGTCGGCCTGGAACTCGTCGGGCGTCATGTCGTACTGCGAGCGCCAGAGAGCGCCGGTGTCGGAGTATCCCAGCTCGCGCGCGCCCTGGTTGCTGAGCTCGGCCAGTCGCGCGTAGTCGCCGCGCATGGGGGCGCCCACGGCATGCCAGCCCGCCCACAGGTTTGCAAGCTCTTTGGGATCACGGCTTTGCGCCATTTTGACGCCGATTTCGTCGATGCCCAGACAATGCTCGGGGTCGGCATCCGGGCACCACTTGCCGCGGCCATAGGCAGCGTCGAGCCCTGCGGCCAGTTGCGTGGTCTCGGCGCGCAGCTTGGGGTCAGAGGGCGCAGGCAGACCAATGCTCAGCTTGAGCAGCAGCAGCTTGCGCGCCGCATCAGGCGGCAAAGCAAGCCCCTCAAAGCGGCGGGCCTGGCCGATGAGCTCAGTCTGGCGGGCAATGAGCCGGTCGTTGGCCTGGGCAAGAATGGCGACCGTGTCGTCGGTGATGAAGTTCTCTTCCACCCATCCGGCACGGGCGGCGTCGATTTGGAGCGTGTTCAGTTCCTGCTCGGTGCTGGCGATGAAAGCTAGCGCTTCAGCGACGGTGGGCTTGGCTGTGGCGCTTTGCGCCGGGCAGTTGGAGCCGCAAGAAAACATGCCGGCAAGCGCCAGCAAGGAAATCAGAGTGAGGCGGATTTTGAAGGTCATGGCAAGGGGAGGATAGAACATTCCCCCACCGCTTGTAAGTACCCTCGACTGCCCCTCGTGGTGCAAATAGGCGCTCTAGTTCCCTGCCCCAAGCGCCTTGCGGATGTTGGCTTCAATTTCGTCCTTCGACGTGAGGCCGAGTTGGGCGGCAACCACGTTGCCCTGGCGGTCCACATAGAAGGAGGTGGGCAATGAGTCGAGACCGCCGTAGGGCTGGCTGATCAGGTCGCCGTCAATCAGCACCGGGTACGGCATCTTCAACTGCTCAACAAAGTGCGCAATCTCTTTCTTCTCGTCGCCCAGTTTTTGTGGGTCGCCGCGGTCAATGTCGTCAGTGGAGACGCCGATGATTTCAAAGCCCTGGGCCGCGTATTGGTTGCGCAGTTCGATCAGCCAGGGGGTTTCGATTTTGCAGGGAGCGCACCATGTGGCCCAGAAGTTGATCATCACTGCCTTGCCTTTGTAGCTGGCGAGGGAGACTTTTTTGCCAGTCACGTCTTCAAGGGAAAACTGGGGCGCGGGCTTGCCCATCAGGGGAGTCACGTATTGCGGCATGCCGCCGGCATCGGGGATCAACGCGGCTTGCGCGACAGAGGCCCGCGCACGGTCGGCGGCCTGCTTGCGATATTGCCAGTTGGCCCAGCCTGCCCACGCGAACACGGCCAGGATAAACAGAACAACGGTGAGAACAATCGAGTTGCGCTTCAAGGGAAGGGACCTCTCGTACTCAATTGTACGAAAAGGCAGTGGACTGCGGATTCTGATCCCTGATCACTGAGCACTGACCAACGTCTTTCCTGATACCATCAGAAACCGATGAACCACGAAAAGGAAACTGCAAGCCTGAAACCGGAAACGACCTCGCCCGCTGATCTGGTCCGCACCGAGGCGGCCGCGCTGGAGGCCCTGGCCACGCGGCTTGAAGGGCCGATGGCCGCGGACTTCGAACGGGCCGTGGACCTGATTATGCGCTGCGGCGAGGGGCACGGCCGCGTAGTGGTTACCGGCATGGGCAAAAGCGGGATTATCGCCCAGAAGATCGCGGCCACAATGAGTTCCACCGGGTCGCCGGCGCTTTTCATGCATCCGGCCGAGGCGGTGCATGGCGACCTGGGCGTGCTGATGACGGGCGACGTTGTGGTGGCTCTGTCGGGCAGCGGGGAGACGGAAGAGATTCTGCGCCTGCTCGCAACGCTTAAGCGCAAGGGCGACGCATTGATCAGTTTTTGCTGCCGCATGGATTCCACGCTGGCCACGGCAAGCGATGTGGCCCTGGACTGCTGCGTGGAGCGCGAGGCCTGCGGAATGAACCTGGCGCCTACCGCCTCCACCACCGCCATGCTGGCCCTGGGCGACGCACTGGCGATTGCCGTGAGCCTGCGCAAGGGCTTCAAGGCGGAGGATTTTGCCGAACTGCACCCCGGCGGCAAGCTGGGCAAGCGGCTGGCCAAGGTGCGCGACCTGATGCACGGCGGCGACGAGGTGCCGGTGGTGGCGCCTGAGACCCCGATGACCGACGTGATCTACGAGATGTCGTCAAAGAAGCTTGGCATCACGACCGTGCAGTTGCAGGGGCATTTGCGCGGAGTGATCAGCGACGGCGATTTGCGGAGATTATTGGAGCGCGAAGGCGGCGCAGCCCTCAGCCGCCTCGCCGGCGAAGCCATGAATGCGCATCCGCGAACAATTTCCGCGAGCGAACTGGCCGCGACAGCACTGGCGATTCTTGAGGAGCGCAAGATTACTTCATTGGTGGTGGTGGACGCCGAGGGCCAGGTCGAAGGCGTACTCCATCTGCATGATCTTTGGGGTGTGGAGTTGATTTAGCGACATGGGATTTGAAGCATGGAACAGGGATTTGATGCGGAAAGAGCAAGAGTTCGAGGAAATTCGGGAAGATATCGATGCCAAGCAGCGAGCGACTGTGTGGCCTGACACTTTGCGGAACGGTAGCAGCGTTGACGCATTTCTCTGGAGGGGCGACCCTCGTGCAAAGCCGATCCAGCGCGCGGGCTTGGTCGTTTTCGGGCTCACATTTCTGCTTTTAGCGATTGCCATCGGTTCAATTCCATTTGATAGGGACTTCCCCGACGGATGGGTCGTTGATTTTTTGTTGGCTTTGTTTCTCCTGCTGCTTTCAATGAGGCTCTTCCGCAACGCTCTCCTTCGGTCCAAGAATCCCGAGCGCGAGATTGATCAAGATGGGCGGGAATGAAGGAAATCCCGTGCGAATATCCGCACCTTGTGCATGCACCGCTTTGATCGTGATCGCGTCAGGAGGATTTGGGCTGCTGACCGGATTCGCCACTCTCGCGGTTGCCACGGCGAAAAAGTACCGCCATTCTCGATTCGCGCTATGATTTCGTTAGGAGTTGACCTCATGACCACCCGAATCGTTCGTGTCGGAAATACACTGACCGTCGAGATTCCCGCGGAATTGGTCGCTGAGGCCTCGTTGCCTGTCGGCGAGCCGGTGGAGTGGGTCTCAAACGGAGACGGTACGATCTCGCTCGTTTCACCCGATAGTGCGGAACACATACGCATTCGCGCCGGCCTGGCCGAGTTGGAAGCGGGCAAGGGCGTTTCAAATGAGCGCGTAATGGATTGGCTCGATAGCTGGGGCACGGAAAACGAGCCGCCCGCGCCCCAATGAAAATTCTCTGGTCTCCCACGGCGGTCGCCGACCTGGTATCGATTCGAGAATACATATCGAAAGACAGCCCTGCCGCTGCGCGCAAAGAAGCCGCAAAAATCAAGGAAGCCGCCAACCGCCTCATTCAGTTCCCTCTATCCGGCAGATTGGGCCGCGTTCCGAATACACGCGAACTTGTGATCCCTGGAACCTCCTACATTGCGGCGTATACGATTCAAGGCGACAATGTCCTGATCGCCGCCGTTCTACATGGCCGACAGAATTGGCCGGGGTCAATTTGAGGAATTGAGTACTACGATGGACTCCCAACGCTCCGCCCTCATTACTGGCGCATCCAGCGGCTTCGGCCTGCTGACGACGATCACGCTGGCCAAGCGCGGCTGGCGCGTGCTGGCCACCATGCGCGACCTTGCGCGGCGCGAAAAACTGGAGGCCGCCGCCCGGGCCGCCGGCGTTCTTGACCGGATCGAGTTTCATGCGCTGGACGTGACGGATGCGGGGCAGATTGCCGCAATGGCTGAATTGGTCGCGGGGCGCACTGGTCCGCTCGATGCAGTCGTGAACAATGCGGGTTTTGCGATGGCCGGATTTGCAGACGACATTACAGATGCGGAGTTGCGGTGGCAGTTTGACACCAACTTTTTTGGGACAGTGGCGGTGACGCGGGCATTTCTGCCTCAGTTGCGGCGGCAGGGCACGGGGCACATCGTGGTTCTTTCTTCGATCTCCGGGCGCATGGGGTTTCCCGGCGTCAGCAGCTACTCGGCTTCGAAGTTTGCTCTGGAGGGATGGGCGGAGACGCTGCGGGTGGAGATGAAGCCGCTGGGAATTCAGGTCGCTCTTGTTGAGCCGGGGGCCTTTGCCACCGACATCTGGACGCGCAACGCCAATATTTCCGCTGGAACCATGGACCCGGCGTCTCCCAATGCCGCCCGCATCGCAAAGTGGCGCATTCGCATCGAGTCGACCAAGCCCAAAGCCAACCCGCAAGTGGTGGCGGATGGCATTGCAGCCATTCTCGACAACCCGCGGCCGCGTCTCCGCTACGTCTTCGGCCCCGATGCCAAGATGGGCGTGCTGCTGCGGAGCCTGCTGCCCTGGGGCATTCTGGAGCGGTTCTTGATCAAGGCCAGCGGACTGGGAAAGTAGGGAAGCTCCCGGGAAGTGGCTGGTCCGGATTTGAGGTTTCGCACCGTGGGCTGTTGGGGTTGCTCTGAAGGATTGGCCGTTCCTCGATTGAGGTCCGAGGTATCCCACCCTTGCAACAAAAACAAGTACGTCGCAAGGATGGGGCACCCAGCCGCGTGGGACACCCAGCATTTTCAACATGACCACTTGAGTCGGCCACTGTGACTGGAATGAGCCACCCTGCATTGAGACTCAACCCGGCCGCGAACATTTAGAATGGATACTGCTCGAAATCGTCCTGCGCCGGATACCTTAACGGCGGGAAAGCAAGCACTTATCTCTATGCATCGCTGGTCGAAACTGTTTATTCCCACTCTTCGCGAGGCCCCGGCGGATGCCGAAGTGGCCAGCCACAAGTTCCTGCTCAGGGCCGGCTACATCCGGCAACTGGGCGCGGGCATTTACAACTACCTCTTCCTCGGGCAGCGTTCGCTGAACAAGATTATCGGCATCGTGCGCGAAGAGATGGACGAGATTGGGCAGGAGTTTTTCCTGCCGTCAATTCTCCCGAAAGAACCGTGGGAGCAGAGCGGGCGCTGGACCGGAATGGGCGACAACATGTTCCGGCTCAAGGACCGCAAGGGCGCCGACCTGTGCCTTGGCATGACGCATGAAGAGATCATGACCACCATTGCGCGCAGCGAGTTGCGCAGCTACAAACAGCTGCCGCAAATCTGGTACCAGATCCAGACCAAGTTCCGCGACGAGCCGCGGCCCAAGTCGGGCCTGCTGCGCGTGCGCCAGTTCACCATGAAGGATGCGTACTCGTTCGACATCGACAAAGCCGGACTGGACAAAAGCTTCGAACTGCACGATGCAACCTATCGCAAGATTTTCACGCGGTGCGGATTGAAATTTGTGGCCGTCGAGGCGGACTCGGGCTCCATGGGCGGCTCGCAGTCGCAGGAGTTCATGGTCTATACCGACGCCGGCGAGGACCTGATTGCAAGCTGCCCGGTTTGCGGCTACGCGGCGAACCTTGAGAAGGCGACATCGCGGCTTGAGGCTGTGGTCGAGATGGAACCAACCGGCGACGGCATGCCGGAACTGATTTCGACGCCCGGCATGGGGGCCATCGCCGAAATCGCGGCATTTCTGAAGATGGCCGAGTCGTCGGACATCAAGTGCGTGGCGTATATGGCGCTCTTTAAGGATTGGCAGCCTTTGATGGTCTTACTTCGTGGAGATCACGATGTGAATGAAACGAAACTGCTTCGAGCGATAGGGGCGCGGGAAGTTCAGTTCATGACTCCGGAGCAACTGGCGCTCTATCTCCATGCTCCCGCAGGATACCTTGGTCCGATTGGTCACAACAGAATTCCTCCGGACGAATGGGAGGAGTTTGTTCGTGGCGAGTTCATGAAAGGCGATGCGAAGGACGTCAATGCGATGGGCGAGCTCATTGTTGTCGTCGACCGTGGACTCGATGGCCGCAAGAACATGGTAGCCGGGGCCAACAAGGTGGACTACCACCAGCGCAACGTTGTGCCTGGCCGCGACTTTACGTGGACGCTGGCAGCCGATATTCGCAGCGTGAACGAAGGCGAGAACTGCCCCAAAGATGGCTGCGTGGGCAAACTCGTTGTGGGCAAAGCGGTCGAGATCGGCCACATCTTCAAGCTCGGCTACAAGTATTCCGAGAGCATGGGCGCGCGCGTGCTGGACGTGAACGGCAAGGAAGTAACGCCGATCATGGGCAGCTACGGCATCGGCATTGAGCGCATACTGACTGCGGCTATTGAGCAGTCGAATGACAAAAATGGGTTTTGGCTACCGGCTTCGATTGCGCCTTTCACGGTAGTGGTCACTGTAACCAACATCGGCGACCCATTGCTGATCGAGACAGGCGAGAAGCTGGCTGCGGAGTTACAGGCGGCCGGGCTCGACGTGCTGCTGGACGACCGGGACGAGCGCGCGGGCGTGAAGTTCAAGGACGCTGACCTGGTGGGGATTCCGTACCGCATAAACGTCGGCAAGAAGGCCGCGGCAGGCTTGGTTGAACTGGTAACGCGCGCAATCTCAACCAGCGTGGATGTGGCGATCGGCGAAGTGGTTGCGCTGGTAAAAGAGCGCGTTGAAGAAGACAAGCTGCTGACGAATCTTGCAGAATAACAGCAGCTTTCAGCCGACGGGTCCATGACACAGGGATTTCGCATGTGGTTCATTGAATGTTGTGGTGGCCCAGGTCCCAAAAGCGGGACC
>CAIWFH010000065.1 GCA_903911925.1 uncultured Acidobacteriaceae bacterium
AGGCCGGAAAACGGCCTCAAGGGATCAAAAAGACAAGCAGCAACCCGTCTTTTCCGAAAGAAAACCGATTCACAATCAACAAATCAACTGCGCTCGCGTTGTCGCCGCAAAATCACACACCTGCGCAGGGGTTCCCTAGAGTATCCGGGACTGCGTGAGGCCCGACCAGCGGTTGCCCCTAACTTCTGGTCGGGAAGAGCACAATGTTGTTGAGACATGGTTTGAGTCGAGTTACAGTGGTGTCTCAAGGGCTACACTGATGGGTCCCGATCCAGAGAGCGCACGCGATACACCAAATCGATTGCCAGTTCTCGCCCAGGCGGTATCCGCGCCGCTTACCCGCGCAGCGATCTTTCTGGTCGCCACGCTGAATCCGGGCTGTGGCGCTTGCGTCACACTGCGCTCTTTCTGCAGTGATTTCCCCAAGCTTTTGCGCGCCATAGAATTTCGCGACCTCGAAGGAGGGCTCACCTGCGTCATGGGTGTCGGCTCAGAAGCGTGGGACCGGCTCTTCGGGTTGCCGCGGCCTGCAGAACTGCACCCGTTTCGAGAGATTCACGCCGGCGAGCGCCATGCTGCGTCGACGCCGGGCGACCTGCTGTTCCACATCCGTGCCAAGCGCATTGACCTGTGCTTCGAAATGGCCACGCAGATTATGGCTCGCATCGGAAGCGCCGTTTCGCCGGCAGACGAGGTACAGGGCTTCCGTTACTTCGATGACCGCGATTTGTTGGGGTTCGTCGACGGGACGGAGAATCCCCGGGGAGAGGCAGTGACCGCCGCCGTTCTCATCGGCGACGAAGATGCCTGCTTTTCCGGCGGCAGCTATGTCATCGTGCAAAAGTACCTGCACAACCTTGAAGCATGGAACGCTCTCTCCACTGAAATGCAAGAACGCATTATAGGCCGCACCAAGCTCTCTGACATTGAATTGGACGACTCCATCAAACCAACATCGGCGCACAACGCGCTCACTACCATCGTCGAGGGCGGGAGAGAGATAAAGATTCTGCGGGACAACATGCCCTTCGGCTGCCCCTCGCAGGGCGAATTTGGCACCTATTTCATCGGCTACAGCCGTTCCCCACGCACCATCGAGCAGATGCTCGAAAACATGTTTGTCGGAAAGCCGGCGGGCAACTACGACCGCATCCTTGACTTCAGCCGGGCTGTTACTGGAAGCCTGTTCTTTGTGCCATCGGCGACTTTTCTTGAGTGCGTGGCTGAAGGCCAGTCCAAAGTTCCAGAGACCTCCTCATCATCAACAATTGAGGAGAACTCTTCACCCGCTCTATCGTTGCTCGACGGTTCGCTTCGCATCGGATCTCTCAAAGGAGAAACACACCATGAATAATCTCCATCGCGAACTAGCTCCCATTTCTGACTCGGCTTGGGCGCAGATTGAAGCAGAATCGTCGCGCACACTCAAGCGCTACCTTGCCGGACGGCGTGTTGTCGACGTGAAGGGACCGGCCGGCACCCCTCTGTCTGCCGTCGGCACTGGCCATTTGCGGGCAATTGCGGCCCCAGCAGAAGGCATCGTCGCGAGGCAACGCGAAGTAATGGCGCTAGCCGAACTGCGAGTTCCATTCGACTTGGATCGCGAAGCGATAGACGATGTCGAACGCGGCGCAAATGATTCCGACTGGCAAGCGGCGAAGGATGCCGCGCGACAACTCGCCTATGCCGAGGACGGAGCCATATTTGAGGGTTATGCAGCCGCCAGCATCGATGGGATTCGTAAAGGGACAAGTAATCCAATCATGACTCTGCCAGCCGATGTGCGTCAGTACCCGGAGGCCATCGCCCAGGCGCTCAGCAGATTGCGCCTGGTGGGCGTCAACGGACCCTATTCGGTGCTGCTTGGAGCCGACGCTTACACCGCATTGGCTGAGACCAGCGACCACGGCTATCCGGTGCTGGAGCATGTCAAACGGCTCGTCGATGAGCCGATTGTCTGGGCGCCTGCCATCACGGGCGCTTTTGTACTCACAACACGGGGCGGCGACTTCGAACTGCACATTGGCCAGGACGTCTCCATAGGCTATCTTAGCCACACCGATGCATCAGTCCGCGTGTATCTGCAGGAGACCTTTACGTTCCTCGATCTCACTGCTGAAGCGGCAGTGGCGCTCGTTCCTCCCGGAGAGACAATAAGGTCCTGAGGTGATCCTCATATCCTTAGCACACTCACCTCGCGGCTCTACCTCAGAACAGACGCTGTTCAGTTACATCTGCTTCTCTCCCGGATCATTGCCGTTCCTATTCTCAGATCTTCGCTCATGCTCGAAGGTCGACACCACGATAAAGTCGGATGCGCCGACGGATTGCCCCAATCTGATTGACTCGCGCAGTCAGCGAATTTTCAGATGTTGATTCTTGAGAAGTAGCTCGCATACACACTTCTGCAGTGTCTCCAAGTGCCCCTGCCAGGATTCCTCGATTCTTTGCGTCCATTCTATATGCCTGTGACTTTCAGTCAGTCCTCTCTCCGCGCTCTGTTTACGCGCGCCGGATCCAGAATTCGGTTGAGCGTGAATCCTTTCACTCGCTTCGGTAGCCATACCATCTTCACCGCGAATTTCTGCTGTTGTCATAACTGTGCTCCTTGTGCGTCGCCAAAAGTAGTACGTACTCTGCGTGTCCCGGTCCGATCTAAATTGCGCCGCACACATGCCATTACGCCAGAAGAGCCGGAGCGAGTCCATAGGACAAAAGTATCGAATAATGACCATGGGACAACCAGCTTAACTTAACAGTCACCCGAACGGGAACAGGCAAACCATCAGCGGCAATCCTTTTTGGATTCATGGTATCTCTATCGGATGAATCATTACCGCGCCACCAGCTACATGCCTAAGCTACAAAGAGATGATAGGTTGGCGTTGCTTTTTTTCACTCTGGTAATACAATGTATTCTGCGAGCGAACTTGGCCATGGCGTGAGGTCGCCTTATACCCCTGGCCGCAATGCGAGGTCATCCCCATGTCGCACGCCACTCCCATTGTCTTTGTTGTCGACGACGACATCTCCGTGCGCGAATCGCTTGAGTTGCTGATCCGCAGCGAAGGCTGGCAGCCTGAGACATTTGCATCCGCACAGGAGTTTCTTGCCCGCTCGCGAGGCCTTGTTCCGAGTTGCCTTGTACTTGACGTCTCCCTTCCTGGACTGAACGGACTGGAGTTACAGAAGAGAATTGCGACTGAGCGAAGTGAAATGCCGATCATTTTTATCACGGGCTACGGCGATGTGCCGATGACCGTCCAGGCGATGAAGGCGGGCGCCGTCGAGTTCTTGACGAAACCATTTAACGATGACGTGCTGCTGGGCGCAATCAGACAGGCGATCAATCGCAGCCGCATCGCACTTGGTCGCGAAATAGAAATGCAAGCCCTGCGGAACTGTTACGCGTCCCTCACTCGCCGCGAACGGGAAGTTCTGGCCCTTGTCGTAGCCGGCCTTTTGAATAAGCAGATCGCCAGCGAACTCCGCATCAGCGAGATCACGGTGAAAGCGCACCGCGGAAAGGTGATGCAAAAGATGAAGGCAGATTCACTTGCTGGACTGGTAAACATGGCTGCCCGGCTGCGAATCAAGCGCTATTCGGCAACAGCAACTCTGCTGCACGACTCGTCGATTGCGTAGATTAGATGCGGCAGCGTGTGTTGTCTCTTTCGATCTGGAACTAGACAGCTTCCAGTTGCGCGTCTGTGCGCCTTCTAACTGGAAATTGACCGACACTATCGTCTAATAGATTCAACTTCGCTCTTCTGGCTAAATTGATTCGTCGCGTCCGATGCAGCCGGACCTAGGCAACGAAACCCCGACAGGAGCTTACCCATGACAAACAACAGGACCGTTATTATAACCGGTGCGTCGCGAGGCATTGGAGCGTCGATTACCCGTGCGTTTCTTGATCGCGGCTACGACGTCGTTGCAACTGCACGAAGCATTTCCACGGCCGGCCTCGAGCACAACCCGCACCTTGCTCTGGTCGACGGGGACATAGGCCAAGAAGAAACGGCAGCAATGGTGGCTGACGCCGCAATTTCCAGCTTCGGCTCAATCAACCACGTTGTCAATGGTGCGGGCATCTACACCTCCAAGCCGTTCATCGACTATACAATCAATGAATTTCGCGCCTTCGTCTCCACCAATCTTGAAGGATTCATTTTCATCACCCAGGCCGCTGTGCGGCAAATGCTCAAGCAGGGCACTGGCGGCAGCATCACCACCATCACAGCATCCTTGGCCGACAACCCCATCGCCGGCGTTCCTGCTTCGATTCCCATGATCACCAAAGGCGGACTCGACGCAGTTACCCGCAGCCTGGCGATCGAATATGCCAAGGACAAAATCCGCTTTAATGCAGTCGCGCCGGGTGTCGTCGACACCTCTCTCCATCGTAATAGTCCAGGCGACGTTCTGACACCTCGGTCCCCGATGGAGACGATCACGGAACCGGAGGAAATCGCAGAGGCCGTCGTTTACTTGACTGAAGCTGCTCACGTGACCGGCGAGGTGCTGCACGTGGACGACGGCGCGCACGTCGGCAAGTGGTAACAGGCAATGGTCCGTAGCCAACCTTCGCCTGGCTGCGCTCCCGGTAACCCTCATGCATCAAAGAGAACCAGGCGTCCTGGTTTATGTTTGTCTTCTGCCAATCCTTTCGACGAGTTAGCCCCCCTTGGCGATTTCGGGAACGACAAATGCCACTGTGCCCTTGTCCAGAGTGTGGTGGTTCGCATCCTGCAACTCAAGGGACACCTTGTGCGGGCCAGGTGAGAGACCCATCAGGATCACAGGGTTTCCGCTCGCATCTGCCCAAATCCACGAGGCATCGTCAAGTCGCACATGTACGTGCCCGATGCGCGGCGAGGCAGCCAGAGCGCCTTGGCCGAATACTGGCTCTAGATGAACGTTCTGGGCGCAATACTGAATAATTACTACTCCGCGGGAAGCAAGCGGCCCAGCCAGCGGAGGATCGATGAAGATTTTTGCCTGTGGCTCACTCGTTGTAAGCGGGATTACCGAGGCCAGTCCACACTTGTCCGATGCATTTTGTGCAGCGGCGCGCGCAGCAAACAGCACGGCGGCCATCAGCGATAAAGAAAGCCAACCTTTAGAACTCGACGATTTCCGATCTGCCATCCTCTTTCCTCCTGTGCGTTGACATCAATCAAATGCGCGATTCGTTCGATGCTAGTGTCAGCCGGCATAATCCTCTTCCGGTGAGCGACTTGCTTCCGCAGTTTGTGCGTATCGCAAGGTCACCACGACTTGACCGAAACATAGCTGTCATTTAGCCAGACGCTCAGAATTGAATCCATTGGACTAAGGTATTGACCAATACCTTGGTATGCAGGAGGGTGATCGGCCGGTCAACGCGTTGCATAACTGGGATTTTCGCTCCACAGAAGTGGGTCATCCATCTTTCGGACCGTCGGCAAGGAGTCAAAGATGGCCTTCGAGCGGCGCAGAATCAGGCAAACACTCACCCGGTCCCGGCTTCTTGCGGCTTTTGGGGCTGGAAGGTGGATATGATAAATTCACGATAAGTGGTTGGCGCGCTTCCCTTCTGATTGATGCCAGGAATTCGCCACCGGGCCAACTCAGACTACCCCGCCGCCATAACCTTGATAGGCTCGCCGCAAGAGAACTAACTATCGATAAGACGCCCAACTAGCGGGTGCCTTCAATGGCTCTGCGTCTGTTACTCGATCAAGTTCCTGGTATGAACTTGCCTTAGGGAGGGGTCGCAAATGTCCAGGACAACGCCGCCAATCTCTTTAGCAGGCTCTCAGCTTGGCGCAATTCGCCATGTTTGTGCATTCTTCTCGAGCGACGACGAAGAGTATCGGGTTCTGCTCCCGTTTATTAAAGATGGACTTTCGCGCGGCGACAAGGCCGTTCATGTCGTCAATCCCAATCAGCGCGACGAGCATCTGCATCGGCTGGCCTCTGCTGGAATCGATCCGGCGACTGCGCAACAGGCCGGTCAGTTGGAAATCAAGATAAATACTGAGGCATACCTGCTCGATGGCAAATTCGACCAGGACCGCATGCTTGAGACCTTCGAATCACTCGCTTCGGGAAATGCACCCGGAGACTTCCCTCTCAGCCGCATCGTGTGCCGAATGGATTGGGCAGTTGGAGACGCGTCCCGGCTCGAGAATGTCATTGAATTCGAATCGCGCGTGAATGATATATGGAGCCAGCACGACGACGCAGTCATCTGCACCTACCATCTATCCCAGTTTAGAGGCGATACGGTAATCGATATCCTGCGCACGCATCCACTTGTCATCATTGGCGGAACTCTACAGCAGAATCCATTCTTCACGCCGCCGCGAGAGTTTCTCTTGGAATATCGCGCACGGCGTTCCGGCCTGGGTAGCCTGCCAATCCGGGAGTCATGAAATGGCATTCAGCGATTCCGCAGAGGAACTGAAGCACCTTAAGCGCGCGATGAGCGATTTGGTAAGCGTGCTCGCGTTGCCCGCAGTCTGGAGCGGGCAAGAGCCACGCCAAATCGTGATGACCTTTCACGATGCCCTCATGTCAACACTGGACTTGGATTTCCTGTATTCGCGCGCGAAGTTTGAGGCCAGTGTGCAGCCCATCAAAATTCTAAGAACTGCACCGCTGTCTGCTGCCTCGCAAAACGTCGAGAAGACTCTCCACACCCTCAATCGGCGATTTGAAGATGCCCCACAGAATTGGCCGGCGGAGGAGCGTGGTCATTTCGGCGGGCAGGAGTATTCGCTATTATCCCTTCCCTTGGGAATTGGCGGCGAAATTGGAATAGTCGTAGCCAGCTCCGCGCGCGCTGATTTTCCTACACAGTCCGAACGAATGCTTCTAAGTGTCGCGGCCAATCAAGTAACGGTCGCCTTGCAGCAGGCGCGACTCTTAAGCGAGCAAAAGCGCATCGCCGGCGAACTCGAATTCCGGGTTGCTGAACGAACTTTAAGCCTTGCCGCTGCTAACGTGAAATTGAGAAAGGAGATCGATGACCGAAAGCGAGCTGAAGAAGCTTTGCGAGCTAGCGAGATCAATCTCCGCCAGATCATCGACAGTGTTCCAGGCCTTGTGTGCACCATGAGCCCGGCAGGCGAAACAGAACTTGTCAACCGGCCGATCATGGAGTATTTCGGTAAGTCGATCGAGGAGTTGAAAGGATGGACGCTCGGCAATAACGATGCCGTTCATCCGGATGATCTTCCTCGCGTCATTTCCGATTTCAGGCATTCGATCACAACCGGAACCCCATTCGAAACCGAGCTCCGCCTTCGCCGCGCGGATGGAGTCTATCGATGGTTCAAGAATAACGGCGGTCCGGTGCAAGATACAGGCGGCAGAATTACCGGCTGGTATTTTCTCATAATCGATATCGACGATCGCAAGTGCGTTGAGGAGGCGCTGCGTGCGAGCGAGCGCAACCTATACCTGACCATCAACACCATTCCGGCACTGGCATGGTCGGCTCGCCCGGATGGCACTGCTGAATATTTCAACCAGCATTACCTTGACTACCTTGGCTTAACTCAGGATCAGGCGCAGGATTGGGGATGGACGGAGGCTGTACACCCAGATGACCTGGACGGCCTGATAGATGCGTGGCAGTTCATGACGAATGCAGATAAAGGCGGAGAGTGCGAAGCACGCCTGCGACGGTTTGATGGGATCTATCGTTGGTTTCTGTTTAGAACCAATCCGCTGCGTGACGAGTCCGGCAAGACCATCAAATGGTACGGAACAAACACTGACATTGATGACCGGAAGCGCGCCGATGAAGAGTCGCGTCGCAGTGAAGCACGGAAGACAGCGATCCTGGACTCGGCAATCGACTGCATTGTGACTATCAATCACGAAGGCTGTATTACCGAGTTCAATCCCGCCGCGGAGCGAACCTTTGGGTATCGTCGGATCGACGTCCTGGGCAAGCAATTGTCGGACGTTATGATTCCTCCGTCGTACCGAGAGGAGCACCGGCAAGGATTGGCCCGTTACCAAGCCACGGGCGAATCTCGAGTTCTTGGAAAGCGAATCGAGTTAACTGCGGTGCGCGCTGACGGAACCGAGTTCCCGGTCGAACTCGCGATCTCACGTATTCCGATGGACGGACCGCCGTCTTTCACCGGGTGCCTTCGAGATATCACGGAACGCAAACAGGCGGAGCAGGAGCTGCGTCGCAGCGAGGCGTTTCTCGCCGAAGGCCAACGCCTCAGCAGAACCGGTAGTTTCTTTTGGCGCGTGGCGACGGAGGAGATTGTCTGGTCAGAGCAGCTTTCTCGAATCTTTGAGCTTGATCCAAGCCTGAAGATGACGCTGGAGCTGATTGGTTCGCGAATGCACCCGGAAGACCTGTTCATGTTAAATGATATGGTCGAAGGAGCACGATACGGTAGTGATCTTGAGCGTGAATATCGTATTTTGCTTCCCGACTACACGGTGAAGTATCTGCATGTTGTGGCCCACGGGACCAAGAGCAATGATGGTCAATGGGAGTACGTAGGTGCGGTTCAGGATGTGACCGATCGACGCCTCTCGGACGAGGCGCTTAACAAGGCCAGATCGGAACTAGCCAGCGTATCAAGAACCACGAGCCTCGGCATAATGACGGCCGCTATCGCGCATGAGGTTAACCAGCCATTGTCGGGCATCGTGACGAACGCCAGCACATGCCTGCGCATGCTCGACAGCCAACCGCCAAACATCGAGGGTGCGCGTGAGACAGCGCGGCGCACGATTCGCGATGGAAATCGCGCCTCCGAGATTGTCACACGCCTGCGGGCCCTTTTCAAGAGAAAGGAAGTTGCAACCGAACCAATTGATTTGAATGATGCGGCGCGGGAAGTTATCGCGCTCTCATGGAGTGAGTTGCAGAGCGAAAGGATAATGGTCCGACAGGAATTCGACGAGGATCTGCCCGCAGTAAGAGGTGACCGCATTCAGATTCAGCAGGTCATCCTGAATCTCCTGCGGAACGCTTCAGACGCGATGCGCGAAATTGACGACAGGCCGAGACAATTGCTTATCAAAACAGAGTGCGACGATGGCAAGAACGTCCAGCTAACCGTACAGGACACCGGCGTCGGTTTCGCTCCCGATGCCGTAGACCGGCTCTTTGAATCGTTCTATACAACCAAGCAGGAGGGCACCGGAATCGGGCTCTCTGTCAGCCGTTCCATTATTGAGGCCCATCGAGGCCACCTCTGGGCGTCTGCCAACGATGGGCCGGGATCCTCGTTCGCATTCTCCATTCCGCATGATTACAGTAGCGAGCCCAATTAGAAGCAAACCCTTGTGGACTCTTCGCAACGACCGGCAACCAATACCTAAATACAATAGACTCCGCTGGCATTACAGGGGATGATGGGCTTGTGGAGTGTCACCAGGAGGAGGCTCCATGGAAACAAAATCAGCCGCGTCATTGGCGTCCAGCCCTGAGAGATGTGAGCGGCACTTCGGAAGTGGTCGGTCGACTTCCTGAAGCAACGCCGGAGCGGACGCCCCCGCGTTGAGCAAAGCTGTTTTTGGATGCGGACTGAAAAATCCATGATGAATCCACGTTCACTCGTGTCAATCGTTGACGATGATGAATCGGTTCGCGAATCACTGCCAGATTTGCTCAAGGAGTTTGGGTTTGCATCTCAAACATTCACTTCGGCGGAGGCCTTCCTCGCATCGGATGGAATCTCGCGAACCGAGTGCTTGATCCTCGACATTGCTATGCCTGGAATGAGCGGTCCTGACCTGCAGCGCGAACTGAAGCGTCGCCAGTCGAAGATTCCCATCATTTTCATCACCGCTCAGAGAGACGAGTCCGTTCGGACCCAGCTGGTCGAATCAGGCGCAATCGGTTGTTTGTTCAAGCCCTTCAACGATACGGCCCTGCTGGACGCGCTGAATGCCGCCTTTCGAGTTAAATAGATTTGCCCTTTCGGTTTTATGGTACGGATCTACGCCAGCCAATTCACCTAATTATTCAGCCTTCCTTCGTATGTCGAATTAACGCAGATCAACTGCTGCAACCTTCGGAAATGGAGCGCCGGGCCCAGGTTGATTCCGGACGCCGCCTTATCCTACATCCAGATACTCGCCGGGCTCGTCGTCTTCAGGCACTTCACGCGTTTGGACTTCCCTGCTCTCGAATTCTCTGGAGTCTTCGATGCCCGACACGATTCCGGCCTCGAACGCATTTCCTTCCTCAAGCAACTCTTCAACGATCTCAGAATCTGCACTCTCCATGTTCGACAGGCCCTGCAGATCTCCAGACTGCAACCCTGAAACCTCACCTGAAGATTCCAGTGGTCCAGGCTGTCGGCCTTTGTTCCGTTTCGTTCTTTTCATGTTGTCGACACTCCTGAATCTGTGGCCTTGTCTCTTCCGTTCGAAGGCTACGCAATCGCCGCGACGGACCTGCGTACCGCCAACGAAAGCATCAGCCGCGTCACGCCGCTAAAGATCATGCCTATTCCCACCAGGATGCCGATAGCCCAGGCGGAACTCGACGGCCATTGCATGTAAATCATCACCCCGAGCAGGAGCGTGACGATGCCGTCCAATAGCACCCAACCTGATCCTCCGACCGAGCGCATCTTGAAAAACAGGATGATGTTCAAGACGCCTTCAATCAGGAAGAGCGTCGCAAACACTAAAGTGAGCGATGCCACTCCCAGCACTGGATTCACAATCAGATAGCCGCCGAAGAACAGGTAAGCCAGCCCCACCAGCAGTTTCCAGATCAAGCTGCCCGGTCCATGCGCATGAAACGCTAGAAACAGGTGAACGACGCCCGCCACAATGATGAGCCAGGCGATGAACCCGGTCACCGCGATGGCGGCGAGAAACGGCGATCCTATGGCGAGCATACCGAGGATGATAAGCAATGCTCCCCATGCAATTGACCAATTTGAAGCTTGCCGTATGGCGTTGTTAGCCGACTGTGTCATAACTATCTCCTTTGAGAGAAGTTGAATTGCTTGAACTTCTAGATCAGAGTGAACAACCCGCTCCGCGATTCCCCCTTCGATCTTGCATCCCGACATCACATCCGGATGCGCGCTTCCATCTCCGCCTCGGTCTGCAGGCTCTCGATATCCCGCGAGATCGTTGCCACGGCGAGGGTGCGTCCTGCGCGTTTGTAGGCCACGGCACAATTTCGGGCGCTCAGATCGCCGTCGATCTCGACTGAATCCCATTGCTCGGCATGCCCCACATAGTTAATGGCGACGTCGTAATGCTGACTCCAAAAGAATGGCACTGCATCGAACCGCTCGCCATAACCCAGAATGTTCTTTGCTGCCACTTGCCCCTGGCGCTCGGCGACCACCCAGTGCTCTACCCGAATGCGCTCTCCAGAATGCGGAGCGAGCCAGCGCGCGACGTCTCCTGCAGCAAAGACGCCCGGAGCGCTCGTTTCGAGGTATTCGTTCACCGCAATACCGCGATCAATCGCCAGGCCTGCTTGTTCGGCCAGGGCAAGAGACGGGCGCACGCCGACTCCCAAGACGACAAAGTCCGCTTCAAGTTTGGCGCCGCCGGACAGCGTTAGCGTCGTGCCGTTAATGTTGCTGACGGTTTCTCCCAAGTGGAAGGCAACCCCGTGGGCCTCATGAAGTCCACGAATCATATCGCCCACCTCCGGCCCCATCACGCGCTCCAGCGGCTGGCTCTCGGGCGCTATTACGCTTACCGCGAGTCCGATTGTTCGCAGTGAAGCCGCAACCTCCAAGCCGATGAAACTTGCGCCAACCACGGCAACGCTCCTGGCCGATTTAGCTTTGGCGACGATCGCTCGAGCATCGGCGAACGTCCGCAGATAGGAAATCTGCGAGTCAGTTGCGCCCTCAATTTTCAACCGGACCGCTTCGGACCCGGTCGCAATCAGGAGAGCTTCGAATCCGTACTTCTTTCCGTTCTCCAGGTGGACGCGCTTTCCTGAGATATCCAGCGAAGCCACTCGGGCATTGAGTATGAGGTCGATTTTCTGCTCATCGTAGAATTCTGGCAGGCGCAGTCGCATCCACTCATCCGGCGCGTTGCCTGCCAGAAAGTCCTTCGACAAGTTTGGCCGGTCGTACGGAGGCCAATCATCGGCGCTGATCATCGCCAGCGGGCCGTCATAGCCTTGTCGTCGCAGCATCTCCGCAGCCGAAAGCCCGGCGGCGCCGCCTCCTATGATCACAACCGATGCAGGAACATCATGCCCCGCGGTGGAATTGGCAACCTGCTTTCGATTGGGGCTGGCGAGTTTTTCTCGCACGAACACTTGATCGCCAACCGCTTCTGCGCGCCAATGCGGGATTGGGTCGAAGGCGGGCGCATGAAGAGCTTCACCGCTCCGCAAGCTGAAACACGCATGATGAAGAGGACATCGTAAAGTATCTCCAACCACCAGCCCCTGCGACAACTCTGCGTGGTAGTGAGTGCAATTTGCACCAACCGCAAAGAACTCGTCGCCGCGGCGCACCAGGATTGCATCTTCGCCATCAATCTGCCCGGAGGCCATCGCTCCATCGGCAAGATCGCGAACGAAGAATCCTTGTCTCAGATCGCGTTTGTTTTCTTCTGCCATGTCTACGGCTGCATTAAGCCAGAATCGAGTAAATGAGTCTATTGGACGAAAGTATTGATCGATACCTTTGGGTCAGAACGATCATTGCATTCATGCGGAAACCATTTCAAGCCAACAGCGTCACTGCCAACCTCAGGTTCACCGCCACGATGGTGCTTCATGCCACAGAATGAATGGAGCCTCAAGCGGCACAAACGCCCCCGCGTGCCGCGGAACAAGGCGCGGCGTATATGCGGCAGCTGGCCGGCTTGTCGAAGCAGATGCACTGTAGACGAAGTCATTGTCAGCCCCGGCCAGGCGTTCGCCTCGGTCCATCGCCTGCGTCACCGACTCCTCGTCTTTCTGCCCCTCTGCGTAGAGCTCAACCGCCACGGCATCCGGATCTATATCGCCAAGAAAAACCTGAACATGAAATAGATACCGCTCGCCCTGATGCTCGAGTGTCGCAGAGCCGAATCTTAGCGCTGACCAGTGCTTCAACAGTTCAGCTTGCCAGGCAACGAGATCGGCTCCCGCTGAACCTTGATTTTTGGCGCGTTCAAAATATGCTGCTGCCGCTGAGAGATAATGCTCTTCCGTATATTGGCGGACCGCGCGATTGGCCGAAAAGGTTGGAGTCAAGCGGGCCATGCTCTCGCGCATACGGGCAACCCAGTTGCGTGGAATCCCATGCTCGTCGCGGGCATAGAACTCCGGGATTATCTCTGTTTCGAGCAATGCATAAAGACTCTCTGCTTCCGCTGCGTCCCAGGAAGGATCATCCCCATGTTCGCGCCCATCTCCGATCGCCCAGCCTACTTCCGAGGAATACGCCTCTGCCCACCAGCCATCGAGTTCCGAAAGATTCAACCCGCCATTCACCAGCACCTTCATGCCGCTTGTGCCGCTTGCCTCCCAGGGCCGTCGCGGAGTGTTCACCCAGAGGTCCACACCTTGAACCAGGTGTTCAGCCATGAGGACGTCGTAGTCCGAAAGGAAGACTAACCGCGATCGAACGTCAGGGCGTTTGGCAAACTCAATCCACTGCCTGATCAATTCTTGCCCCTCGGCATCTTGAGGATGCGCCTTGCCCGCGAGTACAAGTTGAACAGGGCGCTCTGGATTCATTAGGATGTTGAGAAGCCTGGCCGGATCGTGCAGCAAGAGGTTCGGGCGTTTGTACGTGGCAAAGCGGCGGGCGAATCCCAAAGTCAAGATGTTTTCATCGAGCAGCTGCGCGGCTGGCGCAAGATCTTCCGGTGAAGCTCCCCGTTCTGCCAATTGACGAGGGTAGTATCCTCGAACGTACTCAACCAAATCCTTTCGGCCGGCTGCGCGGAGCTGCCAAAGATCGGAATCGCTGACTGCACGAATGTCTTTTTCTGTGTTTGCCATCGTTCCGCACCAGCATTGTTTTCCGCAGGAACGTTCCCACAAGCGATCTGCTTCGACGGAGTCCCAACTAGGGGTATGCACACCGTTCGTCACGTGCGTGACCGGCACCTCTGCTTCAGGCCACCTGGGGAACAGAGGCTGGAAAAGCCGGCGGCTCACCTGGCCGTGCAATTTGCTGACACCATTGATGGCGCCGCTGCCGCGGATCGCTAAGTAGGCCATGTTAAAGGGTTCGGACGAGTCCTGGCGATCGCGCCGGCCCAGCGCGAGCAGGTCGTCAACCGAAATCGAAAGTTTTTCTTCTGCATACTTGCTGAGGTATTTCTCAATCAGGCTGGGAGCAAAGCGGTCAAAACCGGCCTCCACAGGAGTGTGGGTTGTAAAAAGATTCCCAGCACGCGTAACGGCAAGCGCCACGTCGAAGGTCTTACCGTTGTCTTCCATATACGAACGCGCGCGTTCCAATACCGCGAATGCGGCGTGGCCTTCATTGAGATGGCAGACCTCGGGCCGCAGCCCCAAGGCGCGCAGAAGCCGCCAGCCTCCAACACCAAGGACCAACTCCTGTCTCAAACGCAACTCAGGCCCGCCTCCATACAGTTCGCTCGTAATGCCGCGGTAAGCTGGAGGGTTTGCGGGATCGTTTGAATCGAGCAAATACAATTTGACCCGGCCCACCCGCACTTGCCAGACTCTGATCCACAACTTGAATCCGGGCAAAGCAATGGCCAGGCGCAGCCATTCGCCGTTTGATTCGCGCACGGGCCGAATCGGAAGCTGGCCGGGATCGTTGAATGGGTACAAGGTTTGCTGGTGGCCCTGTGCATCAATTTCCTGCCGAAAATAGCCTTGTTGGTAGAGCAAACTAATTCCGGTCGCCGGGACGCCCAGGTTACTTGCGGCCTTGAGCTGATCCCCGGCAACATTGCCCAGCCCGCCCGAATAAATCGGCAACGCTTCGCTCAACATAAATTCCATCGAGAAATACGCAACCGTCGACAAGCCCGAGCGCGGATGCGCCTCTTGAAACCACGCTACCGATTCTTCGGCAACCGTCTTTTCGCGATGCAGATCGGCCAGGAGACTTTGAAACCCTGGGTCGGAGGCAACGCTTTGCATTTTCTCCCGGGAGACGGTTTGCAATAGTACCCAGGGATTATGGGTCAGATCCCAGAGTTCAGCGTCCAACTGCGCCCAAAGCTTGTCTGCCGAGTGATTGAACGACCATCTAAGGTCCAAAGCCAAGTCGATAAGAGCATTCGAAGTTGACTTGTCGAGGGGAAGATCAACGATTCTCGAACTGCGCATAGACGACATCCTCTCATGTCTTACCGACTCCAGCAGCCTAGGCACTGCCGGCCAAGGTTGCCGAAACGATGGCCTGCGCTTCCTCTTCAATTTGCAGCAGATGCTTTTGACCAAGGAAACTCTCGGCGTAAATCTTGTAGATTTCTTCTGTCCCCGAAGGGCGCGCCGCAAACCATCCGTCTCTGGCAATCACCTTGATCCCCTCAATTGGATTGCCGTCCCCGGGAGCGGTCGTCAGAATCTTCTCGATCGGCTGACCTGCAACTTCGGAAGCGTGAATGTCGGACGGAGACAATTTCGCAAGGGCGGCTTTTTGTTCGGATGTGGCGGGAGCATCGATGCGTTCGTAGACCGGCTCTCCCAACCCGCGTGTGAGCTCGCGATAAATCGCGCCTGGATCTTTGCCGATTCGTGCAGTAATCTCTGCCGCCAGCAAACAAGGAATGATTCCGTCCTTGTCGGTGGTCCATACGCTGCCGTCGCGCCTGAGAAAGGAAGCGCCAGCGCTTTCCTCTCCGCCAAATCCCAGGCGGCAGCCAAGCAACCCTTCCACAAACCACTTGAAGCCCACTGGAACTTCATAAAGATGCCGTTCAAGACGAGCAGTCACGTGATCGATCATGCTGCTGCTCACTACGGTCTTGCCGACGGCGACGTCATCAGACCAATCGCTCCGGTTCGCGAATAGATAGCTCACGCACACTGAAAGGTAGTGATTCGGAGGCAGCAACCCGCTCCCTTTCGCTACGATCCCATGGCGGTCATGATCGGTATCGCTGGCAAACGCAATATCGAACTTGTCTTTCAATGCGATGAGCCTCTGCATCGCGTAGGGCGAGGAAGGATCCATGCGAATCTTCCCGTCCCAATCCACGCTCATGAATCGAAATGTTGGATCGACAGATTGATTGACGATCATCAGATCGAGACCGTATTGCTCGGCGATCCGCGGCCAATAATCAATGCCCGCTCCCCCAAGGGGATCCACACCAAGCTTGATCTTTGAGTCGCGCACTGCCTCCATGTCAACAACACTGTTCAGATCGCTAACATAAGCGCTTAAATAGTCGTGTTTGTGCGTCGTGGATGCTCGCACTGCTTTGGCAAACAGCATGCGCTTGATCCCGTCGAGGCTGCGCACCAGATAATCATTGGCTTTCGATTCAATCCACGAAGTCACGCCCGAATCAGCCGGCCCGCCATGCGGAGGATCGTACTTGAAGCCCCCGTCATCGGGGGGATTGTGAGATGGCGTGATCACGATGCCGTCGGCAAGTCCAGACTTTCGCCCGCGGTTGTAAGCCAGAATTGCATGGGAGACGGCTGGGGTCGGGGTGTACGGCGTGCCTTCGGAGAGCATTACGTCAATTTCATTTGCCGCAAGCACTTCCAGCGCGCTGGCGAACGCCGGCTCTGACAGTGCATGAGTGTCTATCCCCAGGAAGAGCGGCCCATTAATGCTCTGAAGTTTGCGGTAATCGCAGATCGCCTGGGTGATCGCCAGAATGTGCCACTCGTTGAACGCTACATCCGTCGCAGATCCGCGATGGCCCGACGTACCGAAAACAACTCGCTGCCTGGCATCGCTCGGGTCGGGCCGCAACTCGTAATAGTTTGTAACCAGCTTCGGGACGTTCACAAGAATGGATGGGTCGGCCGGCTTGCCGGCAGCAGGGCTAATTTTCACGGAGCACCTCCTAGCCATCCGTCAAGAGAATCGCGCTTGATCGAGGCTCGAGTCTAAAAACGATTTGGCCTTGCAGGGAAGGCTCCTTCCCGGGGTCGAAGAGATCGTCAGGTGCCGTTCTGGAAGTATCGGCCGCCAAACGCCAAATCTTTCCGGCTGGCAATGTAGGAAGGCGAAAATCAACCGATCCGGTCTCTGCATTAAACAGGATGAACAAGTCGGGTTCGGTCCTTCCCTGAATCAGGCACGCAAACGATTTCTGCCGGTTGTCCGCCCAGTCCGGGGTGCCGCCGTTTGGAGCAATCCATTTTATGTCTTCACCTGTGTAAAAGCTTTCTCTTCGTAAATCAGGATGGGCCCGGCGAAAGGCGATCATTCCCAGGGTGAAGCGATGAATCTCTTTGTGTTTCTCGAGCAGGCCCCAGTCAAACCAGCTCACCTTGTTATCCTGGCAGTAGGCATTGTTATTGCCGTGCTGGGTTCGGCGAAACTCATCCCCGCCCAGCAACATGGGAATTCCGCGAGACATAAACAGGGTCAACAGGAAATTCTTGATCATGCGGCTGCGCGCGCCCTCGATGGCGGGATCCTGGCTAGGCCCTTCCACGCCGCAATTGTCGCTGTAGTTGGTATCGGCTCCATCGCGGTTGTACTCGCCGTTTTCGTCATTATGCTTTTGCGCGTAGCTGACCAGATCGTTCAACGTGAAGCCATCATGGCAGGTAACGAAGTTAAGGCTGTTGGCAGGGCTCTTGCCTGTGCTTTGATACAAATCTGAACTTCCGCAGATTCGGCTTGCGAACGACCCCATCAAGCCCGCGTCACCCGTCCAGAAGCGGCGCACATCATCACGGAAACGGCCGTTCCACTCCGTCCAGCGCTTGGTCGAAAAGCTTCCTACTTGATAGGCGCCACCTGCGTCCCAGGCCTCGGCAATAATCTTTACGTCTCTCAGGATCGGGTCCTCCGCAATATCCTCAAGAAGAGGAGCGTTGCTGAGAATGTTCCCATGCTCATCCCGGCCCAGGATCGAAGCAAGGTCGAAGCGAAAGCCATCCACATGCATGTGCATGACCCAGTAGCGAAGGACGTTTCTGACGAACTCGCGCACCACGGGGTGATTTGCGTTAAGCGTATTGCCGACGCCCGAAAAGTTCTTGTAGTATCGGCGCCCGTTCTCCTGCAACATATAGTAGATCGAGTTCTCAATACCGCGCAGAGAGATCGTGGGGCCAAGTTCATCTCCCTCTGCCGTGTGGTTCAACACGATATCCAGGATTACTTCAATGCCGGCGTGATGGAAGGCCTTGATCATCTCACGGAACTCCCGGATCTGCTCGCCGTGCACTCCTCCAACGCAGTAGGACTGCTTCGGAGCAAAAAAGGCGACGGGATCGTAGCCCCAGTAGTTCTTGAGTCTCTCGCCCGTGATTGGATTCAGCAGCCTTGTTTCGTTTTCATTAAATTCAAGTACGGGCATCAACTCAATTGCGGTCACTCCCAGGTCTTTGAGATACGGTATCTTTTCAATCAAGCCGGTGAAGGTTCCAGGATGCGCTACGCCCGAACTCGGATGGATCGTGAAACCGCGAACGTGCGTTTCGTAGATCACCGTGTCGGAGGCAGAGTGTTTCGGAGGCGAGTCCATTTCCCAATCGAAGTTGTCATCCGTAAAGACGGATTTCGGCGTCGTGCCTGCGTTATCAACATTCGAAACGCTTGAATCACCGACGCTGCTGGATGAATCGTAGCCGCGCGCAGCCACAAAATCCCAATTTTCGATCCCGGCAATTGCTCTTGCGTATGGATCCAGAAGCAGTTTGTGCGAGTTGAAGCGATGGCCCTTTTCAGGCAGATACGGCCCATCAACGCGATAACTGTAGAGCTGACCTGGACGAATACCTCGCACCCACACGTGCCACACGTCGCCTGTCCGATGACTCACCGGATCAAAGTCAATAACTCTGTTCGGAGTGGAATCAGCAACCCTTTGATAGAACTCCAAACGGACACCAGTTGCGTTACGGCTGAACAAAACAAAATTGACTCCCCGTCCCTGTGCGTGGGCGCCTCCAATCGGCAGCGGGTTCCCCGCTTGAACTTCGCTCGCCTCAGACGGCGATGCGATACCGTTCGCCGCATTCTGCTCTGTCGCGGATTCAGCCATTGAAATAGATCCCCACCCTCAGGTCTTACTGGCTTGCTTGTTCCACCCGTGGAAGCGCGAAAAATCGCCTGCATTCCACGCCTCGCGAAGCCCGGGAGCGCTTAGATCCCAATCTGGGCGGACTTCACTCATCGCTGCGCGCAGATCGCGCCAAAGATCGCTGATCGATGGACGGCCCCAGAACCAGTAGCCGTTATAGATGCTGTAAACCACCAGGCCCGGCTTGAGCACAAGCGTATACGGAATCATCGGATTGTGCTCGGGGTCGGTGTACTCCTGAATGTCGAGGTCCTTCTGAACTATTCGGCCTGGGTCCGAAAGAAAGGTCCACTGGGCTCCCACTGACGCACGAAATTCCTGAAGAGTATGGTGATCGTCGGTGGCGATGGTGGCAACCTGGGTATAGGCCACCGCGATCTTCGGATAGAACGCGGCGATATCCAAATGCTGCTGATGCTCCTTTGGGCAATAGTGGCCGCGCGCAAGCGTGAGGATGAGCGGATCGTCGCCTTGTAGCTCGCTGAGCCTGCGCGCCTTGCTTGTGTGATCGGGCAGTTCGTAGTCGGGGAAAATGCCTCCGGGCACAATGTCAGGACGCATGATTGGGCTCCTTCTGCTTCTCTCAAAGATCCAGAGTGATGCTTGCGATTGGCTGGGAACAGCATACGAGCAGGTTTCCGGGAGCGGGCCGCTGCAGAGGCTCTGGGCTATAAGTGATCGCCCCCTCAATCAGGCCGGTCATGCAGGTGTGACAAACTCCAATCCGGCACGACCATCTGACCGGAACGTCGCATGCCTCCGCCAGTTCAAGCAAGGTCCCGAATTTCGGATCCCACGCGGCAGTTATCCCGCTGCGTGCGAATGAGACCGGAGGGCCGGAGCCGGGTGGCCCCGGTGGCGGGTGGGGGGTGTGATCAACCTGCGCCATGCCAGGCGTAACGGCCCCAAGAGAGCCGAAGATTTCCGTATGTACATTCCCGGCGCTCACACCCCAGTCCCGCAGCCCATCGCGCATACTTTGCAAAAATGAATTGGGGCCGCACATATAGAAATCACTGCCCTTCGGAACACCAACTCTCTCCAGCAATGCTGCGTCAATATGCCCCGGAGCGTCGAAGTCTATTCCCAATTGATCGGTCGCCGCAGGCCTGCTGTACACGATGTATCGTCGTCCGTGAGAAAGCTGGTTAAGCATTGAACACGATTCTTCTGCGAAAGGATGCTCAACCCGATTGCGTGCTCCGTAGATCCACCAGATCTCCCGCTGCGATCCTTCAGCAGCGAGTGCGTGCAGCATCGACAGCACGGGCGTTGCGCCTACTCCGGCGCTTAGCAGGACCACAGGATTCTGGCCTCCACGCAGCGTAAAGCTTCCCCTCGGTGCACTGACATCCAGTACATCGCCTTCTTGCGTACGGCGGCACAGAAATGAACTTCCAATCCCATTCAACTCACTCTTCACGCTGATGCGGAAATGATCGGATGCAGGGAGGTCGGACAACGAATAGCTACGAAGAACGGGCGGCTTTTCCGCATCGATGCCCAGCCGCAAAACCACAAATTGCCCTGCCTCGAAGACAGGCAGAAGCCCGCCGGCAACTGGCGTCAGACCGAAGGAAGTTACGCTAACGCTTTCTTTGTGGATACGCGCGACACGCATCTGGCGGAATCCCGACCATGCCGGTGCCTGTTCCTCAAACGCGAGTCCCGGATTTCTCGATTCAGTTGTCAGGCTCACGTCCTGCTGGAGCATTGCCTTGAACGAATCCTGCCAACCCGCGCTGAGTGCTGGAATCCGCAGCGCACGTTGCAACTGCCCGCCGGACGGCCCCGGCAAATACAGGAGCGCGTCAACCTCGGCCACACTGAGTCGTTCTGGTCCGTCAGTAATCTTTTCAATCGCGTCGCCTGCGCCAACCTCTCCCTCCTGCAGCACGCGAAAATAGAATCCTGGCCTGTGATGTGCAACAAGAAGCGCTGCCATCCGGGGTTCATTCATGCGGATGCCGACGCGGTAGCACGTCACGCGCGGCTGGGTCACTTCAAATTCAGCACTGCCAATGCGGTATCGATCGCCAATGCAGACCTCGCTATCGGCAAGTCCATCGACGGTGAAATTCTCTCCGAACTGGCCGAATGTAAAATCGTTGCGGCCAAGAAAGCTTTCCCAGTACTTGTAAGAGTCCATCTGGTAAACGAAAACGGCGCGCTGCTCCCCACCATGACCCGCAAGGTCCGCTTGCGCATCGCCTTCAACATTGAGTGCGCGCACCATTCGCCGTCCATCGACAGGATATTTCCAGACTGACGTTCGGACCGTCTTTCCGTTCCATGTCACGTCGCGCGGAAGGCCGACATTTACTGAAAGCAATCTGGGCATGCTTACCTCATTGAAGTCCAGCGCCTGACCGACTTCTGTGCATCAACGTGCATAGCGAGTAAAAACGTAGTCGCTCCCTTTAGCCTTTTCGTGGCAGGGGAAGCAGCTTTTCATAAACGCCGCTTCGGCAGGCTTCCCATCTTGGAAATGAGCAAACCCCCAGCCGCCCGTCGCGGCATACTTTGTGGAGTCCTTGACCATAAACTGAATGTTCGTGGGGGCGCCTGGAACGAAAGATTGAGCCTGGCCAAAGACTTTGTTGTTTTCCTCCGACGGAACTATTCGGAAATGCACGGCAGCAATAATCGTACCGTCAGGGAACGGAAGCTTGCCCTCACGATAAGCGGAGATCGCCGCATCGTTGCCCAGAACGGCGCCTATACTGTTCAGGTTGCCCGCTTCGTGAGCTGAGGAAACCCATCTCCAGTCGCGGTACCCGTCCGGAATCTCGATAACATAAGGTGCTCCGCTTTGCCCACCCGCCTGATCTTGGGCAGGCGTGCCAAAGGTAACAAGCCCGGCCATTGTCGCGACTGTAACAAGGAAGAATGTGACGATTCTCATTATGGCGCCTCCACTCAATGTCTTTGATTAAACTGAAATCAGCCAACGGAGCCGCCGTTTGCCGCACCCCTAATCCGGGTTCTTTGGGTAGTCCCAAGCATCCCGGCGATCTTCGTGCTTTCGGGACATATCGAAAGTCCCGATCTCTATGGCCGCACAGTTGAAAGCACTACCGGCAAGTTGAAAGCGTCACAGCGCACCAACCTTGGCTGTCTTTCCAATTCCCTCTCATCTCAAAGCCGGTCTCTCTGAGAAGACTCCCAATTCTCCGGTCGGTGAACTTGTAACTATTCTCGGTGTGAATGGTTTCATGGCGCATGAAGTGGAGATCAATATTCGCTTTCTCGATACTTACATCCTGCTCTTGCATGCTCTCCAAATGCATTTCGATCCGCGCTTCGGTGCGATTCCACAGCACGCGATGACGGAAGCAAGCAGCGTCAAAGTTGGCACCCAGTTCTCTATTAAGGCGATGCAACACGTTCAGATTGAATGCCGCCGTGACTCCCTCACTGTCGTCATAAGCAGCCAGGAGCGTTGGCTCGTCTTTCACCATGTCCGTACCAAGCAACAGCGCGTCTCCTGCTTGCAGTTGAGCACGCAGATCACTCAGGATTTGCCGCGCTTCGTCTGGCGCAAAGTTGCCGATACTTGAGCCCAGGTAGAGTGCCAGCGTTGTCCCGTCGAAAGACTCAAGTTCGAGCGGGTCGGTTACATAGTTCCGGATGATCGGCCGCATGCGCACTTCAGGCAGCGCGCATGCGACGTTTTGACATGCCAGCTCGAGAGCGCTGGAGCAGACATCGACCGGCACGTAGGCGACATCATCCGAAATGCGCAAGGCAGCTTCGAGCAGAAGGCAGGTTTTCGAAGCAGTGCCGGCGCCCAACTCAACGAAGCGTAACGGCAGCGATCTGTCGTTATGAGCGCAAGCTACGATCGCGTCCGCGTTTCCCGCAAGGATGGTTCTTTCGGTGCGCGTCGGATAGTATTCGGGAAGAGTTGTGATGCGCTCAAAGAGACGCGATCCCTCTGCGTCGTAGAACATCCAGGGCGAAAGCGAGCGTGGTCGCGCAATCAAGCCGCGCTGCACTTCGCAAATCAGCGCTTCGCGTTCATCCACACTTGCGAGACGGTCAAGATCAACTGTCTGAACGTAAGTTGCCATGTACGCGATTCCTTTCAGGTTGCCAGGCGAATTCCGGCAAACTGCCATCTGGTAGCTGGTGGAAAGAAATTTCGATAAGTTGCCCGAATGTGACTCGCAGGGGTAACACACGATCCCCCGCGCAGAATCATTTGGCCCGACATGAACTTGCCGTTGTATTCGCCGAGCGCTCCGGGCAGAGGCTTGTATCCCGGATAACCGGTATAGGCGCTTGCCGTCCATTCCCAGCAGTCGCCAAACATCTGCTCGATACCTATACCTCGTGCCGCAATCGGATGAAGCTTCCCAGTTTGGAGCAGGTTGCCCTGCACAGATGTCTGGCTTGCAACGTATTCCCACTCCGCTTCAGTCGGCAGCCTGCAGCCTCTCCAACGCGCGAACGCATCGGCTTCGAAGCAGCTTATGTGGCACACCGGCGTATCAAGCAGTTCGGAAAGCCCGCGCCAACCCGTGAGTGTGAATACGCGCCAACCGGTTTCGTCACTGGCACCACGCCGCCAGTACAGAGGCGCCTGCCAGACCGCGCGCTTTACGACATCCCAGCCGTCCGAAAGCCACAATTCAGGCCGTGCGTATGCGTCGTCCAACATGAATTCCAGATACTCGCGGCAAGTGACCTCGCGATTTGCGATGCGGAAAGATTCCAGAAACACATTATGTCTGGGAGTCTCGTTATCGAAGCAGAAATCGAACGGATCGTCCAACTGAAGCGGATAACCAATCTCCACTAATCCGCCATCAAAACTGTGCCAGGCCATTTCGGAAACTGGAAGCTGCTTCTCTTCTAAGAGAGGGAATGCCTTGTACGACGGGGTCAGTGGATTGGAAAAGAAAGCGTGCTTAATGTCCGTTAGCGCAAGTTCCTGATGTTGTTGCTCATGATTCACGCCCAACACAATGCGCCGAGTTGATTCCTCTTCCGCGCCGCGCGCAAACAATCGGTCCATCGCTTGGTCAACATGGGAGCGGAATGCAAGGACTTCATCGAGCGAAGGTCTTGAGAAGGCGGAGCGCAGGTCTTTCTCAGGAATTTCCTGCCCGAGGGAGTTGTAATAACTGTTGAAAAGCCATTGGAACTCTTCCCGAAAGGGCATATATTCCTTGAGGAACGGGCGCAGGACGAATGTTTCGAAGAACCACGTCGTATGAGCCTGGTGCCACTTCATCGGGCTGGCTTCCGGGCACGACTGCACCATTTGATCTTCTGCCGACATGCTCGCGGCCAGGGCCCTTGTCACCGACCGTACTGCATTGTATTTGGACGGAATGGTGCTGCCTTGCTCGCAGTTTCCATCTCTGCGGCGGGCAACTTGCAGAGCCCGATCCTGGTGTCGTGTCGCGGCAGCACTGGTTCGAGCCATAATGTCCTTTTGTGGAGTTCTCGTTCCAGCATGCCGGAACGATTCGTATGTATTGGATGCATAAAATCACGCAAGCAAGCACGATGCAATTGGACAATGGTATCGGCAATTTGCGGATTGCCTCATTTGCGTTCTGGGCATTTGCCGCGAACGGATCCCGCGCCAACGCCGATACCATTGTCCAATTGATTCGACGCCGCACCTCGGGTGTAATCGCTCCATCGGGGCAGATTAGGCCGATCGGGCGATACCAACAGTATCCCGGACCAAGGGCAGTGAGTGTTTGCGCACAGTGGTAGGAGATGAGTCATGAAAGCAATTGTTGTCCATGAATATGGCGGTCCTGAAGTGCTGAAGTTCGAGGAGTACCCTGCCCCCGTTCCGGGTACTGGAGAAGTGCTGGTGCAAGTCGCCGCGGCGAGCGTGAATCCGATCGACTACAAACGGCGTGCTGGATTAACGAAGGATTTTTATCCAATGCACTTTCCGGGCCTTATAGGTGTCGATATGGCCGGAACGGTGGTCCAGGTTGGACCGGGAGTTGAAACTTTTACGTCCGGCAACCGGGTGTTCGCCATGGCGGATAACACGTATGCCGAACTCTGCGTGGTGAAGGCTGACATTCTAGCGGATGTTCCAGCGGGTCTTGATCTGATCGAAGCGGCGGCTCTGCCGCTGGTAACGACGACCGGCAACCAGCTTCTTTCAGCTACCGGAATCAAAGCGGGCCGGGGGGTTATGGTCGTAGGCGCTGTCGGAAATGTCGGGCGTTCTGCCGTATTCACGGCGAAACAACGCGGGGCAACTGTGATCGCGGGAGTTTTGAAGCGGCAGATGGATGAGGCGAAAACTGTTGGCGCAGATCAGATCGTCGCAACCGACGACGATACCGCGATTGCCAACCTTCCGCCGCTCGATGCCATTGCGGATGCGGTCGGCGGAAAGACAGCCGAGAAACTGCTTGCCAAAGTCAAGCCAGGAGGAGTGTTTGCTTCGGTTCTCGGCGCACCGCAAAATGCTGCGATGTATCCATCTGTAAAGGTAGTGCCCGTCTTCTCGAAATTCAACAGGGAAACGCTTGAGTTCATGGCCGAAGCGGTCCGAGATGGAAAGCTCGTAATCCCGATTAGCGAGAGACTGCCGCTCAGTGAAGCGGCCGAGGCGCAAGCAGCGGCAGAGAAGGGCGGCATCGGGAAGATCTTGCTCGTGCCCTGAACTCTCGGCAGACATCCAACATATAGAGGAAATCGAAATGCAGAGGGATCGCCACGGATTTAACCTTGCTTCAAAACCGAGCGGTGATGGATGTGTCGAGTGCCTGGCGTCGCCGGACGGTTGGTGGTTTCATCTTCGCCGTTGTGCGGAGTGCGGGCACATCGGGTGCTGTGACAGTTCTCCAAGTCAGCACGCATCAAAGCACGCTGAAGCCACAGGGCACCCCATCATAGCCAGCTTCGAGCCTGGCGAGAACTGGTTTTTCGATTACGAAAAGCAGCAGATGATCAAAGGTGTGGAGTTACTTCCGCCGCACGCGCATCCTCGGAACCAGTCAACACCCGGGCCTGCCGGAAAGGTGCCAGCCAACTGGGAATCGCTTCTGAACTAGGCGCCAACAAGAATTTCTCAGAGTCAAATGCATGCAATGAGTATTCGGATCAAACGGGTTTACAAAGAGCCGAACGCGGAAGACGGAACGCGAATTCTTGTGGACCGGCTCTGGCCGCGAGGCCTGACGAAGGAAAAGGCGAGGGTAGATCTCTGGCTCAAGGATGTGGCGCCAAGCACGAACCTTCGAAAGTGGTTCGGCCACGATCCCGCCAAATGGACGGAATTCCAGGCGCGCTACCGCGAGGAATTGAAGAGCGACAACGAGCAAATCTCCCTTCTAAGAAAGGAAGCTGCCAAGGGGACAGTTACTCTCGTCTATGGCGCCAGAGACCAACAACACAACGAGGCCGTGGTCTTGCAAAAACTCCTCAACTCGCGGTGAATTGTCCCTTCTGACGAGTTCAGGCTCGCCATCCTGAAGCGCGGCTCTGTGCGGGAAGTTCACGAAGTTTGGTCGATCATTCACTCCCGCAACCTGCCGGCGAGCCAGTAATCGGCGCTGAACCTTCCCGGGCCAAAGCAGATAAGGCAAATGAAGAGGAGCACATACAGAACTTCCGGAAGGTAGAGAAGATCATCGAGCCAATTAGGAAACGAAGATCCTTTAGGCAAGGCGGAAAGCTTGGTGGTCAGGATGGCAACGAGCATATCGGCCAGCAGAGCCATGCAGACAGGGCTTGAAACAAGCCCCACGGTCAGCAGGAATCCGCCCACAAACTCGACTCCCGATACGAAATAAGCCGTCACGTGGGGAAACGGGACATTGGCTCCAACGAGCGTTTCGTACATGGTTCGCATCCTGCCCGCGACAAATAACTTGTTCGTCCCGGAGATAGCGAAGAACAGCCCGATTGAAACACGTACCAGCAGGATCGCATACTGTTCCAAATCGCTACTGCCCAGCAACGCAAACTGGACCACCCGTTTCCAATCCATCTCTCCTGCCCCTCCAACCGAGGATTTGCTCTAGCCACACCCTGTATCGCGCAAATTCGGCTTCTCTGTGCTCGTCTGCGGTTCTTCCCAAGTCCCGGGCGAGTCATTATTCAACGATTGATTAGGCCAGAACAGAATGTGCCTCGCAATTGGACATTGGTATTGCCAATGCATTGATTTCAACGGCAGTACTCTCGCGCCTCGGACATTTGGCGTTCGCCGTCCGGCTGGTTCCGGAAATCAATCAAAACGAAAGAGGCATATTCCCGCACGCCGGATGCAAAATTGTGGCCGATACCTTTGTCCTATTGCTTTACTCTCCTGGCGTCTGGCTTAATGGCACCATTCGAGATGACCGATGATTCGACTCGAAAGCTTGCTTGTTAGGGAGAACAAACCATGCCTGATCTTTTGAAGAAATCAGTGGCGCACGAGCAACAAGCACGCACAGCCCAGAAACGTCACGTCGCATTTGCCCTCATGATCGCAATGGCTCTCCTCGCCATCGCCACTGGTTATGCGCAAGACAAGTATTCGCTGAAATCGCCGGGCGGGATAGCGTTCTCCGACTTCCGGGGATACGAAGACTGGCCTGTCGTTTCGTCCGCCCGCACCGTTGAAGTTCTCAAGGTAATCGTCGGCAATCCTGGAATGATTAAGGCGTTCAAGGCTGGCGTTCCCTTGAACGGGCAAGTTTTCCCGGATGGCTCCATGATCGTGAAGCTCCAGTGGAAACCGAAGAAGAGCACGGATGCCCCGTTCGCTGTGGATGTGCCGGATGTCTTCAAGCAAGCCTTCGTCATGGAAAAGGACAGCAAGAGATTTCCTAAAACCGGCGGATGGGGATACGCCGTGTTCAACTACGACTCCGCATCGAACAAGTACACGGCCGATCCCACAAGTCTTGCAGACTGCGGAAACACGTGCCACACGGTCGTCAAGGCGAAGGACTATATCTTCCACCCGTACCAGACGCGCTGAACCGCGCCTCCCCAGCACTCAGTGCAGATCGCGCCACATCCCGTCCATGAAGTCCAGTTGCTGTCACGGGCCAGCTTGCCAGGCGATACGACAGAGCTGGCCCACTACCTCATCGGGAAAACCATTGTGCGCAAGACAGGGCGAAACAGGATGAGCGGTCGCATTGTCGAGACAGAAGCCTACCCACCAGGTGACGCAAGCGGTCATGCTTATCGTGGGCGAACGGCCAGGAACCAGTCGCTGTTCCTGGGCCGAGGGTTTGCCTATGTGTATTTCATTTATGGAATTTCTTACATGCTCAACGTGACTGCTGAATATCCGGGAGTCGGCGCAGGAGTGCTGCTGCGCGCCATTGAGCCTATTGATGGAATCAAAAAGATGAAACGGCTCCGCAAGACCGACAGGCTCAGAGATTTGGCGAGAGGGCCGGGACGGCTTGCCGCTGCATTGGAGATCGACCGGCGTTTGGATGGCGTTGACCTGTGTTCCTATGGCCCTCTTTGGCTTGGGACTGCGGTTCGAGAGACAGCGCACATAGGCGCAACTGTGCGCATCGGCATCACACGCGAAGTGGATCGCCCGCTCCGTTTTTACGAGGCAGGCAACCCGTTCGTGAGCGGCCCCCTCAATCAGATAAGAGGTCGCTAGCCTTGCCTATCCACCGCTCATGAAATCCCAATGCGGTTGCAGGGGAATTGGACAAATGTTGCCATCGATCAACACGCCCAGCCAGCAAGCGGAGGCTTTCCCCGTTCTTACGCCTGCACAGATCGCCCGCATCCGGCCCCATGCCAATGCGCGGTCAGTCGAGGCCGGAGAGATTCTTATCGAACCCGGCAAGTTCGGCATGGCTTGTTTTGTAGTGATCTCAGGAAGACTTGACATCGCAATGCCGGGGCTTTCCGATGAGAAAGTGTTTGTGACCTATAGCCCCGGCCAATTCTCCGGAGACGTTGTTTTGATCTCGGGGACCCGCTCTCTTGCGCGCGGGCAGGTGGGCGAGTCGGGGGAGTTTCTTGAAGTAAGCGCTGATGCGCTGCGCATGTTGATTGCTAAGGATGCCGAGCTGAGCGATATCTTCATGCGTGCATTCCTCCTGCGCCGTGTCGCACTGATTTCTGAAGGCCTGGGTAATGTGATTGTGCTAGGATCGCGGCATTCATCGAATACTCTGCGACTGCGCGAGTTCCTCACCCGCAACAGCCATCCCCATAGCTTTGTAGATCTCGACAGCAATGAAGCATCGCAGGAACTTCTGGATCGCTTCAACATAGAGCCAAAGGACATTCCCGTTGTGATTTGCAGCGGAAAGAGCGTTTTGCGAAATCCGACAAATCAGCAACTGGCGGAGTGTCTCGGGTTCGCGGGCCAAACAGGCAAATCCCGCATTCAGGATGTTGCGATTGTGGGCGCTGGTCCGGCAGGCTTGGCTGCGGCCGTATACGCGGCTTCCGAAGGCCTCGACGCTGTCGTCATCGAATCCGAGTTCCCCGGTGGTCAGGCAGGCGCGAGTTCAAAAATCGAGAACTATGTCGGCTTCCCGATGGGCATCTCCGGACAGGAATTGGCAGGCCGCGCGATCATGCAAGCAGAAAAATTTGGCGCGCGGATGATGGTCGGGGAAAAGGTGGTGAAGATCGGATGGGAGCAGCCGTATCAGCTCACCCTGGAGAACGGCGGGCTCATCGATGCGCGGAGCATTGTTATCGCCATCGGCGCTCAGTACAACAAGCCAAACGTCGAGAACCTCGAGCGGTTCGAGGGGCAGGGCATCTACTACGCCGCCACATTCATGGAAGCTCAACTTTGCGGGGGCGAAGAGATCATCGTCGTTGGCGGCGGCAACTCCGCCGGTCAGGCAGCGGTCTTCTTGTCAGAGTCGGTGCGCAGGGTCCACATGCTGGTTCGCGGCAAAGAGTTGTCTGAAACTATGTCGCGTTATCTCATTCAGCGAATTGTCGAGAATCCGGTCATTGAACTGAATCTCCAAACAGAGATTGTTGCGCTGGCAGGCGATTCGCACCTGGAACGGGTCACGTGGCTGAACAGGGCCACGGGCCAACAGACTGTTCATGACATCGGCCATGTGTTCGTGATGGCAGGTGCGTCGCCGCGCACGGATTGGTTGCGTGGAAGTCTTGCCCTCGATAAGCAAGGGTTCATCCTCACCGGCCGGGATCTGGATCCGGTTTTGGACAGCGCGCCAATTCGATGGCCGCTCAGCCGGCCTCCGCAGATGCTTGAAACCAGCCTGCCTGCAGTTTTTGCCGTCGGAGATATTCGTTCCGGAAACGTGAAGCGCGTTGCATCTGCCGTGGGCGAGGGGTCAATCTCGATCCACCTCGTGCAAAGCGCATTGGCGGCGATGTAGCATTTCGGCGCCTTCGCTTTTGTGGCAGCCGGCAGTTTAGCCGAGCGCAACGGGAGCGATTGTTCCCTGCGTCGTGGCAGTCTGCAAACAAAAAAAGGGGGGCGGAGCGCACCAGCGCTCCGCCCCCTTTTTGCCTCTGCTGCTCAGTAAAGCCGGAAGTTGACCTCGACCGTAATCATTACGGGCACAGGCGTTTTTCCGTCTTTCATGGCCGGCTTGAACTTGTATTTTCTGACAGCTTCCAGTGCCTTTTCGTCCAGGCCCATACCGAGCGCGCGGACAACGCGCGGATTTTGCGGGTTGCCTTGCGCATCCACAATGACCTGAATAAGGCAAACCCCTTGGTATTTGGCGCGCCGCGCCTCGTCTGAGAACTCCGCCTCGACGCTGTTCAGTGCAACGGGCCCTGTGACCGATCCGCCGATGTGATACAAGCCTCCGCCGGTGTTGCCGCCGCTTCCTGGGCCGTAGCCGTTTCCGCTTCCCGATCCCAGGCCGCCGCCCGAGCCTGAACCCATTCCGCCGCCCGAGCCTGACCCGTTCGAGTCCAGCTTCACATTGGCCGAGTTCTTCATGCCGATATTCGGCAGCATCGGATTGTCAGGCAGAATTATGTTCTTCTGCACATCGATGGCCGCGTCCATGGCCAGTTTTGGCTTGTCCACCGTCTGAACCTGGGGCGGAACAGCTGGATTCTTCTCAAGCTTGGGCAGTTTTCCCTTGATAGGGTCCACGATGCTGTGGTCTCCGCCGCCACCGCCGCCGCCCGCCGATGAACTTGCCTTGGGAGCCTTAAACTCGCCTACGTCAATATCGGTGGCGATCAGATGCTTTTCTTCCGCAATCTTGATGATTTGCTTGCCGACAAAAAGCAGCAAAAATGCGACCAGCGCACCGTTGACTGTTATGGAGATGCCGATGGCCCACGGGTTGCGCTTGACGGCCATCCGGTCCGGCACCGGGATCGGCGTGGAAGTCAGTTGAAGTGGCGGAAGTTTGGGCGGGAAAAAGACGTCCCGGATGCTCTCATAGAGTCCTGTCCAGAGAGACTCCTCGCCAAACCCCGTTCCAAGAAAAGAAGAGTCAAGTTCGAGTCCGCCGTTATTGGCGGGCAGAACTCCGGGCTCGGCGTCTTGGTGGGTTAGGATGTCGTCTGCCATGTTTGCTGCTGAGTTTTCTGTCGCCTGCCGCTCCGATTCCTGTCTGGAAGGGAGCCCGCGTTCTTCCCGGACCATCCATCCATTATGCTCGACAGTACCCGCTTGTGTCTCCCCTTTCGGGATCTCATATTCCGGCCTCGACACAATTCCCATAAACAATAGACGAGCAAGGTCCGCGGTTGTCACGGAAAATTTCAGCACCCGGCCATTTACACTAAGAAATGAACAAGTTCGCACCAACCCAGGGAGTGACGATGTCTGCAACACCGGAGCTTAAGGCAACCCTCACGCTGCCTAAAACCGACTTTCCCATGAAGGCAAATCTGCCTCAGAATGAGCCGCTTCGGCTGGCCCGCTGGGCCTCGCTCCGGCTTTACGAGGAACTGCGCAAGGCCGGCATCGGTCGCCCTGCCTATCTGTTGCATGACGGCCCCCCCTATGCCAACGGCCCCATCCATTTAGGCCACGCGCTCAACAAGGGACTGAAGGATTTCGTCGTCAAGTCAAAGACCATGGCCGGCTTTGATGCCCCCTATGTTCCCGGCTACGACTGCCACGGACTGCCCATCGAAATCAAGGTGGACGAGCAACTGGGCCGCAAAAAGCGTGAAATGCCGGTGCCGGCCGTGCTCGATGCCTGCCGTAACTACGCCCAGAAATATGTTGACCTCCAGACCTCCCAGTTCGAGCGCATCGGCTGCATCGGCCGCTGGAACGCCCCCTACAAAACCATGTCCCGCGACTATGAAGCCCACACCTTGGAGGCGTTTTACGGCTTCCTCGAGAAGGGCTTTGTCTATCGCGGACTCAAGCCGGTCTATTGGTGCATCCACGACCGTACCGCCCTGGCCGAGGCCGAGGTAGAGTACGAGTTGCACACCAGCCCCTCGGTCTACGTCCGCTACCGGCTCACTTCAAACCCTGAGGCAATTTCTCCCGCGCTCACCGGCCGCGAGGTCTGGACCATTATCTGGACCACCACCCCCTGGACCCTGCCCGCGTCCATGGCCGTAGCTTTCCACCCTGATTTTGACTATGTCGCCATCGCCGCGAATCCCGCGCCCGCTACCCCAAACACGCCGAGTACCCCAGGTCTCGCATCTGAGACCTGGGATAGCACAAATCTCGACCGGCCCGTCTACATCGTCGCCGCGGAACTAGCCACCCAGGTGGCCGCCGCCTGCCAGCTTGACTCGCCCACCGAACTCGCCCGCTTCAAAGGCAGCCAGCTTGAACGCGTCACCTTCCAGCATCCGTTCCTCGACCGAAGCGTTCTCGGCGTGCTGGCTACCTACGTCACCGCCGATACGGGAACCGGAGCGGTCCACACCGCACCCGCTCACGGCGCGGACGATTTCTATACCGGCCAGCGCTACGGGCTCGACCAGACCTGCCGCGTCGATGCCGGCGGCCACGTTCACGTCGACCCCGACGCCTGGAACCCGGCCTCTCCGCCGGCCTTCGAGGACAAGACCGTCTGGGCCGCCAATCCCATCATCGTGGCCATGCTTGAGGAGTCCGGCGCCCTGCTCGCCTCCGCAGACCTGGAACATTCTTACCCCCACTGCTGGCGCTGCCACCATCCGGTCATCTTCCGCGCCACCGAGCAGTGGTTCATCGGCCTTGAAACCCCGGTCAAGCGCGTCGACGGCTCAAAAACCACCTACCGCCAGCTGGCCATCGAAGAAATCGACAAGGTCGCCTGGGATCCGGCCTGGGGCAAAGAGCGCATCACAAACATGATCGCCACCCGCCCCGACTGGTGCATCAGCCGCCAGCGAATCTGGGGCGTGCCCATCGCGGTATTTATGTGCGAGGGCTGCAATCAGCCGATCCTAGACGCCGCGCTCAACCGCCAAATCGTAGACATGTTCGAGCGCGAGGGCGTTGAGGCCTGGCACACCACGGCCATCGAGGCTTTGCTCCCCGCCAATGCCACCTGCGCCCATTGCGGCGGCAAGGCATTCCGCAAAGAGACCGACATTCTCGACGTCTGGTTCGACTCCGGCACGAGTTGGTTTGCCGTCTGCGAGTCCGATCCAGAACTGAAGCCTGCCTACACCGCATTCCAAGCCGGAAACGGCACGGAGTGCCTGTACCTCGAAGGCGGCGACCAGCATCGCGGCTGGTTCCACTCTTCGCTGCTCACTTCCGTGGCCCTGCGCGGCCATGCACCCTACTCCCACGTCTCCACCGCCGGCTGGACCCTCGACGAGCAAGGCCGCGCCATGTCCAAGTCGCTCGGCAACGGCGTCGACCCCGTCGATATCGCCAACCGCCTGGGCGGCGAAATCGTCCGCCTCTGGGTCGCATCCATTGATTTCCGCGAAGACATGGCCGCCAGCGAAAACCTGATGCAGCGCTGCGCCGACATTTACCGCAAGCTGCGCAACACTTTCCGCTTCCTCCTCGGCAACCTGCACGGCTTCGACCCCGTTCGCGACCAAATAGCCGAAGCCGACCTTCTCCCGCTTGACCGCTACATGCTGGCCCGCACCCGCGACCTGACAGAAAAGGTGCGCGATTGGTACGCGGCCTTCGAGTTCCATCGCGTCTACCACGCCGTCAACGAATTCGCCATCGTTGACCTCAGTTCGTTCTACCTCGACGTGCTCAAAGACCGCATGTACACCTTCGCGCCCACCAGCTACGAGCGCCGCTCCGCGCAAACCGTCCTCTGGAAGATCACCGAGAAGCTGGTCCGCCTAGTCGCCCCCATTCTCAGCTTCACCGCCGACGAAGTATGGGAGTATTTACCCAAAGTTGAAGGCCGCGAAGCAAGCGTGCATCTCGCACAATTCCCTGCCCCGTCCGAAGTCTTCTCAGAAAACCCCGCGCCGCTGCTGGAAGAATGGAAGCAGATTTTCGAAGTCCGTGACCAGGCCCTGCGAGTGCTGGAAGAAGCCCGTCAGTCCAAAACCATTGGCAAAGGTCTTGAAGCTGAGCTTGAAATTGCAGCGGGTGGCGAACAACTGGAACTCCTGAAGCGCCACGCCGCCGGACTCAAGGAAATAGTCAACGTCTCCAAGGTGACAGTGGTAGCCGGAGCCTCGCTCCAAATCACCGCGCTCCCTGCTACCGGCCACAAGTGCGCCCGCTGCTGGAACTTCATGCCTGAAGTCGCCGACTACGGCATCTGGCACAATGTCTGCACCCGCTGCCACGCAGCTCTCAAAGAAATGAACATCGCCCCGCCACAGCAAGAGGTGGTCCTGTGATCCGAAACTTCCCACAAATGCTGGGTGCCCCCGGTCTCGATTCTGAGACCAGGGATACCACGAACCCCGACCATCTTCCCCTTCAAGAAGAGGCCGCCCGTTGACCCTGACCATGCCCCGCCGCCTCCCTTGGCTGCTGCTCATCTCCGCCCTCATCATCTTCGCCGACCGGTTAACCAAGACCCTCGTCTCGGCGCGCATCCCGATTGGCGGCGCCATACCGGTCGTCCCGCACTTTCTGCGCATTACCCACTGGCTTAACGACGGCGCGGCCTTCTCGCTCTTCGCCGATTCCGCCTCGCCCCACACCGTCCGATGGGCGCTTATCAGTTTTTCACTCGTGGCCGCGCTCGTGGTTCTCGTCGCCATGGTTCGATTGGGGAACGGCTTTACCCTCACCACCATCGCGCTGGCCCTCATCTTCGCCGGAGCTCTCGGCAACGTCCACGACCGAATCGTATACGGCTCTGTGGTCGATTTCCTTGAAGTCCACATCTTCAGCTACCTCTGGCCCGACTTCAACGTGGCCGACTCCTCCATCGTCATTGGCGCATGCCTTTTATTGTTGGACTCGCTGCTGCCCAAGCAGCACGAAGCCAACTGACCGCTCAATTCCAAGGGGATTCAATGCGAGTTTTTGCAACTGCTTCATGGATGCGCGCCGCACTGGCCGCATTCACCGCTGTCGTGTTCATTCTTATAGCAACGGCTCGCAACGCCACAGCGCAGCGCCTGCCCGATACTGTCCGCCCAAGCCATTACACGCTCACTCTCGCGCCTGACCTCAAGGCCGCCACGTTTGCGGGCTACGAGACCATCGAAGTAATCCTTGCCGAGCCCACTGATCGAATCACCCTCAACGCCGCGGAGATTGCCTTCGAGAGCGTGATCGTGACCACTGGCGAAAAGAAGCTGGTCGCATCCCAGATCGTTCTCGACAAAGAAAAGGAGCAGGCCACTTTCACGTTTTCCGATAAGCTGCCGGAGGGCAAGGCGACCCTCGCCATCGCCTTCACCGGAATCCTCAACGACCAATTGCGCGGCTTCTACCTCTCGAAGACCGCCCGCCGCAACTACGCCGTCACCCAGTTTGAAGCTACTGACGCGCGCCGCGCCTTTCCTTCGTTTGACGAGCCCGCCTCCAAAGCCACTTTCGACGTCTCGCTAGTCGTCGACGCAAACGACACCGCCATCTCCAACAGCCCCATCGATGCTGACACTCCCGGCCCCGCCGCCGGCAAGCACACACTCAAGTTCGCCACCACCCCAAAAATGTCCACCTATCTGCTGGCCTTCCTGGTAGGCGACTTCCAATGCACTGCTGGCGAGCAGGATGGCGTGGCCATTCGCGTCTGCTCCACGCCCGACAAGGTCGCCATGACGCCCTACGGCGTTGACGTGGCAAAATTTGCGCTCCACTACTACAACAACTACTTCGGCATTCCCTATCCCCTCAAGAAGCTTGACCTCGTCGCCCTGCCTGACTTCGATGCCGGCGCCATGGAGAACTTCGGCGCCATCACCTACCGCGAGACGGCCCTGCTTATCGACCCCAAAACCGCTTCGGTCGGCGCAAAAGAGGAAGTTGCCCTGGTCATCGCCCACGAAATGGCCCACCAGTGGTTCGGCGACCTGGTCACCATGCAGTGGTGGGATAATCTTTGGCTCAACGAGGGCTTTGCCACCTGGATGGAGAACAAGCCTGTCGCCGCCATGCATCCAGAGTGGAATATTGATCAAACGGTGGTTGCAGACTTGAATGGAACGCTCGATCTGGATGCCGAGCCCACCACCCGCTCTATCCGCGCCAAGGCCGACACCCCTGAAGAAATCAACTCCATGTTCGACGGCATCGCCTACGGCAAGGCCGGAGCCGTGCTGCTCAGCGTCGAAAACTATCTCGGCGAAGAAACGTTTCGCCAGGGCGTGCATAACTACCTCGATGCCCATAAGTATGCCAACGCCACCGCGGAGGACTTCTGGGGAGCACAGACCGCCGCCAGCCACAAACCTGTGGACAAAATCATGGGGAGCCTTGTCACCCAGCCGGGCGCGCCGATTCTCACCTTTGGTGAGCCTGCAGACGGCAAGGTTGCCGTTACGCAAAAGCGCTTCTTCCTGAGCCCCTCCATCAAGCCCGACACGGCACAGAAATGGACGCTCCCGGTGTGCTTCAAAATGGCGCAGGAAAACAGGCAATGCGAGCTTCTTTCGTCCGAAGACTCCTCAATCAAGGTTCCCTCGAGCGGGGTCTTCTTTGCCAATGCCGGTGGCAAAGGCTACTACCGGAGCGCATATCCAGCCGCCGTTTACGCCAAGCTCGTGGCCGAAGCGGAGTCCGAACTCTCACCCGCCGAGCGCATCAGCCTGCTCGGCGACGAATGGGCGCAGGTGCAGGCCAATAAGGCTTCCGTCGGCGATTACCTGAATCTCGTCACCGCAATCAAGAGTGATCCAAACGCTGAGGTCCTCGACAGCGCATTTGACGGCATCACCGCGATCTTCGAGCAGGTTGCCGGCACCAGCCAAGAGAAATCAGGAGCCGCCGCCTGGCTCCGCAGAACTTTCTCCCCTGCGTTCGCCAGCCTCGGGCCGCCATCTGAAAGCGATTCGGCCAATACTCGCGAGTTTCGCGCCCTGCTCTTCAAGATGCTCGGCTATTACGGAAACGACCCAGCCATTCTCGCCCAGGCCCGCCAAATTGCTCAACAGCACCTCGCCGATCCTGCCTCGGTCGATTCCACCCTGGGCCAAACCGCCCTCTCCATCTCCGCTCGCAACGGCGATGCCCCGCTCTTTGAAACGCTGCAGAAGCTAGCTGAAACAAGCACAAACCCCGAACTCCAGGTGGGTTCACTCCGCCTCCTGGCCGAGTTTGAGAACCCGGCGCTTGTTCAACGTGCGCTCGATTACTCGGTATCCGGAAGAGTCCGCAACCAGGATGCGTCAACCCAATTCGCAATCGAGTTGAGCATCGAAAAAAACCGTGAACCGGCCTGGAATTACATCAAGGCCAATTGGAACAAAGTGCAGGTCCAGGTGGCCCCCAGAGAAGCTGCATTGGTGCGCTCTTCCGGCCACTTCTGCTCCGCCGACGCGCGCCAGGATGTTGAGCAGTTCTTTGCCGGCCACAAGGTCGCCGGCTCCGGCGTTGCTCTCAAGCATACGATTGAACGCATCAACGGATGCATCGAGCTGCGCACTCTGCAGGAGCCGAACCTGAAACAGTGGCTTGCCGCCCAACCGAAAAACTGAATTCTTCGGCAACTCGAAAACTCAATGGCCGCCAGGTTCTCGCCTGGCGGCCATTGAATTCCCCGGCATCGAGCGCCCTACCACGCGATCTTTTCCGGCAGAAACTCTGCAAACAAATCGTCGTAGTACGGTTTCAACTGCTCCATATCGGGCTTCGCATGGCCCTTGGAATACAAATCATATTGATTAAACTTCAACACCCACTCCAGCATCGCCCGGTCCTGCTCATTGGTCAGGTGCTCGTAGGCGCCATGCCGGTGCCATGGATAGAAGGAGTGGAAGCGCAGCATATAAAGCGATTCCACAGGCAGATAAGGCTTCATCACCTCGGCAATATAGCCATCGTGCCCAAACGACATGTGCACGTTCTCAAGCCCACAGTGCGGTTCATATATCCCAAACTTCGTCTGGTATGCAGCCACCTGCCGGTCGGGGTTGTTTGCAAAGTACTCCGGAAACACAATCGCATCCGACCAAGCGCAGCCCACTGGGAAAGTGTCTCCAACCACGCCCCATTGCGGCTCTCCATAAAGACACAGGCACTTCCCCAGGTCGTGCAGAAATCCCGTCAACACCATCCACCGCGGGTGATTGTCCCGCCTGATCGCCTCTGAAGTCTGCAGCAGGTGTTCAATCTGCGTAAGGTCCGTGTCCGGATCGCTGTCGTCCACCAGCGTATTCAAGAACTCCGCCGCCTCCCATACCGTCTTCATCCCCTTGTTCAGCGAAAAGTACTGCCTCTCCCTTTCAAGAACGTAGGCCACGGTTTGCCCTTCGTGATTGAGCCGGTAGAACTCGTCCACGCCGGGGGACACAGTTGCATCGTAGACGCGGAACTCCGCCTCCGTTTTCCCTTCACGGTAGCGGCCCTCAATGAACTCGTCCCACTGGTCGAGTTCCGCAAGTGGCTGCTTGTGGTTGATCCAAACGCTCATCGGAACCTCCACGCCGTCAACAAACCGCCCTGTCTGCCTCCGGTGTCTCTAATCAGTAGATGCCGGAAACACCCATGTAGACTTTGCCGTATTGCAAACTACCTCGAAACCAGGGGTGGCGCCGGTTTCGTTAACATGAAGATATGCCTCAGTTTCCTCCCGGCCAGACCCTGCTCATTGACGCCGACGACACCCTATGGGAAAACAACATCTACTTTGAGCGGGCCATCGCCGCCTTTATCAGCTATCTGAATCACCACGAATACACTCCCGCCAAGGTGCGCAAGGCATTGAACGACGTTGAGCGTGAGACCATCCTGGCCCACGGCTATGGCATCTCCAGCTTTACCCGTTCGTTGGTCACGTGCTTTGAGAGGCTCAGCCCAGCGCCGGTCACTGAGGAGAAGGCCCAGCGCATTTTGGGCTTTGCCCGCTCCATCGTCGAGCAGGAGATCGAGTTGCTGCCCGGCGTGGCAGAGACCCTGGCCGACCTGTCCTCCCGTCACCGCCTCATCCTGATGACCAAGGGCAACCACGCCGAACAGGCCGACAAACTCGCCCGCTCCGGGCTTTCCGGGCTTTTTTCTTCAGTTGAGATCGTTGCCGAGAAAGACCCGCCAACTTACCGCCAGGTGATTGCCCGCCACGAACTGTTGCCCCACACAAGCTGGATGATCGGGAACAGCCCCCGGAGCGACATCAACCCCGCACTGGCAGCCGGGATCCATGCAGTCTTCCTCTTCCACAAGAATACCTGGGAGTTGGAACACTCCACGCTCGATCCGGCCCCTGAAGGGCAGCATTTGCTTGAGTTGGATTCGTTCGCTAAATTATGTGATTTCTTCTAGTTCAGGAGTCCAAGGTTCATTCAATAAAGAAGGCCGTCATCCTGAGCGACCGAAGCGAAGCGTAGGGAGTCGAAGGACCTGCCTTTGGCAATTTTGAAGCGCCATGCATTTCTCAAGTAAGATTCCGCGAAACTTACACTCATCGACCTGGACCGCGGCGGCGATTCGCGATGAGAACCTGATCCTTCAGCGCGAGGGAGATATCTCCCTCGCGCGTCAGAATCAAACAACGCTATTGCACGTTCGTCACTTGTCCGGCTACGAAAGTGACCATCATGCCGTTGTAGTTGTAAATCACCCGGTTTCCCAGGTTCGCCTTGTTGGTTGGCTGACCAAGGATCGACTCCACCTCGGCCATCGATTGGCCAAGGCTGATGGTCGGAACAGTATCGGCCCCTCCGCTCTGTTGAGACGCCTCGGAGACCACCTCGCTCTGAGACTGCTCGGCCTGCTGCGCCTCTTGTTGCAGTTCGTCTGCGATGTTTGGATCAGCGGGAGGCGCAACACTAGCGTATCCAGCCGCCGCTGCCTCTCCAGAAGCCGGTGCCTGCGGCAGCCCGCCCTTGCCCTGGTTGGCCTTCAGTTCCTGGAGCCCTTGGTCGATGTTCGCCCGCATGTTGTTCTGCATCTCCTGCAGGTCGTTCAAGGCCACTGAGACGTTATCGCCCTTTGGACATTCCTGCCCGCCTTTGCTTGCCAGCACCACCACATCAGCTGTCGGCGAATCGGGAGGAGGTGCGGAATTGATTGAAAGCGCATCGCCATCGCTCAAAGTGCACTCGGTTCCCGACGCATCCACAACATCCAAAGCGTTGCTGACCACAAATACATGGGCATGCCCGCGGGCCACGTCGTTCATCATCCTTGCAATTCCGGTCGAGCCAGGATCAATCACTTGCTGTTGGGCGTTCTGCTGCGCTTCCTCGTTCTCCAGCGCAAGTTGATTCCTCACCTCGTCGGCGATCATCTGTTTTACTTCTGGCGTAAGCGGCGCCGCGCCCATCGATGCGTTGCCGTCAACCTCGCCAGCTTCCTGATGCGCCGTGAATGCTGCCTGCAAACTCGACGAGATCAGGTAATCCGTCAGCCAGAAGGCGGCCGAAGGATACGTCGGATAGGGGTTGAAGTAATAGCCGTAGTACCCATACCAGGGATGGCTCATCCAGCCCCAGTGATAGCGGACCGGCGAAAGCCACGGATTGGATGCCCAGCCATAGTAGGCCCGGCCGTAGTACCGCGATGGCGCGTAGATATGCATATCCACGCCATGGTAGTGGTACCCACGATAGAAGTTATCGTACGAGTGACCATGATAAGAGTAGGTTCGACGGTCGTAGTTCTGGCCATGGAAGTTATAAGGACGTTGAACGTATCCCGCCCGTCCCTTCTGATAGACAACCGTGCTGTGATCCGGACGCGAAACTACAACTGTGCGCCCCCCGTTTAAGCCGTGGTGGATGTCCATGCCGCGCTTTGTATCGTGCACGTCGCTCACTCCGCCGTTGGGGCGGGTGCGAATCGCGTTGCCGTTTTGTAGAGTGTGCTCACGGCTGCCCCTCGACGGAAGGGTCCCAATTACCGGATTGTGGGTCGTGTTCGGATGTCCGTCGTTGAAGTTGGCCTGATGAGAACCGGCGCCATTGGGGCCGTTCGGGCCTCCATTGTGCCCGCCGGCGTTGAATCCCCCCGGCGTTTGCGGACCGCTGGTCGGCCCATGTGTTGCTGCCCCGCCGGTATTCAATCCACCTGGCGTGTGCGTGCCGGTCGTCGGCCCATGCGTCGCTGCCCCGCCGGCATTGAATCCGCCCGGCGTCTGCGAGCCGGTTGTCAGCCCATGTGTCGCTGCCCCGCCGGCATTGAATCCGCCCGGCGTCTGCGAACCGGTCGTCGGTCCATGCGTCGCTGCCCCGCCGGCGTTGATTCCGCCCGGCGTCTGCGAACCGGTTGTCGGCCCATGTGAGCCAGCCCCGCCGGTATTGAATCCACCCGGAGTGTGAATGCCGCCCGGTGTTGCGCCGGGAGTGTTCCTCATTTGGGTTGGCGCGGGGGTTGGGGGCCTCGATATAGGCGTCGAGGGTCGCGATGCTGGCGCCGCCGGACGGGGTGCGGGGGCGGGAGCGGCAGGACGCGCTGCAGGAGCTGAATGGGTGGCCGGTGCCGCCGGTCTCTGATTCTTGTTGTCGCTTGCGTTCGCCCGGCTGATTATAAGCAAAAGCCCGGCAAGCATGAGAGCGTAGGAGCCAAACTTCACAGCCCTGAAAAGAAATGTCGTCTTCATCGAACCCTCTTTCTTCGAATCCTTGTGAGCCGGGAGTGATATCCATTTCCCGGGCTCATCTTTAACGGGTACTTTCAACATCTTATGATTCCAGACCCATGTATCGGAAAAATGTTGTCCTCCGGTCAAGGCGAATACAGTAGAAAGTGAACTATGTACACCCCAAAGTTCAACCAGGTTGCCGACCGTTCCGTCCTTATCGAGGCCATGCGAGCCTATTCATTCGCCCTTCTAATCGGCTCCGACGCGCCCCCTGACGCTGCCCGGTCGCTTGCCGCCACTCACCTTCCCCTGGTGGTGAAAGACGAGGGCCTTCACGGCCTGCTTGAGGGCCACTTTGCCAAGGCGAACCCCCAATGGAAGACTCTGGCTGGACGCGAAACGCTGGTTGTCTTTCCCGGCCCCCACACCTACGTTTCGCCCGCCCTCTACGTCGACCCGCTTTCCGTCCCCACCTGGAACTACATCGCCGTCCATGCCTATGGAACCCTCGAACTGATCGAAGACGAAGCCGGCAAGGACGCCATTCTGGCTGGCCTGATCGCGACCCACGAGCCAGGCTATCAGGAAAAGTGGCGCGGTGTGCCCGAAGCATTCCGTCGATCGATGCTGGCCGGCATTGTCGGTTTCCGCTTGCCCATCGGCCGCATTGAAGGCAAGTTCAAAATCAGCCAGAACCGCGCCGAAGGCGAACGCCGCAATGTGTATGCCGCTCACGCCGCCGGTACCCCGGATCAGCAGGAACTCGCTGCCTGGATGGCGCGCCTCATTCCCTGATTGCCCGGCAGGCTTCCAGATTTCTTGACAGCAGTTCTCCTCATCCCGTCTACTGGACGGCTTACGCGAGGAGGCATACTTGAAGAACGGAACTTCCCGACGGGACTTTGTCAAAGCGGCTGTTGCCGCCTCACTTGCCGGGGTCGCCGCACCGACGAACGCAGTTGGCGCCAGCCCCAATCCGACCGACCCTGTCCACAAAAGCGCGCCCGTTACGCACGAGGCGGATGCAACAGCCGGCATTGAGTTTCCCCGCGTTCATACCGGCCGCCAATTGGCCCGCATCTCCTGCCCCCTGGGAGGCATCGGCACGGGAGGCATCGGCCTGGGCGGGCGCGGCAATCTGCAGGATTGGCAGATTTTCAATCGCCCGGATATCGGCAACGCTCTCGAATATGCCTTTCCCAGCCTGTGGGTCAAAACGGCCGGTAAGGCTCCCTACGCCGTCGTCCTCGAGCGGCGCCTGCTGCCCCCTTACGATTTGCAACAGGAAGGGCTGGGCTCGGCCAACGTCCCCGGATTACCGAGGCTGGCCGAGGCAAAGTTTTTTGGCTCCTTCCCTCTCTCGCGCATCGAGTTCGAAGATGCCGAGTGCCCCGTTTCCGTCTCGCTTGAGGTGTTCTCGCCCTTTCAGCCGCTCGATGCCGATGCTTCAGGCCTGCCCACCGCCATCCTTGCCTACGAAATCCGCAACCCCGGTCAAGCCGCCGCCGAGGCCGCAGTGGCCTGGTCCATCTCCAACCCTGTCGGCTGGTCCGGCAAGCGGATAAACGATCCCCGCAAGGCCACTGGCATCGAAGGCCTCTTCATGACCGACCCCTCGCTCGCCCCCGATGACCCCATGCAAGGATCGTTCGTGCTGGCGGCTCTGCCCAGCCATGGCGCCACCGTTGAAGTCCTTCCTGCATGGCGTGGCGGTAGCGGTTGGCGCGTCGGGCCAGAGCACTTCTGGTTCGATAGTTTCGCCTCGACCGGTCGCCTCGGCTCCGCGCAGGAGCCGTCATCGCCCGTCGGCTCGGTTGCCATCCGCCACACCATCCCCGCCGGCGGCGTCCGCACCTTCCGCTTTCTGCTCGCCTGGCATTTTCCCAATCGAACTCCGGAAAGATGCGGATGGGATGCGCCAAAGGGCATGGAGAAATCGCTCATCGGCAACTACTACTGCACCCGGTTCAAGGATGCGTGGGCGGTTGCCGAACACGTCTCCGCCAACTTGCCGGGCTTGGAGCATAGGACGCGCGAGTTTGTTTCCGCGTTGAAGCAAGCCACATTGCCCGCTGCGGTGAAGGATGCAGCCAGCGCCAATCTGAGCACGCTCGTATCCAACACCAGCATTCGCATTGCCGACGGAAGCTTCCACGGCTTTGAGGGCTGCGGCGACAAGGGCGGCCTCGGCTTTGGCACTTGCTCCCATGTATGGAACTACGAAGTTGCGACTCAATTTCTTTTCCCGTCCTTGGCCCGTTCCATGCGCGAAACCAACTTCGGCTATGCCACCGACGATGAGGGCCACATGGACTTCCGGCACAAGCTGCCGCTGGGCTTCGAGCACTGGGGAGCGGCCGCGGCCGACGGCCAGATGGGACAGATCGTCAAGCTTTACTTCGATTGGGTCTCGCTTGGCGACGACGCTTGGCTCCGCCGCCAGTGGCCCGGCGCCAAGCGGGCCCTGGCTTATGCCTGGCGACCCAGCGGCTGGGACGAGCGCAAATCCGGCGTCATGGACGGCGTCCAGCACAACACCAACGACATCGAGTTCTACGGCCCCAACTCCATGTGCAGCACCTGGTACCTTGCCGCCCTGCGCGCCATGGCCCGCATGGCCAATGCCATGGGCGATTCAGAACTGGCCCGCGACTGCGACCGTATTGCCGACCAAGGCAGCCGCTGGATCGACGAAAATCTCTTCAACGGCGAGTTCTACATCCAGAAGATCCGTGGCGTCCCGAAGGAGAAAATCGCCACCGGCCTCATCGAGGGCATGGGCGCCACAGACACCATGCATCCCGCGTTCCAGTTGGGCGACGGCTGTTTCGCCGATCAACTCATCGGCCAGCAAATGGCCACCGTCAGCGGCCTCGGAGAATTGCTTGACCCCGCCCACATCCGCAAGGCTCTCCAATCCATCTACCGCTACAACTACAGGCGCCGCCTCGCCCATCACGCCAGCGCGCAGCGCGTTTATGCCCTCAACGGCGAAGCCGCTGTCATCAACTGCGATTACTCAAAAGGCACCAGGCCTGAGATTCCCATGCCCTATTACGCTGAGAACTGGACCGGCCTTGAGCACTCCGTCGCCGCCCTCATGATCTCGCATGGCATGGCCGCCGAAGGCATCGAGTTCATCAACAACGTCCGCCTCCGCTACGACGGCGAAAAGGCCAACCCCTACGACGAAACCGAGTACGGACGCCACTATGCCCGCGCCATGGCCAGTTGGGCCGCCATTCCCATGCTCTCCGGCTTCCATTACAACGCCCGAACCCATCGGATGGAACTGGCTCCCCAACTCACTCCCGGGAACTTCCGTAGCTTCTGGTCCACTCCCAGCGGGTGGGGCAGTTTCGAGCTGTCTTCCGGCTCACTCGCAGTTTCAGTCGTCGCCGGTTCCGTATCCCTCAAAGAACTGCTTGTCGCCCCATTCCCACTTTCCGCCAAGTTGCGCGTCACCAACGGAAATGCGGAAGTCCCTCACGCAGTTTCGCCGCACGGAAGCGGCGCGATGGTCGAGTTTTCTTCAGCGGTAACGGTCAATTCCGACAATCCATTACTGATCAAGCGTTTGTGACCATCGTTTCGTCGGTAACTCAGCTTCTTCTTCCATGAGGTAAGTTCTCAAAATGCGTAAATCCCTCGCCGCTCTCACTCTCGCCTTTGCAGCGTCGGCCCTCCTTGCCGCTCCGCCCCCAACACCCAACGCCTGGCGGGCAAAGATCGCTGCAACCCTTCCTCTTCTCGGCCACCGCAACTGGATTCTCATCGTCGATTCCGCTTATCCGCTCCAGGCCTCCCCCGGCGTCGACACGGTTGACACCAACGCCGACCAGTTGGAAGTCGTGCGCTACGTCCTGGGAGCCATCGGCAATTCAATCCATGTCCGCCCCGACATCTTCATGGATGCCGAACTGCCCTTTGTTCCCGACCAGGACGCGCCCGGAGCCTCTCGCTATCGCGCCGAGATCGGCGATCTTCTCCGCTCCTACTCGATTCAGTCCTTGCCGCACGAGCAGATCATTTCCAAAGTCGATGAGAGCAGCAAACTCTTCCACGTTCTGGTCCTCAAAACCAATATGGCCGTCCCCTACACCTCTGTCTTCATTCGCCTCAACTGCAAATACTGGGGCGACGACGCAGAAAAACGCATGCGTGCGAAGATGAGCGCCGCAATTGTGAGCCATTGATCGCGCGGTGAATTGCATCTCGTCCCGTAACCCCGGCACCTTTGATATACTCAGTAGGTTCACCCCTGCGGAGGTGGCGAAATTGGCAGACGCACTAGCTTGAGGTGCTAGCGCCCGAAAGGGCATAGGGGTTCAAGTCCCCTTCTCCGCACCAAAGATTCTCCTCTTCCGGGCCAACCGGGCGAGGCCTGGAAAGCAGCTTACACAATGAACATCCTTCTCTACTTCGTCGTTGTCCTGCACGTGATCGTTTGCCTCTTCCTGGTCGGAGTCGTCCTGCTACAGCAGGGCCGTTCCGCCGATCTGGCAGGCGCCTTTGGCGGCCAGGGCTCGCAGACAGCCTTCGGCCCCCGCGCCGCAGCCAACGTGCTCACCCGGCTCACCACCTGGTCGGCCGTGATCTTCATGATCACTTCGATTAGCCTGACCGTTCTCTATGTGCGCTCCACCGGCTCGCATTCCGTGCTTGAGAATGCCAAGCCCGCACCAGCTTCAGCGCCCGCCAAGTCTGGCAAGTAGTTCGCGCGGGATTGATCGCGTTCCACCATCACCGGCGGCAGGCTACTCGGCCTGCCGCCTTTTTCTGGCCCAAAACTCCCCTCAACAATCCACATTTTTTCTCTTCCGTCGAAGTTCGCGTTTGAGAAATACAGCTAACAGATATATCTTAGAGATATGGAACGAAGCAGAACCGCCTACGTCATCCTCGGCATCCTCGCCTTTGAAGACCACCAATCCGGTTACGACATCCGAAAAACCGTCGAATGCAGCGTCGGGTACTTCTGGGGCGAGAGCTATGGACAGATCTACCCCACCCTCAAACGCCTGGTAGCCGAAGGTCTGATCAAACCCTCCCCGCCATCCGCAACAGCTCGCACCAAGCGCCAGCTATATTGCATCACCCCCGCAGGGCGTCAGTGCCTCCAGGGGTGGCTCGCCATGCCTTACCGCGATGACCCGCCCCGCGACGAATTTCTGTTGAAGCTCTTCTTCGGACAGGAGGCTGCCCCAGGCGTCTCCATCGCGCACCTGCGTACCTTTCAGGCCAAGAACCGGCGATGGCTTGCCACCCTGCTGGACCTTGAGAAGCTGGCCCGTGCAAACAACTCCACTCAGCCCGGCTTCCCTTTTTGGATGCTCACCCTGAGCTTTGGCCTGGCTCAACTCCGCTCCGCAATTGACTGGAGCGAGTCTGCCCTCGCCATGCTCGCCGCCGCCGAGTCATCCGCTCCATGGCAGCTACCTGGCGCAGAAGGCTCCAGCCAAGGATGAACCACTGCTCCAGTCAGCTGAAAAAGCAGCAATCTCAACCCGCCGGAAAGAAAGGCGCCAGAATGACCACAGAATTACGAAACCATCGTTGGCAGCAGATTCTGGCTTGGCTCCTTGCCGGCCTATTCATTCTCGGCTTTTTCTTTTCTCCAGTCGGTGCATGGACCGGCCCCATCATCGGCGTCTGGTTCGTTGGCTCACAACGGCCCTTGCGTGGATTCCTCTGGATGACAGCAATCGCCTTCATTCCCGGCCTGCTGATGCACTGGCGCAGTTTCCCGCTCACCGGCCCGACCGAGCCATTGCAGTATCTCGGCTGGATGCTGCTGGTCGCCCTGCTCGGCGTATTGCCGTTCACATTCCATCGCTTTGCCAGCCCGCACTTCTCCGGACTGCTCTCTACACTTCCTTTGCCGCTAGCCGGAACCGCTCTTCAAATCCTTGATCCACCGCAGCCCTTCGGCGCACTCACCGGAATCGGCTTTCACCACTTTCTCGTTCTCTGGTTCGCCGCTGTCGTCGTCTGGATGTGGAACCGCGAAGCGAACTGGGCCAAGTTCGGCGCAGGCGCTGGTTTCTTCGCTGTCATCGCCATCCTTGAGGGAGATTCCTTTGCGCTCACACCGTCCTTCCTGAACGCGCTTACTCCGAATTTCGGCTCAACATTTGCCTGGACCTGCCTCGCTGGCTGCTGCGCATACCTTGTCTATGCGCTGCTTCGCCCTTTCCACTCCCAGCCGTGGGCCAGCCGACAGGAAACAGTCGCGCGCCTTCAAAGCCCCTCCACGGGCGCTCCACTGCACGTGGTCGCCGAGCAGGGCCGCGAAGCTCTCGGCTCCGCCGCCGGCGAGAGCTTCCCCATTCGCAAAGGAATCCCAGACTTCCGCGCCCCCCAGGACCTAACTGGCGACAACCTCAAATACAACCACGTGTACCAGACCATCGGCGGTTTCTACGACGACATCCAGCGCATCTTCTGCGCGCTCGCCGGTTTCGACCGCAGCGCCTACTTCCACAGCTACCTGGATCTGCTCGAAGTCAAACCCGGCGATTCCGTCCTGGAAACCTCGGTCGGCACCGGACTCAACTTCCGCTATCTTCCCGCCGGCGCCACCCTCTCCGGCCTCGACCTCTCCCCGGAAATGCTGGCCAACTGTCAGCTCAACCTGCGCCGATGGCAAATGGATGCCGACCTTTATCTCGGCAATGCCGAGAGCCTGCCCTTTGCCGACTCCAGCTTCGACGTCGTCTTTCACGTCGGCGGCATCAACTTCTTCAACGACCGCGCCAAAGCCATCCGCGAAATGATTCGCGTAGCCCGGCCCGGCAGCCTCCTGCTCATCGCCGATGAAACCGAGAAGCACGTGAAGGAAGTCTACGAAAAGTCCCCCGGCGGCCTCTGGAAGAACCGCAGAGAGCCGGTCAGCGCCCCCATCGACCTCATTCCACCGGAAATGCAGGAAGTCCGCCTCCAGCAAATGAGAAACGGCGACACCTACGCGCTCACCTTCCGCAAACCGGCACTTCTGTAAAATGAGACCATGATCATCAAGACCTTCCCCGTCGGCCCCCTTGCCTGCAACTGCACCATCCTTGGCGATGAGGAAACCGGCGAGGCCATCGTCATTGATCCCGGCGACGAAATCGACGAGATTCACCGCCGCCTAACCAACCTCGGCCTCAAGCTCAAGCAGATCCTCGTCACCCACGCCCACATTGACCACATCGGCGGCGCGCTGGCTCTCAAGCGCCTCACCGGCGCGCCCATCCTGCTCAACCAGAATGACTTGCCGTTGTTGGCCATGATGGACGAACAGGCTGGCTGGATCGGCGCTCCGACTCCTGAAACCGCGCCCCCCGACGCCTGGCTTGCGGATGGCCAGATAGTCGGCCTCGAGCGGTTTCCCGCAGAGGTGCTGCACACCCCAGGCCACACCCAGGGCTCAATCTGCCTGCACTTTGCCCCGCTCAAGTTGCTCGTTGCCGGTGATACGCTGTTTGCGGGAAGCATTGGCCGCACTGACCTGCCCGGCGGCAACTTCGAACAGGAAATCGACTCCATTGAGACCCGCCTGCTTGCCTTGCCCGACGAAACCAAAGTCCTTACCGGCCACGGTCCTGCCACCACCATCGGCGACGAGAGAAGGCACAACCAATTCCTCCGGCGCAGGTGAGCCGAGTCGACCTAACATCTTGTTCGTATTCAATCAGATACGGTGTTTATCTAAAGCGAACCTTGCGGTAATTTGGCACTTCCGTTACCACCCTGATGCGTTCCTAAATAGGCAACAAGCGCGGCTACCCCGCAACTGAACTCCCGCCCCGGTCCCAGAAGGCTCACCACCAGCCACCCTGAATCCGCCATCCCGAAAAAGTATCCGGGGTGAACCCAGACTCCGGACTCCAGCAGTTCCTTCACCGTCCGCTCGTCTGTCTCGAGAGCCGGAATCCGCAGCAGCGCGTACCATCCGCCCTCAACTTCCAGGCGGCTTACGATTGGCAACGCGCCAAGTTGGCGGTCCAACTCCTCGAGATTCGCCGCCACTCGCTCTTGAATCTGGCCCTGAATCTCCTTCCGCCCCTCCAGCCACGCCGGCAGCGCACATTGGACCGGCGCATTTACCGAAAGAAACGTGTCTGCGATTACCTCCAGCCGGTCAAGCGCCTTCTCTGCCTCCGGCCCCGTCGCCACGAGCCACGCAGCCTTCATCTGCGGCAGCCCGGCAATCTTGCTTAACCCGCTCACCACGAAGACCGGAACGCCCTCAAGCCCTGCCGTAAAGCTCGTTGCCGTCTCCGCCCCGAGAAAGCGGTAATCGAGAAAGACTTCATCCACAATCAGCGATAGATCGAATTCCCGGCACAACGCCCCCAGCGCCTCGGCCTCCCATGGCTTGGTAAAGTGCCCTGTCGGATTGTTCGGATGTACCAGCACAATAGCCCGCGTCTGCGGAGTAATCGCCCGTCGAAACCCCTCCGGGTCGATCTGCCACCCGTGATCGTACACGAGGGGCGCATTTTTCAGCCGCACGTCCTCCAGCGCCGCCAGAAAATCAAACAGAGGATATCCCGGCTGCGGCACCAGCAGCTCCCCACCCGGATCGAAAAGCAGCCGGAACAGGAAGCTGTAGGCCTCGCTGGTGCTGGTCGTCAGCACCACCCGTTCCGGCTCAACCAGCACTCCCTGGTCCGCGTAGTACCGGCACACTGCCTCCCGTCCGCGCAAGCTCCCTCGGGGCTGCGGATCGTAATCGAGCGCAATCGTATTCGCAAGTGCTCCCAGCAGGCCTTCATCGTAGGCAAAGCCGCAGCGCGTGGGATTCGAGGCCGTCAGGTCGGCAATCGGCAACCCAGCCTGGACGCGCATCCGGTGCGCTCGCGCCAGTTCGCTCTCCTCCGTATTCCAATTTGTTCTTTGTGAAAAGCGCATTCCCCGCCCGCCTTGCCGCCTGCCAGGTTCCAGTCCAGTCGAATCGGCCGCATCGTGCACAATAGAAACAGGTGTCCCTCTAAAACATACACGGGCACCGTCCGGGAGGAACATTGGCGCTGCGCGCGGTTGTCTTCGACTATGGAATGGTATTAACCGGTCTCCCCGACCCTGAAGCTCACGCGGCAATGTTGCGCATCGTCGGAATGCCCGCGGATCGCTTCGAAACCCTGTATTGGGCTGACCGCCATGCCTACGACGAAGGCAAGCTCACCGGCATTCAATTCTGGCAGAAGCTGCTGCCCAAAGCCGGCATGCCGGAAAACCAAAAGATGGTCGATGAACTTAACCAGTGGGACGCCCTGATGTGGACCACCCAGAATCACGCCATGCTGGCCTGGCAACAGCATCTCCAGCAGCACGGCCTGCTCACCGCCATCCTTTCCAACATGGGCGACAACGTACTGGCCAGGATCGAGCGCGAGTCTGACTGGATTCACCGCTTCGACGTATTGGTCTGGAGTTTCCAGCTGCATATGGCCAAGCCTGACCCCGCCATTTACCACTACACACTCCAGAAGCTCGGCACCCTGCCCGAAGAGACGCTCTTTCTCGACGACCGGTTGATTAACGTTGAAGCCGCGCAGGCTCTGGGCATGAAAGCCATCCAATTCTCAAACATCGACAAACTGCGCGCCGACCTCATTGCCGCGGGCTTCGGCGAGTCTCTTCCGCTCCCCGCCTGACGTGCGCCGGCTGCGTCCCGCAGGGCGGTTCAGCCGTCCTGTTAAACAGGCAGCATTAAAAGAGGAAATCCATGCACACACAGAATTTTTTGCGCACGGCCCGTCGGGCCGTTTTGGGAGTTGCGGCTCTAGCGATCGGCGCCAGCCTGGCGTTGGCACAGAGCGTACCTGTAGTTACCGGCGACGCCCGCGTTGACAGGCTACTGAGCCAGATGACGCTCCAGGAAAAACTCAAGCTGATCGATGGCACTCAGGAAGACCCGGCAGTGTACCAAGGCCAGGCCGGATACATCGCCGGAGTTCCGCGCCTCGGCATTCCGGGCCTTCGTTTTGCTGACGGACCTCCAGGCGTGCTCACCCGGCATCCCTCCCATGCTGAAACGGCCACCATGGGCGTAGCCGCCACCTTCAGCCGCAAATCGGCCGAGGAAAACGGCCTGGTCATCGGCCGAGAAGAGCGCTCTCTGGGCATTGACGTAGCCCTTCAGCCCTTCGTGAATATTGACCGCGATCTCGAATTTGGCCGCGGCTTCAACACCTTTGGCGAAGATCCTTTCCTCACCTCGGAGATGGGCGTTGCCGAGGTCAAGGGCATCCAATCGCAACACGTCATGGCCCAGATCAAGCACTACATCGGCTACGACACCGACAACGGCAGCACCGTCATCGACGGCCAGACGCTCCACGAGGTCTACCTCGCCCCATTTGAGGCAGCCGTCCGCGGGGCCGATGTCTCGTCCATGATGTGCTCCTACAACCGCCTGAACGGCACCTTTGCCTGCGGTAACGACTCAACGCTGACCAAAATCCTGCGCGACGAAATCGGATTCAAGGGCTTCGTCACCTCTGACTGGGGCGCGGTCCACGGCGTCGGCTTCATCAACGCCGGCCTTGACATGGAAATGCCCGGCGAGCCCACCCCCGGCGGCCTTCCTCTGCCGTCGTTCTTTGATTCAAAGCCGATTCCTCCTCCAACACCTCCCGACGCAATGGCCGGTATGATGGACAGCTTCTTCGGCCACGTCCCCGAGGAACCCGCCCCCGCGCCCATGGACTTCAGCGGCTTCCTCAACAACGCCGACAAGAAAAAAATGCCCGAAGCCCTCAAGGATGGCACCGTCAACGAAGCAGCCATTACCCGCGCCGCTGGACGCGTCCTCTATGAGATCGTCCACTTCGGCTATATGGATGGCCTGCAAAAACACGATGTCTCCGCTCAGTCCATCGAGGACAACGCCAAAATCATCCAGAAGACCGGCGAAGAAGGGGCGGTCCTGCTCAAAAACGAAGGCGGCGTGCTGCCTTTGAAACCAGCCGATCTCGACTCCGTTGTCCTCATCGGCCCCACTGCGGGCCAGGTGGATTCGATCGGCACCAGCGGCGAGCGCTCAGTTGGCTTGCCCGAGCGGCAGGTCGGTCCCTACGAGGCTCTCAAAAAAATCACCGGCAGCGCCAGCATCAAGTTTGCCGTTGATGACGACATGACAGGCGTCCCGGTTCCCGCTTCCCTGTTAAGCCACGACGGCAAGCCCGGCTTGGAACGCATCACAGGCACGACCTCGCAGGTCGATGCCCAGGTCAACTTCACAGGCAGCAACGCCCTCGCGCCCAACTCTACTGCAACCTGGAAGGGCGCTTTGACCGTTCCTGCCGCGGGCAACTATTGGCTCTACCTCCAGGCCCTCGGCACCAACGCCAACATCTCCATTGACGGCAAACGTCTCGCCGCCACCGGCGCCTTCCAGGGCGGCGTCCATGGAGACATCCTGCAAGCCAACCAGGACAACGCGGTCCCCACCACCGACCGTCTCGACAACGTCCGCCGCTCCATTGAACTCGCCGCCGGGCCGCACGCCATCGAGATCAAGACGAGTCCCGACACTTCCAACGCTCCCGTCCAGGTCCGCCTCAACTGGTACACCCCCGAGCAGCGCAAGGCCGACCACGATGCCGCCATTGCCGCCGCAAAGAGCGCAAAGGTCGCTGTGGTCTTCGTCTGGACCCGCCTCACCCCGGTCTTCGGCCTCCCCGGCGAGCAGAACAAACTCGTTGAAGAAGTGGCCGCCGTCAACCCCAACACCATCGTCGTCCTCAACACCAGCCAGCCCGTCGCCCTGCCCTGGATTGGCAAGGTCAAAGCGGTTCTGCAAATGTGGTGGCCTGGCGACGAAGGCGGCTGGGCAACTGCCAATCTGCTCGCTGGCAAAGTAAGCCCGGCTGGCCGCCTGCCCGTCACCTGGGCAAAACGTCTTGAAGACTACGCGGCCACCGATCCCAAATACCCCGAGCGCTCCAAAAAGGGCGTAGACGGCAAAACCACCTACAGCGAAGGCGTCAACGTGGGGTACCGCTGGTTCGACAAGGAGAAGATCGATCCGCTCTTCGCCTTCGGCCACGGGCTCAGCTACGCCACCTTCGAGTACTCCGGGCTCAAAGTCGCCAAAACTGCCGACGGCGGACTCAATGTCAGCGTAACCATCAAGAACACCGGCAGCGTGGACTCGGACGAAGTGCCGCAAGTCTACATCGGCGCGCCACGCGAAATTCCCGCTGGCGTGCAGTTCCCAGTTCGTGCCCTGGTTGCCTTTGACCGCATCCACCTGGCCGCAAGCGAGAGCAAGACCGTCTCGCTCCCTGTCGCCCAGCGTCAGTTGCAATACTGGTCCACGAAGGAAAGCAAGTGGCAAACCGCCGCCGGCAAGCGCACAGTCAGCGTAGGGGGATCATCCCGCTACCTGCCCCTCGAACAGGCCATCAACTAGCAATCAACAGTCTGCCGTTCCAGGACTGCCGGGTGCCCCAGGTCTCGATTTTGAGACCTGGGATGCCACATCCCTCGACCCGCCAATATCCACTAATCACGAACCACTAATCACTAATCACTAATCACTAACCACTAATCACTAACCACTGTATTTATGACGCCATTCCCAACCCCACCAGGTTGGCCGCCGCGATGATGATCAGCATGCCGGCCCACAGCAGACGTTTCGGCCTGCCGCTTATGCCGTACCACTCACCCAGCGCAAGACCAACAATCCCGGCAAACAGAACGTAGCCGCTCATGTGCAGCATCCAGTTCACGTGCGCCAGCCGCTGCGGGATATTGGCCTGGCCCCACGCGTAGAAGAAGAACTGCAGATACCACATGATTCCGCCCGTGGCCGCAAGCGCTCCGTTCTTCAACAGCACACCGCCGGGCTGGCTCAGATCGTCCCGCAGTGAAAGCCTCTTCAGCGCGGCCAGACGAATGAAGCAGTAGCTCAGGTTCACCACCGCGCCGCCGCCCATGATGATGACGTAGCTGGGGAGCGCCGCATACAGCGGGTTCACGCCCAGTTGAAGCGCCGCGGCCTTCAACGGTTCCGCCGCGCTTATTGCAAACGCCATGCCGGAAGAGAAGATCCCGCATAGAACGGCCAGTGAAAGCCCCAATTTCAAATTGAACTCCTGGAGCGCGCCGCGCGTTTGAATCTCTTTTTGATGACCGGCATAGGAGACCACCCCGACGCCAACCAACGCCAATAAGAGGCCAGCCATCGTATACAGGCCGCTGCTGGTCTGAAACAGGATCGCGAACTGTCCGTGCAACAGCGGAGGGACCAGCGTTCCCACCACCAGCGTCACGCCGATCGCCACGCCCACGCCCAGTGAAATCCCCAAATGGCGCATCGTTAGCCCGTAGCTCACGTTGCCTACGCCCCACATGGCTCCAAACAGCGCTACCTTCAACAGCACGCTCGAATCCATTGAACCGTAGAAGCCGCGAAAATCCGGCAGCAGCAACAGGCTCACGCCGATCGGCAGCAGTATCCAGGAAAAGAACCCGGCCACGGCCCATGTCGTCTCCCACGACCATTTCTTCACCTTGCCAATAGGCGCGTAGAACGATGCGGCCGATGCCGCACCCACCATGTGCCATCCGATTCCCGCCAAAATTGCCGGCATTCGTTCTCCCCCTCTTGCTGCTGCCGGCACACTTCAAGCTTTGCCGGGATCGAAGCTTCGCACTACTTGATTTCGACTACAAAAGTGTAACTGCCCGATGCCAGTTCAAAGCCGCCCTGGTCGCCGCGCGTCGACGCCTTCGCCAGTTTGCTCGCGGTTACAGGAGTTCCCCCAAGTTTGTACTTTGCAGCCTCAGCCGCGTTCAGTTCCAACCACCCGGTAGTATTCGCGGGAATCGTCACATGCCACTCGGCCGTGCTTCCCTTCACCGTCCAATCGGAATGAACCCGCCCATAGGTCGAATCGTAGTCAAACCGCACCCTGCCCAGCCGCGCATCGAACACCGGATGCAACACCACCGTATGGAAGCCCGCGTCAAGCGGCGTCGCGTCCACTCCAGCGGCATACCGGAGGATCCAGTCGGCCACCGCGCCATAGGCGTAGTGGTTATACGAGTTCATGCTCGGATCGCTCTTCATCTGGTCGCCGTTCCAGCGTTCCCACATGGTTGTGGCGCCGTGCTCCACGAGATAACCCCACGACGGGTATTGGGTGTTCAGCAGCAGTTTGTAAGCCACGTCCGCATGCCCGGCCTTGGTCAGTTCCTCCAGCAGGTATGGCGTACCCAGAAAGCCCGTACCGAGCAAACCGTGGTTGGCCTCAATTTTGGCCACCAGTTTGTTCGCCGCCGCCGCCCTCAGATTCCCAGGCAGCAGATTCATATGCAGCGCCAGTACATACCCGGCCTGCGTATCCCCGCCTTTGGCTTTGGCGTCGGGGTTGTTGATCTCGCCAAACGGCGAAGGGCTGTTATCCGCCCCGGCCACAAACCCGTCGTCGTGCACATACTGCTTTTCAAACGCGGCGCGAATCTTCTCAAACTGCCGCGCATACTTCTCTTCGTCTTGCGTGCGACCGGTTGCGTGCGCCATCTGCTTCATCAGCGTCACGTCGTAGGCCCAGTAAGCGCTGGCAATCAGCCCATAGTCGGTTTTGCCCTCCGGTGAGAGCCAGTCTCCGAAAGGAACTCCCGATTCATGCGTCCAAAGCCCATCGGGGTTTGCCGCATTAATCGCGCTTAGGTACCTCTCCATCGCCGCCCAGTTCTGGTCGATGACGCTGGTGTCGCCAGTCTGCAGCCACGACGTCCAGGGAATCACCACCCCTGCATCGCTCCAGCCCGCCCCGGAGCCCGATGTCGTCTCCGCCGTGCCAGGTGCGTAGATGCCAAAGTACGGCGTGGTCGCCTGTGTGCCGCGCATGTCGCCTGCAAACTTACGCGAAAAAGCCGCCAAGCCCATGTTGTAACTGGCCGCGCGCCAGAACACCTGCGCATCCGCCATCCACCCCAGCCGCTCGTCGCGCTGCGGGCAGTCCGTCGGCACGCCCACAAAGTTCGAACGCTGCCCCCACTGGATATTGCTCCACAGCTTGTTGATCATCGCGCTGCCGGTTTCCAGTTGCGCAGTGAACGGCGCATCGGTATGCAAAACCAGCGCGGTCACATCCTCTTTCGCGGGTGCTTTTGTCAGCCCGGTAATTTCGATATAGCGGAAGCCGTGGAACGTGAACTGCGGCGTCAGCACCTCGACGCCCTTCCCATTCAGGATGAAGGTATCCGTCACCTTGGCCGTGCGCATATTGTCGGTATAGACGGTCCCATCGGCGTTGACAATTTCCGCAAAGCGCAGCCGCACCTTCGTGCCTGCCGGCCCTTCAACGCGCACCCGCTCAACGCCTGCCAGGTTCTGTCCCAGATCGTAGACGTAGACACCCGGCTTCGGCTCAGTCATGCTCTTGGCCGCAACCGTGCGCTCCATGCGGATTGATGGATAGTCCTGCGCCTCGATAGCCACCGGCTTCGGCTCAATCGCGACAACCTTCTTCCAGCCCTCCGCAGAGAACACTGCCATGTCCCAGCCCGCCTGCAAAAGTCGCGCATCCTCGCTCTCGCCGTCGTAAATTTCGGATTGAAGTATGTACGAGGTGCTTGCCTGCCAGTTTGCGTCCGTCGCCATCCATTCCACGCTGCCATCAACGTGTTCGATGCGCAACTGCGCCCTCAGCGCCGGAGGCGTATCTCCGTAGTTGTTTGGCTGCTGGTACCACTCAAGCGCAGTCTCGTACCAACCCGGCGCAAGCAGCGCGCCAACCAAGTTCTTCCCCTGCGTCAACTGGGCGGTCACATCGTAGGTCTGATATTTCACGTGCTGGCGATAGTCCGTCCATCCCGGCGCCAGAACCGCGTCCCCTACCCGCTTGCCATTCAGGAACAGTTCATACGCACCCAGCGCAGTGGCATAGAGCCGCGCCGACTTCACAGGGCTGGCGACTGTAAATCCGTGCCTCAAAGCCTTCACCGAGTCGGGAATCCAGGGATTCCCCAGCGGCTGTCCCCCGGTGGCGCCCGGAGCCTGCGTTCCGGCCACCGCGGACTTCCATCCTGAGTCGTCGAAGCTCTTCCCGTGCCAGCCGTCTGGCGCGTGGATCGCTGTCTTCCAGTCCAGGCTGCTTGCAAATGCCGCAGTGGTCCCATCCATATACTCAACCACCAGGGTTGCAATCATCGGTGGCGCCGCTTCAATGGCCATGCCATTGGGGTTGGCTACATAGTGAACCACCTCCACGGCGATGGAGTTGTTCACGGCAGCGAGATTTGCCGTCACATCCGCGCGCACAAACTTCTTCCAGGGCATTTGCTTATAAGGCGGCAGAGGATCGACCGTTAAAACCTGGATGCCGTTAATCCAGGCAGAGATGGTGTCCTGTCCCGTGGCAAACAGCGTTGCGCGGCGAACCGGTTTGTCCAGCTTCAGCGTCTTCCTGAAAGCGAAGTGCTGCTCCGGTGCCTTTTCTGCCTCCAGGGCCTTTGCATCGGGATTCGCAATCCAAGCGGCTGCGGCGTGGCGCACCGCATCCTCTTCCGCGGTTTCGTAGCCCACCCACGCGGCCCGCCAGTTGTCCTGCTTCAACAGGCCCGTCTCCCACCAACTGGCAGGACTTGCCGGGTAGGCCTTGCCGTCCGCTCCCCAAACCGTTACCCGCCAATAGTAGCGAGTCGAAGGCTGAAGCGCCGGTCCGGCGTACACAACATTCAACGCCTGGCCAGACTCAATGCGCCCGCTGTCCCACACATCCGCCTTGCCTTGGGCGAGCAGTTCCTGCCGCGACGCAACCTGCACCTGGTACGCCGTCTGCCTGGCGCCTTGAGTATGGTCAGAGAGCTGCCATGAGAACCGGGGCGCAGGATCATCCAACCCAAGCGGCGTAATCAGGTTATCTACCCCTGAAACCTGGGGCCCAACATGAGGAACCGGAGCAGTGGCCGCGAACGCCGTCACTGCTGCAAGAGGCAGCGCCATCGCTACCAGGCTCAAATTCAAGACAAACAAGCGCAATCTTCCCGTTTTCATGTCCGCTCTCATTTCAAGGATCAAGACCGAATGATTCTGGAGTACTGTGACGAGCCTTTGCGGCCGAGATTCCTCCCTGGGTCGCAAACCAGGCCAGTCACTCTTTAGCATTTCCCCAAATGAAACAGTTGCCAGATAGAAACCTTAAGCAACGCGGGGTGCCGTTGTCAAAGCCAAAACGGAAGGGTTTCCTGGCCTCAATCGCTGACCTTAACTTGAAGGATTTGAAAGTCGCCCCATGAACAGAATGGACCCGCTCGCGTTATGCACAATCATGAATATGAAGGGCCTGTCTGCACGGAACACCAATTTCGAGGGAGCACGGGCGGTCATGCTGTGCATCACCACCGCCGTCGCGGCTGCCGCCTCGCTTCCCTCCTCGTTCACCTCCACCATGGCCTGGTGGATCACGCTTGAGAGGTAGAGTGATTTGTCGCCGGTGATTCCCGAAAAGTCCGCAAGCGACCAATTGAAGGCATCCGGCATTCCCAACTTGCTGAGTTTGTCCTTCAGCAGAGAACGCGATTCAATCTTGAATCGCGGCAGCGCAACTTCCACTTCTCCCAGGCGCATCTCTTTCCTGAGACGGTCAAGCTCTTCGTTCGACAGGCTTTCTCCAAGCTTGTCAATGTCGCCGCTCGGCAGTATCGCGACCATCGACAATTCGTTGCCTGCGTAGGGCAATTCAATGGCGGTCATCGCGTCTTCTTTCGCAAACTTGAATTGCCCCGACCGATGCATCATGGGTACTTGAACCGTGGCGGTTGCGCTTGTGTGGAACGGCTCGGTCCTGGTGGCTGCCCTCTCGAATGGCGCTGTCCAGGTCCCTTTGAAGTAGATGGCGTTGGTCAGAATCAGCCGAGTCAGCTCGTTCACGTCGCCCGAGTAAACCAGGTCTTTGATCCTTCCCGCAGTCTTACCGTCTACCCAGGCGTTTATCTTGTTGACGCTGCCCCCCTTGTCGCCCACGAAATCCACCGCATAGAAGCCGCCGCCATAGAACTTGCCGATCACGCCGGTAAAACTCGGTTCGAACCGGTACTCCTTTTGCCCCCACAGCGCGTTGGCCACCTCAAGCTTGTACTGTTTCCCTTGCCCGCCATTGATCTCAGCCAGCAGCGCAGCAAATCCAGCCTGGCGGTCTTGATCCGGCAGATCAAAATGCAGAACGCCGGCCATCTGCTTCTGGGTATTGCCGCGGCTGCCTTCAAGCGTCATCGCCAGCGCGGTCGACACGCTGAACGGGGAGACGAAGATGTTCTTCCCTTCATCGGTCGCATTGATGCTCGGATAGAAATCGAAAGCAAACTGGTTGTTCGAGCTCGCAATAGCGGAGAGGTCTGTCATTTTTTCCGTCCCTCCCTGGGCAAGTAAACCCTGCCCAACCATGAACATGGCTAGAATTGTAGTCCCCTTTGCCAGCAACCTGAACGCACCAGAAAAAGTCATGACGATCTCCATGAGGCTTGCCGCCAACTCTGATCTGACGCATTCGGCAGGCATCTCGATAGGGGCAAGTCCTATCCAATTCCTCAGTTTGCGGGCAAGCGCTTCCTTAGCCAACCCAGGCCTTCCGATGTGCCCGCCCTCGGCGCGTACTCGCAGCCAATCCAGCCCTGGTAGCCAAGCGAATCAACCAAGTCAAACAGGTAGTCGTAGTTCACCTCGCCTGAATCCGGCTCGTGGCGCTCCGGTACCCCAGCAATCTGGAAGTGCCCCACGCGCGACGGCTTCGAATCGCTGAGATACTTGCGGATATTCATGGCCAAGTCCCCTTGCTCCACCTGGCAATGAAACAGGTCCATCTGGATTTTGACGTTGGGCTCCCCTATTTCGGCGGTAACTGCGTGGGCCTCTTCCTGGCGGTTCAGAAAATAACCCGGCATGTTCCGCTCAGCAATCGGCTCAATCAGCACATCGATGCCATCGGCCTGCGCCCGGCTGGCTGCCCACGCAAGGTTCGACACATAGGTCTCGCGCATACGGCCGCGATCTGCCCCCTGCGGCACAATGCCGGCCATCGTGTGAATCCGCGGGCAGTTCAAAACTCGCGCATATTCGAGAGCGCGAAGAAACCCCTCGTGAAATTCAGCCTCCCGCCCGGGCAAAGCCGTGCAGCCTCGCTCTCCAGCCTGAAAATCCCCCGGAGGCGCGTTGAACAGCACCTGAATCAAACCGTTGTCCTTCAGCAGCCCTGCCAGCGCGGCCGCCGGATGGTCATAAGGAAACAGAAACTCGACAGCCTTGAATCCATCCCGTGCGGCAGCCGCAAAACGATCCAGAAAGCTGTGTTCCGTGTACATCATGCTAAGGTTCGCCGCAAATCGAGGCATGGCGCGTACTCCTTACTTAACTTGAACGTTTCACCAGCGCGCGTCGAACGCGCTGCGCAGTTCATCGATCTGCGCCTCAGAGAGCGGCTCAGGCCGGGGATTGCAATTGAGCCATAACCGGGCAGTCTCTTCCAGTTCCTCCAGAACCGCCATCGCCTCGGCGAGCGATTCGTGCCACACACTGGGCCCCAGACGCTCAAGCATGACTGCGCAAATAGGCGTTCCCTTCGCGCGCATCCGCTTGATTGCCTCTGCCGCATGCTTGCCGGTCTCCGGATCGCCGGGCCTGCGGTATTCGATTAGCGGCACGTGCCCCACCTTCATCACAAAGTAGGGCGTGATCGGCGGTAAAATGTCGTCGCTGCTCCATACCCCGCTGAGAGTCAGAGCCACCATGTGAGTGGAATGCGTGTGAATTACACACGCCGCTGAAGCATCGGCGTCGTAGATGGCCCGATGCAGCGCAAGCGCCTTGCTGGCGCGCCCGCCGCTCTCTTGCCTGCCGTCGAGCCCCACCATTGCCAGCGTGTCCGGCTCCAAGAATCCAAGGCAGGCGTCGCTCGGGGTAATCAGAAAGCCATCCGTGAGCCGGGCGCTGATATTCCCCGCCGTAGCGTGCACATATCCACGCTCAAACAACGAGCGTCCCACCCGGCAGATCTCTCTTCTTAATTGCTCTTCGTCAGTCATAAGCATCAGGCAATCAACGTAAACGCTCTGGTAAAAAAGTTCTCTGACCCAAAATTCCCTGACTTCAACGCCACGTGCAGATTGCCGGCTCGAGACACAGGCGAACTCGCGTAGCACCACGGCACCCCCGGATCAATCTGCGGGCCGATTTGCATCTGCCGGATATTCAAAGCGTGGATGCACGCGCCTGCGGTCTCGCCGCCGGCAAGGATCAACTGCCCCGCCCCGCGCTCCACAAGCCCTCGCGCAATCGCCGACAGAGCCTGTTCAATCAATGCGCCCGCCCTGTCAACTCCCAGCCGCTCCTGAGCAGCCCTCACAGAAGTAGGTTCAGCGGTCGAATACACAAGCAGCGGAATATCCGGCCTCTTCGTCCAGCATCTTTCCGCCCAATCCAGCGTCTTCGCAACCTGCATCTCGGAATCGGCGTCCAGATCCACCGGCCTCAATTGAAATGCCTGACCGCCAGACTCAACAAAGTGCCTGACCTGCGCATTGGTAGCGGTCGAGCAGCTGCCTGCGACAATCGCCTTCCTGCCCGCCGCCTGCGGAAGTCCGCATGAACTCCCCGCAGGGCCAATCCCCCAGTTCGCCGGCAAGCCGATAGCCAGGCCAGAAGCGGCCGTAACCAGCGCCGCCCCCTTCACAGCAGCACCCAGCCGCATCAAATCTTCGTTATTGATAGCATCCCCGATTGCGATGGAAACTCCCTCTCCTCGCAGCCTGTCCATCTCCCTCCGGATGGCCTCTGAAGATTGTGCAACCGTCCTGAAGTCAATCAGCCCCACCCTCCGCCCTTTGGCCGGGTCCAACTGCGCCGCGAGCACGCTCACCAGGTTGGCATCCTTCATTGGGGTCAGCGGGTGATTGCGCATGCCGGTTTCCGACAACGGAACACCATCCACAAACAGGTGTCCGTTAAAGACCGTGCGCCGAGCTTCAGGAAATGCCGGCGTCACCACAGAGAAATCGCAGCCCAACTCCTCCATAAGCGCTTCAATTACGGGTCCGATGTTGCCTCGCGGCGAAGAGTCAAACGTCGAACAGACTTTAAAGTAGATCTGCTCCGCGCCACGCTTCCGCAGCCAGCGGCAGGCTTCAATCGACTGGGCAACCGCTTCAGCCGCTGGAATGGTGCGCGACTTGATAGCCACCACGATCGCATCCGCATCAACCGTCGCCTTCTCATCCGGGACGCCGATCATCTGCACCACTCGCATCCCGGCGCGGACCAGGTTGTTAGCCAAATCCGTGGCGCCGGTAAGGTCGTCGGCAATGCAACCCAACAAGGTCTTCATGACACTTCTTTCGGTAACTCGACCACCGATGACAGTGCGACGTGATCAGACTTTCTCCTAGCCTACACCCCGCCCTGCGCGTCAGCGGTTCACCAGTTTTGCCGGAATCGTCCACACCATAAAGGCGCCGCAAAGCAATACGGCGGCCAATGCAAACATCCCGTACTCGTTCCTCTGCGTCGCATCCTTCAGGTAGCCGATCAACGACGGGCTGAGAAACCCCGCCAGGTTGCCCACCGAGTTGATCACCGCAATTCCCGCAGCCGCCGCTGTGCCCGAGAGCAGCGAAGTCGGCAGCGACCAAAACAGCGCGGTGCAGGTAAGCACCCCGGCAGCGGCCAGCGACAGAAAAACCAGAGACACGGCCGTGCTGTACGGGTAAGACGCTGCCACAACAAAACCGAGGGCCGCGGCAGCGGCGGGCACGATCACATGCCATCGGCGCTCGCGCATGGCATCGGAACTCCGGCCGCACAGGTTCATCGCCACAACCGCACAGACAAAAGGAATCGCGCTCAGCAGGCCAATATGCAGCATCCCCTTCACGCCCGTTGTCTTCACCAGCGTAGGCATCCAGAAAGTCAGCCCGTATTGGCCCATCACGATCGCAAAATAAATCAGGCACATAAGCCAGAGATACCCGTTGCGCAGCAACCCCGAAGCCGACTTTGGCCGCGGGACTCCCGAGTCGGCCCTGATCTCCGCGGCCAGAAAGGTCTTCTCGCCGGCAGTCAGCCAGGTCGCACCGGCAATATCGTCGTCCAAAACAAAGAACGCCGCCGTCCCAGCGACCACCGCTGGCGTCGCTTCAAGCAGGAACATCCACTGCCAGCCTTCCATCCCGAGCAGCCCATTGCTGGCGCCCATAATCCAGCCAGACAGAGGGTTGCCGAAGATCCCCGCCACCGGAATTGCCGATACGAAAAGCGCCACAATTCGGGCTCGCCGATGCGCCGGAAACCAGTAAGTCAAATACAGAATCGCGCCGGGATAAAACCCTGCTTCCGCAGCGCCCAGCAGAAAGCGCAGCACGTAATACGACGCCGGGGTCTTGAGAAAGATGAACGAAGCGGACAAGAGTCCCCACGCGATCATGGTGCGCCCAATCCAGTTGCGCCCGCCAATCTTCACCATCAGCAGGTTGCTGGGCAGGCCAAATACAAAGTAGCCGAGAAAGAAGATGCCCGCTCCCAGCCCGAAGACGGTCTCGCTGAAGCCGCGATTCTGCTGCATCTGCAGCTTCGCAAATGCAATATTCACCCGGTCCAGGTAGGAGATTACATAGCAAAGTATCAGGAACGGCACGATATGCCAGAACACTTTCACATAAACGCGCCGCTCCACTACCTTCTCCTCGGGAACCTTCGGAGCGGGCACAGAAGCGGTTCCCTTGGAACCAATGAAGTTCAGGAGCACGTTGGAGCGCCCATCGCGCGGTCCTTCAGAAACTCACGGACGATCGAGATGAAGTCCGGGTCCGGGTCAAGGCCAAGTACCTGGGCACGCGAGTTGTCAAACGCACAAGGCCAGCCGCCCACAATCCTTGCGGTTGTTGCGTCCGGCTCAAATCGCACCAGTGCGCGAGCGCCCGATCCGCATTCCGCTTCCAGTGCGTTCAGCATCTCCGCTACGCTCACCGTAAGTCCCGGCAGGTTGATGGCGATTCGTCCTCTCAAAGCCGCCCGCGGGGATTCGGCAACGGCAATCAGGCCATGAATGGTGCGTCCGGGCGAAGCAAGCGCCACCTTCGTTTCTGCCGGCACTGGGCACACAGCGGGCTGGCCGTGCACCGGCTCGCGGATAATCGCCGACAAAAATCCCGATGCAGCCCCGTTTGGCCGCCCCGGCCGCACCACCACAGTCATGAGCCGCACACTGCGCCCGTCGATAAAGCCCTTCCGCGTATAGTCGGCCACCAGTTGTTCGCAGATGAACTTCTGAATTCCGTAAGATGACTGCGGCATGGGCAGCGTATCTGCGCGCACCAGCGGCGGCATGGGCAGTCCAGGGTCAGCGCCGAACACTGCAAGCGAACTGGCAAAGATGAATCGCGGCACGTTGCCCGCCGTCCGGAGTGCATCCAGCAGGGCGCGGGTCGTGTCAAGATTCGACCGCATGCCAAGATCGAAATCGGCCTCGCATTCGGCTGAAACCGCAGCAGCAAGATGAAACACTACGTCAAGTTTGCTGCCGCTCAGCGCCGGGCATTGGTTGATAATTAAACCCGTCAGCGCACGCACGCGCTCATCGGCGAGCAAATCGGCCGGCGGTGCGGCCAGATCGGCCACTACCAATTCATCAATTGTCTGGCCTTCGAGCTGTCCATTGCGCAAAAGCTGCCGCGCCAGCCGCGCTCCCAGAAACCCCGCCCCTCCCGTGACAAGTACCTTCAATGCAATGCACCTCTCTTTGTCTGTCAGCTACTCTATCACTCCCCGCGCATGGGGCAGGCGGCCGCATCCCCGCCCCAAAACGGCGGAATCGAGAGTCCCGTAACCGATATCCCTGCCGAATTTTGGGCTGCCATGCTCGACCCCGGGGCCGTCCGGCAAGTTACTCACATACCAGGCTCGGCTGGCTTATAATGGCTCTCATTCCATATGCCAGACCACGAGTTGCGCTATTCTCCGCCTACGCCGCAAAGGAAAGACTTCCGCATCGGAATTCTTGGCAGCGGATTCATCGTCAACGACTGCCACCTTGTGAGCTACCGGCGTATCGGACTCAATCCGGTGGCCATCGCATCCCGCAGTCCTGAAAACGCGGCCCGCGTCGCCGACCGCCACGCCATTTCCCGCGTCTGCGCGAACTATCAGGAGTTGCTCGACGATCCAACCATTGAAGTTCTCGACATCGCCGTTCCTCCCATGTACCAACTCGACCTGATTCGCGCCGCCTGCGACCGCGGCACCGTCAAAGGCATACTCGCGCAAAAACCGCTGGCCCTGAACTACGACGACGCCGTGGAGACGGTTCGCTGCTGCGAACGGGCCGGGATCGTGCTCTCGGTCAATCAGAATATGCGCTACGATCCCTCCGTCTATGCCGTCAATTCCCTCCTCCGCGAAGGTTTTCTCGGCAATCCCGTGTTTGCCACCATCGATATGCGCGCCATTCTCCACTGGCAGCCGTGGCAGTCAGACACCGGCTCCGCAACGCTCCGCATCATGTCCATTCACCACCTGGATTGCATGCGGTACTGGTTCGGCGACCCGGCGGCTGTCTTTTGCAGCACCTGCCCCGACCCGCGAACAACATTCCCGCATACAGATGGAATCTGCACCACGATCCTCGAATACGAAAACGGCCTTCGCTGCGTGATGATCGACGATCCATGGACTGGCCCTGCGCGGGAAGGCTGCCCCGCCGACGTCAATATTCATTGGCGCATTGAAGGTCTTGACGGCCTTGCGATGGGCGACATCGGATGGTGCCAGGATCCCTTCACAACGCCCTCGACCATGCGTTACGCTCGCAAGGGCGACGCAGATTTCCACCACTTCAATCCAGCAGCAAGCTGGTTCCCCGACGCCTTCGGCGGAACCATGAGCCAACTGCTCATCGCTCTTGAAACCGGCCAACCCCCAGCCATCGCAGCCCTGGACAACTTGAAAACCATCGCTCTCGTTGAAGCCGCAGCCCTGAGCGCATCCGAGCGCCGCTTCGTCTCCCCGCAGGAAATCGCACTTTCCAGTTCCACCAGAGGTGAGTTATGAAACTCGGCATCATCAATAGCGCATTTGCCCAGGCCGGTGTCGATACAGCCACGGGCTTGCAGCATATCGCCCGCATCGGGTTCGACAGCGTTGACATCTTTACCGAAGCGATGACCATCTCCAACGAAGAAAAGCGCCTGATCGCTTCAACCTGCGAGAAGCAAGGCCTGCCTATCATGTCGCTGCCCGTGGTGGCCACCGGGCTCATCGATTTCAACGACCCGGTTCGCGATTTCCACGTAGCCCGCTGCAAGCGCTACATCGATCTCGCGGCCGACTTCGGCGCCAAAAACGTCCTGGTTGTGCTGGGTGAATATTTATGGCAACGCGAAGTAATTCCGGCCGAGGCGCAATGGGGCTGGGCTATCGAGACCTGCCGCATCCTGGGCGATTACGCCGATAAAAAGAACCTCGACATCGCGCTCGAACTTGAGCCTTTTCGGATGAGCCTGCTCAACAATGTCGGAGAGATGGTGCGCTTCATCGACGATTGCGCCCATCCCCGCGTCCGCGCGAACATCGACGTCAGCCACTGTGCGCTCTCAGACAGCGGCCCGGAAACCCTCGCGCGCTTGAAGGGCAAGGCAATCCACGTGCACATCAGCGACTGCGATGGAAAAGTCCACGGCGATCTTCCGCCCGGAAAAGGCATCGTGAAATTCAGCCCTTATCTTCAGGCGATCAAAGAACTCGAAATCGACGGAGTGGTATCCATCGAACTCGAATATTCGCCCGACCCATCCCGCATTGTCGAGTGGGTTGAAGAGGCCTACCGCGAAACCGCTCGCCTCATGGACCTGGTCGGGTTGCGCGGGTAACGATTCCAAAGAACCGTACCCGCACCGCCAAATCGCCCTTACCACCCAAAGGTGGTCTTCACATATTCCCGGCTTCGTTTCCAGTCCTCTGCCAGCGGATTCTTGGGAACGAAGTCCTTGGGGAAAGCCAACTCGATCGCAGCCCGGCCGCTGAAGTTCACGCTTCTGAGAGCCTCCGCGATCGCGTGGAAGTCGGTGACGCCCTGCCCCACGTACTCGGTCCAGGTGCCATCCTTGTACTGGTCGCGAATATGCATGTACACCATCTGGTGTCCGTACGTCTTGATGAACTGAACCGGGTCCACGCCGCCGCGAATGAGCCAATTCAGGTCCGGCCCCAGCTTCATATCCGGAATCCTGGCCAGCGTCCCTTTCAAGTCATGCAGATCATTTGCCACTTCATAGGTGTGGTTATGTAAATTGGCAACCACCCCGTTGTCGCCGCAAATTTTCATGATGCCTTTAAGCGTCTGAGCCTGTATATCGAACTCCGGCTCTGTCTTGGCCCTGCCCGTATCTCCAACCGAAATTCCCAGTGTCTTTCCATGCAGTTGGCCCAGGCGCTTTACAACAACCGCCATATCGGCCAATATTTCCTTTTGCTTTGTGGCATCCCACATCGCCGCCCCGTAGGATGCCCCAGTAACCGGGAGTTCGTACTTATGAGCAAGCTTGCCGATACGCTCCACGGCATCGTCGTGCCGTAAATCCACCTCCATGATTTCAATGCCGTCCAGCCCTGCGGTATGCAGATCGCTGAAGGCCTTCTCCAGGTCAGGGGTCGCATCCCAGTCGGGCGGATACTTGCTGGCATAAACCCAGATGTGGGCGCTGACTTTGGCCTTGAATGGCGCTACATTTTCAGCAAACGCTTCGGCTGCAAACCTGGCCGGGAGCAACATCCCGCCAATGCACATGGTGGACTTGTTAAGAAACTCTCTGCGAGAGCCTGCACGCGATACCGTCATTCCGTCCTCACTTGGCTTCAATTTCGTGGTAAAAGTGGATGCTTGCAGCCGCCCAACAAAATGAGGCCGCGATCATTCTCCGCCGCAATGCGCCAATACGCCCCGGCGCAAAAAATATCGTCCCAAACTCCGCGTCAAAATTCCGACAATCAAGACTACACCTGTGCCGCCATCCCTGACGCGAGCGCATCGTATCGAGTCAATCTTGTTTTCGATAGCCATTGCCAATCCCCGCTAGAGCTTGTAGCGCCACAGGCAAGAACTTGTAGCGCTGGCCTCCTAGCCGGCTGTAGCGTGGGCCTCCCGGCCCACGCTCTCTCTATACCGACAAGCGAGATGCGCTAGCCGCCCAGGTGCCGTCGCAAATCCTCAGGGTGGTTGCAGTGGGCAAATGCCGTATCGCGTGAAACTCTCCCTGCTCGAACCAACTCGGCCAGCGACTGCTCCATCGTCAACATTCCCTCTGACCGGCCCGTCTCAATGTTCGCCCTGAGTTGATGATCGTCTCCGCGGCGAATCAGGTTGCGCATGGCACTTGTCGCCACCAAGATCTCAACAGCCGGATAGCGTCCGATTCCATTCGCCGCCGGCAACAGTTGCTGCGAAATCACCGCCAGCAACGCCAGGGAAAGTTGCTGGCGTATCTGCGACTGGTATCCCGATGGAAACGTGTCCAGGATGCGCGACACCGTTTGTGCGGCATCGTTGGTATGCAATGACGTCAGCACCAGGTGCCCGGTCTCAGCCGCCGTCAGCGCAGCAGCCATCGTCTCGCTGTCACGCATCTCCCCCACCAGGATCACATCCGGATCCTGCCGCAGAACCGCCCGTACTGCCTGCGCGAAACTGGGCGTGTCATAGCCCAGTTCAATTTGTTCCACCAGCGATTTGCGATTCGTGTGCTGGTACTCTACCGGATCTTCAATCGTGATGATGTGGTCCCTGTGGCTGGCGTTGATCCGGTCAATCAGCGCGGCCATGGTCGAGGTCTTGCCGCAGCCCGTCGCGCCGGTCAGCAGCACCAGCCCCTGCCGCCGCTCGGTCAGCATGGCAAGCGATGCAGGTAGATGCAGTGTCTCCAACGTGGGAATCTGCGCCGGCAAAAGCCGGATCGAGGCAGCCAGGGTTCCGCGCTGAAAGTGATAGTTGGCGCGGAACCTCCCCATCGCGCCGCGCACAAAGCAGAAGTCCATGCATTTGCGCTGTTGCAGTTCTTCCGCCTGCCCCGCCGTCAGAAGCGGCAGCAGCATATTCCGTATCACTTCCGCCGAAAGCGCCGGCCCGGCGTCCGCGGTCAGGGCGCCATTCACGCGCAGAGTGGCTGGGGATCCGGCCACAAGAATGATGTCGGAAGCATGGCTGTGGAGCGCGGTTGCCAGTAACTGATCGATCGATCGTTTCTCGCCTGCCTTGGCCCCGCTCGCCGAGCGATTCAGTTGGTCGACAAGCCTTGAAAGTTCATTCGCCTGCTCATCCATAACGGAATCATAGGTCGCCTGGCTTGCCCCTGCAAAGCACACAGTTTCAGATTGTTCACCGGGCAGCGGTAGCGCCTTCAGGATTCACCTCACCCGCGCCCATCAGCACCAGCGACCTCTGCGCAAACGGCGAATAGACCAGAAGCGTTGTGCATGCAAGCGCAAGCCCGAAATTGATATGGTGCAGCAGCAGGAAGGGCGAAAGGGACCACAACTCATCAAACGGCAATACAAAAGGCCACATCTTGAGGAATTTCCCCCTCACTCCGGGCGCATGGAAGAGAGCCGCGGATAGCACAAAGGCTCGCACCGGAATCAGAATCGCGGCAGTAACAATAAGCACCGTGAACGCAAAGCCCGCCCGCGGCAGCTGCGAAAGCAAATCCTCAATCTCCGCCAGGTTCGCCAGCGCCCCAATATAAAACCCAAGGTACATCGCTTGCAGCAAAACAAAGAGCGTCTGTACAACGCGATAGGGAGCCTTGGGAAGCTCGCCAGGCGAGGCCAGCATCCCTTCAAAGAAGCGGGTTGTAGCCTCCTCCGGAGTCTGCTCTTGCCTTCCTGAAACATCCGATCGCTCCGTTGCCGTCGAATCGAAAGCCCCGGCCGCCGCCGTCACGGCATCCTGAGCCGGCGCTATCGGCTCAACGGAAGCGACAAAGCGATAACCTCTCCGGGCCAGGGTCTCAACAAATCTAGGATTGCCAGCCGTGTCCCCCAGTGACTCGCGAATTCGATTTACCGCCGAGTTCAACCCATGCTCGTAGTCGACGAAAGTGCCGTCCGGCCACAACACCCCTGAGATTTCCTCGCGGGTCAGCACTTCGCCCGGGCGCTCCAAAAGTAGAAGCAGCACCTGGAACGGCTGCGCGTTCAGCTTGATGCGGACGCCATGCTTTCTGAGTTCGCCTGTAGCAGCATCCGCCTCAAACACTCCGAAGCGATAGCGCCGGGCCGGCCGTTCAGTTGCCATGTCATCCACCATGTCCATTTTCCAGTGTATCCGAATGCAGGCTCAACCAGACCGCTGCCGCCTCAGTGACAACTTCTCGCAAACCCCATTCCTCCAATCACTTGCCGAGTGAGAAACAATCGCGATCAATTGACGTCCCATGCATTGTCTCCGGCGGCCAGTCCAGTCTAAGGTACAAGTCATGAAACCCGGACGGCTCAAGGATTCTCGAGTATTGCCCCTCATCAGCGGAATCCTCATATTTGTCTTCTGGCCTCTCTCCATTCTCGCTGAGCCCTCGCCCGCCGCCGTTTCCGTCTTCAATACCTATATAGGTGCCGTTGAGGCCCGCCTCGCGCAGCAGCACGCTGCACAATCAGCGTTTCTAGCGCCTGTCGCTTCTGTCCCTGACAGTCAGAACCGCCTTCGCCGGGGAGAACTGCTCATTGAGAATCTTGCACCCGCCACAGGCCGGAGCCTGCCCGGAGCAATGCTCCACCACTGGCGCAGCGCCGCGTTTGTCGCTGGAGCCAAAGCGGCCGACTTTGAGCGGCTCATGCAGGACTTCAACTCCTATCCCCGGCGCTTTTCGCCGCAGGTCCTTGAGTCAAAGGTCCTCTCTCAACAGAAGGACCGCTTTCAAGTCCTGATGCGGGTGCGCCAGCGGCACGTCATCACCGTGGTCATGGACACGTCCTACAACATCGCTTTTGAGCGGCTCGATGAAAAACACGGCTACAGCATCTCGCGAAGCACGCACATCTCCGAGATTGAATCGCCCGGCACAAAAGCAGAACGCACATTGAGCGCCAGCGAAGAACATGGCTTCCTGTGGCGTCTCAATACCTATTGGAGTTACGAGGAGCGGGACGGCGGACTCTACATGCAGATCGAGTCTGTCTCCCTTACCCGCTCCATTCCATTCGGCCTGGCCTGGGCCATCGGCCCATTTGTCGAAAGCGTCCCGCGCGAATCGCTTGAATTCACGCTCCGATCCACTTGCAGTGCGCTACGCAGGTGAGAGCATCGCGATCACGAATAAGACGGCACAAAACAGCGAACAGCCAGTGGTGATCGTCAGGCTTCAAAAGCGCACGACTTCCCATGCTTTGGAAACTCGCTGTCTGAAAAGCAAGAATTGTCAGGGCACAACTTTAGTCGTGCCGAATTTGCCTGCAAAGAACTGAGGGGCTTTACAGGCTGCGGAAAAACACCTTGTCTGATGTCGGTCACAGTTTTTTTGCGGGGATTGATTTATCCAAGCAGTATGCGTGGAGACGATCAGCAGCAGGCGGCGATGTTCAGCTATTTAACCTTGGCACAGCGGATACCGGCC